>VGRJ01000098.1 GCA_016875405.1 Deltaproteobacteria bacterium | reverse complement strand
TCAGCGACACTGCGGCTCAGCGACACTGCGGCTCAGCGACACTGCGGCTCAGCGACACTGCGGCTCAGCGACACTGCGGCTCAGCGACACTGCGGCTCAGCGACACTGCGGCTCAGCGACGCCGCGACGGCGGCTCGAGGCCGAGGCCGAGCAAGACGCCTTCGTTCGACAGCGCGAAGGCGTGCGTGCCGTACGTGGCCGGGGTCGCCGCAAAGGACCCGCCGGCCGCGATTCCGTCGAGCACCCGGCCGTCGAGCGGATGGATCAAAAACAATCCATATCGCGTCGTCCCCACGAGGAGCGCCTGCTTCCAAGGCACGACCGGCGTGACGCCGCCGGCCGGCAGCTCGCGGCGCCATTCGGCGTGGCCGTCGGACGGCTCGAGGCCCCAGAGCCCGGTCATGCCCGAGGACGCGACGAGGACGGTGCGTGCCGTGGGAGGCTCGCCGGAACCGGGCGTCGGGCGACGCTCACTGGTCCACGCGACGAGCTCGGTGACCCCGAGGGCCTTGTCGTTGCGCCAGAGCTGTCCGCCGGTTCGGGGGTCGAGCGCGAAGACGCCGCCCTCGTAGCTCGCGACGAACAGCGCCTCGCGCGGCCCCTCGGGGTTGGCCCCGAGAGGCGCGACCACGGGGGTCGTGTCGGCGTCTAGGTAGCGCAGCTCGCCACGGACGGCGGCCTGCTCGGCCTCGGCGTTCAGGTCGACGGGGCCGGACCAGGCTTCGCTCCCGTCCTCGAGGCGGTATGCGAGCAGCAGCCCGTCGGAGAACGCCGCGTACACGAGCCCATCATGGACCGCAGGGGCCGCATAGCCGGCGATTTCCATGCCGGCGGCCGAGGGGCGCTGGCGAAACCAGCGGAGCTTGCCGGTGATCGCGTGGATCGCCACGAGCGCGTCGTTGGCGTTCATGGCGAACAGCGTGTCGGCGACGAGCACAGGACGTCGGAGGACCTCGCCGTTCGTCGAGAAGCGCCAGACGAGCTTTCCGTCGGCGGCTCGGAGCTTGTAGACGGCGCCGTCGTTCGAGCCGAAATAGACCGCGTCTTCTTGCTCGACGTAGAGTGGAGTCCCCTCGACGCGGCCGCCCGTCTCGAAGCGCCAGAGCGTGGCGAGCGTGGTCGCCGAGAGCGCATACAGGCCGTGATCGCTCGAGCCTACGAAGACGCGACGGTGCGGCGCGTCGATGGTCGGGGTGCCGCGCTCGAAGGGCTCGCCGGCGTCGAGCTTCTTTGTCGAGAGCTCTCGACGCGACTCGATCGTGAGCGCGGTGCCCGGATGGTGGACCCACAGCGGGACCTCGGGCTTCGCGACCGCGCCGAGCTTGTCACACGCTGCCGTCGCGAGCGCCAGCCCCGCCGCAAGGGCAAGGCGGGCTCGCGCGACGAATGGCCTCGAGCCGCGAGTGTCCACCGCCATCGGGCGCTTCACTCTGGCTGACCCGGCATCCCCGGGGTCAGACCCTTCTGCTGGAGGAGCTGCTGAATTTGCTCGGGCGTGATCTGCGGGCCGCCCTTGCCGCCCGGCATGAAGCGCGGCGGCACCGCCGACGGGTCGATGCGCTTCAAGGCCTGCTCGACCATGGTTCGGAGACCCTGGTAGGGGTTCATCCCGCCGCCGGAGACTCGCTTCACCTCGAGCTCGTTCGTCTCGATGTCTTTGCGCGCCTCCTCGAGCAGCTTCTTCGCGCCGTCCTTGTCGCCCTTCGCGGCCAGCACGCGGGCTTTATGAAACTTCGCGAGGACCTTGAACATCGGCTCCGACACTTCGGCGAGCTTGTCGAAGGTCGCGAGCGCACGGTCGTAGTCCTTCTTGCCTTCGTGGGCGAAGCCGACGCCCTCGAGCGCCCGCCCCTTCACGTCGACGTCGACCTCGGCGAGCTTCGAGCGCAGCACCTCTTCGTAGGCGATGACGGCCTCGTCCCACTCGCGGCGATCGAGCTTGGTCCCGGCGATCCCGAGCCTCGCAAGCAGCGCGGCGCCGGACTTCGGCTCGGCGGTCGCGACCTTTTGGTAGCGCTCGAGGGCGACCTTGGCGCGCTCGTCGTACGAGGCGTACACGACGCGATCGCTCTTCTTTTTCTCGTCGTCCGTGCGCTTGTCCTTCTCGGGCGGGAGCACGCGGGCCTGCTCGGCCGCGACCGCGCTCGCGAGGAGATCCGAGGTCGCGGCGGTGGTCATACCGCTGCGCCAAACGTAGACGAGCGCGCCGACGCCACCGAAGAGCCCCGCCACGAGCGCCCACTGAATCCAGCGCCAGTTGCTCTTGAACCAGCGCCCTGCCGCGGCCCCGGTGCGAGCGAGCGCGTCGTCGACCGCGAGGCCGACGTTCGAGGGTTCGTCCCCCGTATCTTCGGCGACGCCCGAAGCTGCGCGTTGACGCTTGTCAAGTTGCTCCTGGCGCTTGCGGGCGTTCCGGTCGCGCGTCTCGTCGCCGCTCGCCTTGCCGGTGCGGCGCTTCAGCGCGAGGGCGCGCCGACGCTCGGCGCGGTTCGTGGGGGCCTTGGGCTTGCCCTCGGCGTCGGTGGACTCGGCTGTCTCGCCGCTCGCTTCGTTTTGGTCGTCATCGTCGTCGGCGACGCCGAGAGCCTTTGCGGCCGCGCGCGCGCGGCCGCGACCGAACGAGTCGTCCTCCGCCTCGTCAGGGCCTTGCGCGTCAGACCCTTGGGTCTCCTCGACCTCGCGCTCCGCACCGCTCGTCTCGTTGTCGGCAGAGCCCTCCGCCGACGCTTCGTCGCGTTTCTCGTCTCGAGCCACGGGCGGACTCTGTGCGAGCGTCTCGCACACGTCAAGTCGCAGGTGGCGGTGCTGTCACGGGTCGGTCGAGGCCGGCGTTGGTGGCGCGAGCTCCGGCTGGAGCGGGACGAGCGCAAGCGACGTCACCTCGACGTTTTGCGTGGCGTAGACGACGACGTCGAGGGCGTCTCCGGCCCGGATCGCAGCGCCCGGTGGGAGCGTCCCGTGCACCTCCGACGGCGACTCGCCCGAGATGGCGATCGTCACCCCGCGCTCGGGGTCGAAGGTCGGGGCCGCCTTCGGGACGGGGCGGGTTCGGTCCTCGACGGTGCGCGACCGCACCGAGACGCGCACCTCACCGCTCCTCCCATCACGCGCGCGGGCTCGGACGACCACCCTCGCCCCCTGTCCGTCGACCTCCCCCTCACCCGGGACGCGCACGGCGACGGCGACGCCGCTCGTCGCGAAGCGGACGAGCCTCGCGAGGTCATCGGTGCTCGGACCGCCAATCCACGACAGCACGTCGGCACGCTCGGCGAGCGTCAGGCCGTCGGGCATCGGATCCGGGACGCCGAGGAAGCGCACGAGCGGCGCGACCAGCTCGCCCCGTCCGCCGAGCGACACAAGCGCGCCGGCGAGGATCGAGCGGGCGTCGTGATACGGCTCGTCGCGTAGGGCACGGGCGAGCGCGGGGCGAGCGACGTCCTTGCCGATCGCCTCGAGGGCGCGAGCGACGAAGCGTCGAAGGCGAACATCGGCGAGGCCGCGGGTGAGCGGAGTCACCGCGTCTTCCGAGCGGAGGGCGCCCAAGGCGGCGGCGAGCTGGCGCTTTCGCTCGAAGGAGAGCGCCTCGCCGGGGGCTTCTCCCTCTGGGAAGGCTGCGCTCCACCAGCCGATGAGGGTGCCCTCGCCTCGCGCGTCTCCGCCCTCCGCGAGCGCGAGCGCGGCGAGCCGCTTCCAGGTGAGCTGCTCTGCGCCGGCGCCAGCAGGCGTGCCATCGGCGTCGACGCCGCGCGCGAGGTCGACGGCGAGCGGTGCGCCCTGCCCCAGCCTCGTCAGCGCGAGCGCTGCGTATCGGCGCACGACTGCGTCCTCGTCGCTCGCGAGGGCACGGCGGAGCGGCTCCGCGACGTCGTCTCCGAAGGCCACGCGCGCCGTCGTCGGGGCCGCCGGAGCGGCGCGCGCGTCGACGGGAGGCGCCGCAAGCTCGAACAGCGTCTCGGCCGCCTTGCGTCGGATCCGAACGTCCGCGTCCCCCAGCAGCGTGGCTACGTCTTCGGCCGCGTCGGTGTCGCCGGCGAGCCCTCGCCGGAGCGCGTGCGGCCAGCCCTCGTCGGCGCCTGCCTCGTAGCGGCCGAGCGACGCGACGAGGCGACGCTGCTCGGCCTTCAAGCTCGCGAGCTCGGTCGGGCGCGCGCCCGCGAGATCCTCGAGCTCTCGTGGGTCGCTCGCGATGTCGTGGAGGCGGCAAGCGCCGATCTTGCGCGCGCAGACGAGTCGCAGGGTGCCGCGCGCGTACAGTGTCTGCTCGTCCGTCTCGCTGAAGGCCGAAGCGGGGCCCTCCCCTTGCCCTGAGAGAGCCGCCCCGAGGCTCCGTCCGCGCACGCGCGGCGAGATCGGGATGCGCGCGGCGCCGAGGATGGTTGGCATGATATCCGTCAAGCCTGTGGGGGCCCGCACGCGCGCGGCCGCGACGAGGCCAGGGGCGTTCACGACAAGCGGCACTCGGACCTGCTCGTCGTAGACGCTGGTGCCGTGGTAGCGGCCGCCGTGGTCTCCGAACTCCTCGCCGTGATCGGCCGTCACCACCACGAGCGTGTTCGGTCGCGCCGAGCGCATCGCGTCTACGATCGCACCGAGGCCTGCGTCCGCCGCTGCGATCTCGGAATCGTAGCGATCGAGCGCGCGGTCGCCGAAGTCGTGCTCGGGGTGCGCGACGTAGGGCTCGTGAGGCTCGAACAGGTGAACCCACACGAACAGGCGATCGGTCGTGGCTCGCGTCTTCAGGTACGCGGCGAGCTCGGACGCGCGGTCACTCGCGGCGGCAAACTGCTCCTTTCGATACTCGAAGCCGAGCCCGCGCTCCTCGAACGACGTGAAGCGCTCGCGATCGACGAAGAACACCGCCGGGGGGTAGAAGGCGGCCGTCCGGAAGTCGTAGCGACGCAGCGCCTCGGCGAGCGTCTCGGAGTCTGCCCCGAGCCCCTGCAGCAGCAGGGGTCGCATGTATTTCCCGGTCATCAGCGAAGCGATGGCGTACGAGGTGTGGGGCGTCGCCGTGTAGGCCGCCTCGAACACCGCTCCGTCTCGCGCGAGCGCGTCGAGGCGAGGCGTCGTCTTGCGGTCGTAGCCGTAGGCGCCGACGTGATCCGCGCGGAGCGCGTCGATCGTGACGAGCAGCACGTCGCGGCTCCCGAGCTCGAGCGAGTGGTCGTCGGGGCCATCGCGCACCTCGAGCGGCGCCTCGTCGAGCGGCGGCGGAGGCGCGAGCGCGGCCGCCACCTCGACGGCGCGCCCGACGAGCGGTGCGCGCTCGAGGTAAATCCATCGCAAATTGTCGTGAAGGCAGACGCTCTGAGGAGCGACCGCCGCCAGGCCCGCCGCGGCCAGGAGGACGACGAGCGTCGCCAAGAGCCCGCGCCTGGGTGTCGCGAAGACGCGCGTCGGCTCGTCCCCGAGGGCGTTGGCCCCGAGCCCCGCGACCATGAGCGTGAGCGCGCCGAGGCCCAGGTGAAAGCCTGGATACAATCGGGGCAACACGAGCAGGTTCGTGAGCTCCAGCGCACCGAGGCCGAGCGCGATGGCACCGAGCGCGGCGACGCGGCTTCGTCCCCGCAGCGCGGCGAGCGAGCGCGTCGCAGCTCCGGTCGCGACCCATCCGGCTAGCGCCCCGAGCATCAGCGCGACGAGGACGAACGCGGGGCGTCTCGAGCCGGCGAGCTGTCGCCCGCTCGAGCACGCGAGCGCCACGGCCCCGCACCAGGCGGCGGCGAGCATCGCGCCCATGGCCCTGCCCTCGCGGCGACCGGCCCGCTCGACCGCGAGCGAGAGCGCCGCGCCCAGCACCGCGAGCGGCACCGCGAGCAGCATCGCGAGCGGCAGCAGCGTCTTCAGCGCGAGCGAGACCTCGTAGCCGGCGGCGATCTCTCGGCGCGAGGCGGCGGCGACCGCCAGCGTCTCGACGACGAGGACGGCTGCCGCGAAGAGCCAAGCCTCGCTCCAGCGCCTGAGCCCATCGGGCGCGCGCGCGTTCATCGCTCCCGCCCGCCCACTCGTCTAGCGGTAGGAGATTTCCTGGATCTCGTAGGTGCGGTTTCCGGCGGGGAGCCGCACGGTCACCTCGTCACCGGCCTGCTTTCCGATCAGGGCGCGCGCGAGCGGCGACGAAATCGAGATGCGGCCGACGTTGATGTCGGACTCTTCGGGACCGACGATCTGGTACTCGGCCTGCTCCTCCGTATCCAGGTTGAGGAGCTGCACGTGGGCGCCGAACTTGACGGTGTGGCCGCTCAGCTTCGAAGGGTCGATCACCTCGGCGCGCGACAAGACGTCCTCGACGTAGAGCGTGCGCGCATGGATGAGGCCTTGGCGCTCCTTCGCGGCGTGGTACTCCGCGTTCTCGCTGAGGTCACCGTGGTCACGAGCGGTGGAGATGTCACGCACGACCTGGGGCATCTCCACCTCCTTCAGGCGGTGGAGCTCGTCGCGCAGCTTCTGCTGCCCTTCCGGGGTCATCGGTACTCGTTCGGCCATGGCGGGCCGAGGAGAGTGAAGCACGCGGGCGCGTTGGTCAATTCCTTCCCGCCGTCGCCCGTTGGATGCGTCTCAGCGCTCGCGCCAGCGCTGGATGCGCCGCGGCGGGGTCTGGCCGCGGACGACCGCGGACCGAACGACGGTGCGCAGGAGCGGGATGGCGGCGCGCGCGACGCGCGCGGCGTCCTCGGGGCTTCCCACCACCGGCTCGCCGACGACCTCGACCTTGACGTCCTCGCCCTCGAGCGCGACCGTCGCCTCGAGGCGTACCTCGAGGTCGCTGCCGAGGACGCTGCCTGAGTAACGGCAAGGGCCCGTCGTGTCCCCTCGGCGCCGATCGAGCGTGAAGCGCAGGCCGTGGTCGGGACCTGGGTCCGCGCTCATCCCCCGCCCGCTTTGCGCGCGTTCATCGAGGCGAGGAAGCGCTGGGCGACCTCGACGAAGGGGCCCGGGTGTTCGGCGACGACCTTCTCGAAGGCCGCTCGCGCCTTGTCCGGGTCGTGCTTCTTCAGCAGCGTCTCGCCTTGGAGGACGAGCGCCTCGGCGTCGAGGCCCGAGCCCGCGTACTTGACGAGCGAGCGCTCGATGCGCCGCAGCGCGGCCTCGAAGTTGTCCACGTTCAGGTAGTAGCGCGCGACGAAGAGCTCGTGTCGCACAAGGCGCTGCGTCACGACGTCGAGCATGTACTTCGCGTCGACCATGTAGCGGCTGTCCGGGTAACGCTCGACGTAGGCCTTGAGCTCTCGGTAGGCGTCTTCCGTCGTGCCCTGGTCGCGCTCCTCTGCAGGCGGCAAGAGCGGCGTGTCGCTCACCTCGAGGTAGGAGCCCTTCGCGATTCGGTAGCGTGCGTAGTCGACGTTCTCGTCGCTGCGGTGCGCTCGCACGAAGGCGCGGTAGGCCGAGAGCGCCTCCGAGTACTTGCCTTGCTCGAACTCGATGTCCGCGAGCCGCACCTCCGACAGGCGGGCGTACGCGCTGAAGCCGTAGACGCGCTTGACCTCCTGAAACTGAAGGCGCGCCTCTTCCCAGGTCTGAGCGCGGAACGCCTCCATCGCCTCGAGGTAGGCGTCCCGCGCGTCCTCGGTGTAGGTGAGGCTCGCGACGTCGGCGACCTCCTTCGGCTTCGCGCACGCGGCGAGGAGCAACGCGGAGAGCGCGAGGTGCGCGACGCGGCGGCCCGGGAGGCTCATCGGCGAGCACGCTAGCACAAGGGGCTCGTGGTACAACGCCGGCATGTCTCAGGCGGCGGTCCATGACGATGCGGCCCCTCCATCCGTGATCCTGGTCGTCGACGACGAGCGAAACATCCGCCGCGTGATGCGCCTCATCCTCGAGCCGTGCGGCTACCGCATCCTCGAGGCCGAGAGCGCCGAGGAGGCCTCGCGGGTCGTCGGCGAGGGCAAGGAGGCCGTCGACCTCGTCTTGCTCGACCTCATGCTGCCGGGAAAGAGCGGCCTCGACTGGCTTAAGGAGCTGCGGCGCGACGAACTCAATCGCGATTTGCCGGTGATCGTGGTGAGCGGGCATGCGTCCGGCGAAGAGGCGGCCGGCGCGATGAAGCTCGGCGCGATCGACTTCTTCGAGAAGCCCCTGCACCGGGAGCGAATCTTGACGAGCGTCCGTACGGCGTTGCGCGCGACGACTCTGGCCCGCGAGGTCGAGCGGCTACGCCGCGAGACGACGGGGCGCGGCGAGATGTTGGGAGAGGGCCCCGCGATGCGTCGGCTTCGCCACGACGTCGCGCGGGTCGCGCCGACCAAGGCCAACGTCCTCATCACCGGGCCGAGCGGCACCGGCAAGGAGCTCGTGAGCCGCGCGGTCCACGCGCTCTCTGCCCGGAGCGACAAGCCCTTCGTGAAGGTCAACTGCGCCGCGATCCCGCGCGAGCTCATCGAGAGCGAGCTCTTCGGTCACGAGCGCGGTGCCTTCACCGGCGCCGAGCAGAAGAAGCGCGGCCTGTTCGAGCTCGCGCACGGGGCGACCTTGTTCCTCGACGAGATCGGCGACATGGACCACGCCGCGCAGGCCAAGGTGTTGCGCGTCTTGCAGTCCGGCGAGCTCAGCCGCGTCGGGTCGGAGCGCACGCTCGAGGTCGACGTCCGCGTGGTCGCCGCGACCAACAAGGACCTCGAGCGCGAGGTGGCGGAGGGGCGCTTCCGCGAGGACCTGTTCTTTCGCCTCGCCGTGTTCCCGCTCCGTGTCCCGACCCTCGAGGAGCGGCCCGAGGATGTGCCGGTGCTCGCGCAGGCCTTCCTCCACGCGTTCGCCGAAGAGAACGGCCTGGGGGCCCGAGCGATGCGGCCCGAGGTGCTCGAGGCGCTCACGCGGCGGCGTTGGCCCGGCAACGTTCGGGAGCTGAAGAACGTCGTCGAGCGGGCCGCGATCCTCTCGTCGGGCGAGATCACGGTCGCGGATCTCCCTGAGGACCCGCACGCCGATCCATTTTCGGACGAGCCACCATCGTCGCCTGCCCTCGCGCCCGGCGGCGGCCGTCCGACGCTGCGCGAGGTCCGCGAGCGCGCCGAGCGAGACCACATCCGCGCGGTGCTCGAGGAGCATGACTGGAACGTGTCGCGCGCGGCCGCAGACCTCGGCGTCGAGCGCACCAACTTGCACAAGAAAATACGCGCGTACGGGATCCGGCGGACTTGAATGCGCGCGCGGGCGATCGAAGCCGAGTGAGCCTCGCGGCCCCGCTCAACGAAGCTCGGCGACGTTCGCGCCGAAGAGCCGCTCGAGGCTCGAGAGCAGCGCCTCGCTCGGCTCGACTCGCAGCGCCTTGCCGACCGCCAAGACCGCGTCGCCGTCGTCGGTGTGGATCACGACCTGGACGGGGCACGCCCCGGGCGAGGCCCGCAGGATCGCCCCGAGCCTCTGCAGGTGGGTCGGAGTGAGGGCGCTCGCGCGCAGGCGGAGCTGGACGCCGCGCGTCTCGGCGCGGATCGCGTCGGCGAGCGGCGTGGCCTCGTCGAGCAGCAGCGTCGGGATGCGGTCGACCTCTTCGCCGCCCTCCTCGACCCGAGGGAACTGGAGCTTGCCGCTCACGAGGACTGGCTCGCCGCGCGCGAGCAATTCGCCGAAGCGTTGGATCTGGTTCTCGCGGACCTTGACCTCGATCCCCCCGGTCAGATCCTCGAGCACGAAGAAGGCGACCTTGCCGCCGCCGCCCTTGAAGATGCGCTCGCGGTAGTTCTCGACCGTGCCGGCCACGCGAACCTTCGCCCAGTCATCGAGGCTCGGCAGGTCGCGCGTCGAGGTCACCTCGAAGCGCTTCAGCTCGGTTCCGTAACGGTCCAGCGGATGCCCGGACACGTAGAAGCCGAGGGCCTCCTTCTCTCGGCGCAGCAGCTCGCGGATGTCCCACGCCTCGGCCTCGAGGTAGTCGGCCGTCGACGTCGCGGCGGAGGGGCTCGCCGCGGGGGCCGGGCCTCCGAGGAGTCCGAACAGGCTCGTCTGCCCGCAGTCGCGGTCGCGCGCTACCGCCTTGCCGCGCTCGAGCGCTCGCTCGACCGAGGCGACGGCTCGCGCGCGAGAGAGCCCCCGCGCGAGGAGCGAGGCGTCGAAGGCTCCGCCGTAAATCAAGGCCTCGAGCACGCCCCGGTTGATGCGCTTCGCGTCGACGCGCTCCGCGAGATCGAAGAGGTCCGAGAACGGCGCCGTCTTGCGCGCCTCGAGCAACGCCTCGAGGGCCGTCTCGCCTACTCCGCGCACCGCGCCGAGCCCGAAGCGAATCCTTGGTTCGAGCGGATCGCGGAGCCTGGACTTTCGGGAGCCCGCGGCGCCCTTCTTCTTCGCGGCCCCTGCGCTCGCGTACACGACCGTAAAGTCGATGTTCGACTCGTTCACTTCGGGAGGCAGGATCTCTACGCCCCAGGCTCGCCCTTCGGCGATGATGCGCACCACCTTGTCGGTCTTGTCGCGGTCCGCGGTGAGCAGCGCGCAGAGGAACTCGACTGGGTAGTGCGCCTTGAGGTAGGCGGTCTGGTACGTGAGGAGCGCGTACGCGGCGGAGTGCGACTTGTTGAAGCCGTACCCGGCGAAGTACTCGAGCAGCTCGAAGATCCGCTCGGCGTCCCCCTTCGCGACGCCGTTCGCGACCGAGCCGTCGACGAAGGTGCTCTTCTGCTTGGCCATCTCCTCGGGCTTCTTCTTGCCCATGGCGCGCCGCAGGAGGTCCGCGCCGCCGAGGGTGTACCCTGCGAGCTTCTGCGCGATCTGCATGACCTGCTCCTGATAGACGATGACGCCGTAGGTGGGCGCGACGATGTCGTCGACGAGGTCATGGAGCTGCTTTACCGGCTGACGGCCGTGCTTGCAGTTGATGTAGTCCTGCACCATTCCGGTGCCGAGCGGGCCCGGGCGGTAGAGCGCGACGGCGGCGACGATGTCGTCGAAGGCGTCGGGGCGCATCTGCTTGAAGAGCTTTTGCATGCCGCTCGACTCGAGCTGAAAGACGCCGGTCGTCTCGCCGGATTGCAGGAGCGCGTAGGTCTTCGCGTCGTCGATCGGGATCGTGCCCACCGAGAACGGGTCCCCCGCGCGGTCGGGCCGCGCGTTGACGAGGCGCTCGGCGATGTCGATCACCGTGAGCGTCTTCAAGCCGAGGAAGTCGAACTTGACGAGGCCAGCCGCCTCAACCTCGTCCTTCGCGAACTGGGCGACGAGCAGGTCGCCGTTCTTGAAGCAAGGCACGTGATGCCAGAGCGGCCCCTCGCTGATCACGACGCCCGCGGCGTGCATGCCGGCGTGGCGGGTCAGGCCTTCGAGCTTCTGAGCCTGCGTCAAGAGCTCGCGAACGGTGCCGTCGAGCTCGGCGGCGGCCTTGAGCTTCGGCTCGATGCCGAGCGCCTCTGCGATCGTGTAGGTCTGGCCGGGCCCCTTCTCGGGCACCATGCTGGCGATGCGCTGCGACTCCTGCGCGGGGATCCCCATCGCGCGCGCCACGTCCTTGATGACGCTGCGCGCCTTCAGCTCGTGGAAGGTCGCGATCTGCCCGACCGACGTCTTGCCATACTTCTCCGCGACGTACGCGATCACCTGATCGCGCCGGTCCATGCAGAAGTCGACGTCGAAGTCCGGCATGGTCACGCGCTCGGGGTTCAGGAAGCGCTCGAACAGGAGCGCGTGCCCGATCGGATCGAGGTCGGTGATGCGCATCGCGTAGGCGACGAGCGAGCCGGCGCCCGAGCCACGCCCCGGTCCGACCGGGATGCCCTGCTCCTTCGCGTAGCGGATGAAGTCCCAGACGATGAGGAAATACCCTGGGAAATCCATCCCGACGATGACGTCGAGCTCCATTCGCAGCCGCCGCTTGTACGCGTCGTGGTCGATCGCGTGGCCGATCTTTGCGAGCTCGACGAAGCGCTCTTCGAGGCCCCGCTCCGCGACGTGCCGGAAGTACCCCGCCGCGTCGAAGCCCTCGGGGACCGCGAAGGTCGGGAGCATAGGCTTGTCGAGCCGCAGCTTCAGCGCCTCGCAGCGCTCGGCCACGGCGGTGGTCGCGGTGAGGGCCGCCGGGAGGTGACGGAAGGCGTGCGCCATCTGGTCGGGCGTCTTCAGGTACATCTCGTGCCGGCCGTGGTGCCCTTCGAGCGCGGCGGAGAAGGCGCGGCCCGAGGCGATGCACGACAGGTAGAGCTGCGCCTCTCCGTCGGTGCGCTCGAGGTAATGGCAGTCGTTCGTCGCGACGATCGGCAGTTCGAGATCGCGGGCGAGCTCGACGAGCAGGCCGTTCAGCACCGGTTGCTCGACGAGGCCGTGATCTTGCAGCTCGACGAACAGCGACCCAGGCGAGAAGAGTCCGCGCAGCCGGTCGAGTGCGGTCCTCCCGGCGGTCTTCCCCTGCTCGAGGACCTGCTGCGCGAGCACGCCGCCCATGCACCCTGTCAGCGCGATGAGTCCCTCGGTGCCCTTCTCGAGCTCGGCGAGCCGGACGCTCGGCGCGTGCGGGCTCGCAGGCTCGAGGTGCCCCATCGAGACAATCCGCAGGAGGTTTCGGTAGCCCGCCTCGTTCTCGGCCAAGAGCACCAGGTGATCGAGCGGCTCGCTCCCCGAGGTCGCGCGCGCCGCGCCGAGGAGCGCCCCGTCACGCAGCACGTTGATCTCGCAGCCCAGAATCGGGGTGAGACCCTGGTCTTTGCAGGTCTTGAAGTGGGTGATCGCCCCGAACATGTTCCCATGGTCGGTGAGCGCGATTGCCCGCATCCCGTGGGCCTTCGCGGTCGACGCGAGCGACTTGCAGGGGATCGCGCCGTCGAGCAGCGAGTACTCGCTATGGGCATGCAGGTGAACGAAGTCGGTCATGGGCCGCCGCGCACGTCGCTCGTGCGTCCAGTCTCCTCGGTACGGTCGCGCGAGGGTGCGGTCAAGGCGTGTTGCTTGTCACTTGCCGAACGAGGCCTCGCGCCTGTATGACTTCCGGCTAAGTATCCGCGGCCGTGGCTCCCGCTCCGGCGCGCGTCGGCAACTCCTTGAACCAGAAGGAAAAACTCATGCTTCGTTCCTCCATCGTCTCCGCTTCGCTCGCCGCTCTCTCCCTCGCCGCATTCAGCGGCACCGTCGCCGCCGGCTGCGGCGGCAGCACCGACACGGGCTCCGCGTCTACATCGACGGGTGGCCTCGACTCGAGGGAGCCGCCGGCCAAGCCCACCGATGCTGGCAAGGGCGATGGCCCAGGGCAGACCTTCGCGGTCTCCAAGCTCTTCCTCGGCGACACGGATCGTACGGGCTCGCCGAAGCCGGACGCATGGGAGCAGTACGGCTACAACCTCGACGGGAAGATCTCGACCGAGACGTCGACGGACCACTGCAAGCCGCGCGCGGGTGCGCAGCTGAAGTCGGTGAAGAAGGACGGCTCTGGGGGCCTCGACAACGCGTTCGGCAAGCTTCTCATGCCGATCATCGGCAGCCTCGCGAGCGACGCGACCGCGCTCATCAATGAGAACATCGCGGACGGCTCGTTCACGATCCTGATGAAGCTCGACACGCTCGGAGACAAGGCCAACTACATCGACATCCCGACGTCGCTCTACGTCGGCACGAATCTCGGCGGCCCGGCAAAGTTCGACGGCTCGGACAAGTGGCCGGTGGTGCCGGAGCTGCTCGACAACCCCGCCGACATCAACAGCTCGAAGGTGAAGTTTGCGAACAGCTACGTCGCGAACGACACGTGGGTCAGCGGCAGCAAGGGCGATCTCGACATCAAGCTCTCGGTCGCCGGCTTCGCGCTGAACCTCGGCATCAGCAACGCCGTCCTCTCGATGAAGCTCGACGCCGACCGCAAGGGCACCACGAACGGCGTCATCGCCGGCGTGCTCCCCGTCGAGCCGCTCGTCGCAGAGCTGAAGAAGGTGGCCGGCGGTTTCTCGAAGGAGCTCTGCACCGGCAGCACCTTCGAGAGCATCGCGGAGAGCATCCGTCAGGCGGCAGACGTCCTCGAGGACGGCTCGCAGAACCCGTCGAAGGAGTGCAACGCGATCTCGATCGGCCTCGGCTTCGAGGCGAAGGCCGCGCAGCTCGGCAAGGTCTCCGAGGCGAGCCCGCCGGCAGAGGATCCGTGCGCCGAGCCGACGCCGGCTGGCTCCGGCCCGACCGGCGCTGGCGGCGGTGGCCAGGGCGGTGCCGGCGGTGCCGGCTGACGGCTGACGCGGGTTCACCCACGACCGACGAGAGCGCGTCTTCCCTTCGGGGCGGCGCGCTCTTCGTCGTTTGGGGCTTCGGGGTGCGCGAACGTCGGGGTGTTTGCGTCACGCGGATCGACGCGGTAGAGCCACCGCATGCAGCGGCGACGTGGTGCCTGGCTCTTCCTCGCGTCGGCGCTCGTCGCGTGCGGTCCCCGGCCCGACGCGCGCGCCCCAGACCCGGCCGTTCGCACGGCGCGCCTCGGCGAGAACGTGGCTCACCCGGAATCGACCGCCGTCGCGACGAGCTCGTCGACCTCGGTCGCGCCATCGGTCGCGTCGTCAGCGCCTCCCGCGGTCGCGCCTGCGGGCAGCGCGTCATCCTCTCCCACCGCGTCGACCTCCGCGAGCCCCTCGATCGAACCGCCGCCGCAGGGGCTCGTCGTCGATCGGGCGCAGCGCCTCGTCCTCGGAGGCGCGATCGCCTTTCGCGAGGGGGACGCCGCGCTTGAGCTCGCCTCCGACGCTTGGCTCGCTCGGATCGTCGAGCACCTCCGCGACACGCCGCGGGTCACGCGCCTTCGCATCGAAGCGCACACCGAGATCGCCGGGACCGAGGCGGCGAGCCTCACGCTCTCGAAGGCCCGCGCGCTCGCGGTCGCGCGGTGGCTCGTCCTGCACGGAGTCGACTGCCGACGCCTCGTGCCGGTCGGCTTCGGCTCGAGCCGGCCACGCGTCACGCCCGAGACCACGCCGGCCGAGCGCGAGCAGAACCGACGCATCGAGCTCGTTCACGCGGAGCTCGAGGGCAAGGCTTATCGCGGCCTCCCGCTCGACGGCGGCGGAACCATCGCCGGCGACGCGTGCCGCTGACGCCACCACGAGGACCTCTTGAACCGAACCCACGTCACCAGGCTCTCCGTCTCGGCTGCCCTCGTCGTCGTCGTCGCGCTCGCGGGCTGCGACGGCAGCGGCGGCGAGCGGCGCGAGTGGGCCGCCGCCGACCATCACGGCGAGCAGCGCAACCGCGCGCAGGTGGCCGGCACCGCCGAGCCCACCGAGGATGCGACGCTGGTGGAGGTGACCTGGCGACAGAACTGCGCCGTCTGCCATGGCCTCGGCGGCAAGGGTGACACCCAGCAGGGCCAGATGCTGCGCGTCCCCGATCTCACCCGACCGGAGCTGGCGCAGGTCAATGACGAGCTGCTGGTCGCGACCATTCGCCGAGGACGCAATAAAATGCCCGCGTTCGATAAGCTCCCGGAGCGCGTGGTGGTCGGCTTGGTTCGGTACCTTCGGTCGTTCGCGCGATGACGGGGGCGCCGCGCGAGCACGGCGAGGAGCCGTCCGACGAGCGCGCCCGCGAGGACGGCGACGACGGCTCGAGCGACGTCGTCGGCGAGGACTCCGCGGCCGAGGACTCCGAGGAGGACAGTGGCGGCGGGCCCGAGGAGGGACCTCGCGGTCGTGCGCGTTGGCCGCGGCTGCTGTTCGTCGTGGGGGCGCTGGCCGTTGCCTTCGCCTTCGAGCGGACCGTGCCGCGCGCTCGGACCGTGCGACTGCGCCTCGCGGACTCGGCGACGATCGTCGGCGTCGAGGCGACCTGGTACGACGGCGATGGCGAGGCGCTCGGGGCGAGCCGCTGGACGTTCGCGGCCGGTCGCGCGCCCAACCGCGTCGACGCCGAGCTGCAGCTCCGGCGCGGAGAGAGCTTGCGCGCCGACGTGCGCGTGGTTCGGGACGGCGGCGTCGAGTCCCGCCACGCCACGAGAGCGACCGTCGAGGCCGAGGAGCTCGTGCCCCTCGAGCTCCCCTGAGGGCGCGTCGCCTTCGATTGAAACGTGTTTCACGCGGCGACGTGCCGCGAGGCTCAGGGCGCCCAGCCGCAGCCGCGCGGGTAGATGTCCTTGCCGTTCGCCGCGAGCTCCTTCAGCCAGGTGCCCCAGAAATCCTGCGCCCGCGAGGCAAAGTCGGCGACCTCGGCGTCGCGCGCGGCGATCTCGGACATCCACGGGCCGCTGGGCTCGATGAGCCCGCTAGCGTTGCCAAGGCCCGGGACGCGCGTCGACAGGCGGTGCACGCCCGCGCCCTCGGCCCACGGGTCGGCGACGAGGTCGGTGGGACCGAGTCCAGGCGCGTCGGTCCACGCCTCGATGAAGGTCGTCTCCCCTTGGTCGTTGAACGTGAACTCCTCGTAGATCGCGCAAGGACCGCCCTCGTACTCGAAGACCACGCGGCAGCGCGCGAAGGGCTGCGCGGCGAAGAAGCGACAGTCACGCGTCGGGATCGTCGACGGGTCCTTCTTCGTTACCAACGCGGCCGTCTCGATCAACATGTCGCGACCGTAGCCGGTGAGCTTGAGCCAGGGAGGCCACTCCCAGCGCGCGACGCGCTCGGAGTAGAGCGGGTGGTTCGTCGGATCGGCCGAGACGTCGAGCGTGTCGAAGTAGGCGTGTGCCTCGGCCACGTAGTACGCCTCGTCGCGCGTCGGCTCGAGGCAGGTCGAGGGGGCGCCCTCGCCGTCCCCGAAGGTGCAGTCGAACGGAACGGGTGGCGGCGCGTCCTTGGGCGCCGGTCCGCACGCCGTCACGACGACGAGCGCCGCGACGGCGAGCTGGCGGACGCCCCTCGAGGACTCGAACCGCGCGCGGTGACAGGGCGACGACATGAGGCTCAGCATCGACGGGCGACGCTCGGTTCGCAAGGGGGGCGACGACTCCGCGTCGACGCGCGGCCGGCGGGTTCGGGCGAGCTCCTGCGCGAGCGGCCGGCTACCGTCGTGCCGAGGCGCTCGGCGCGCCTCGCGTCGCGTCCGGCTCGGCGAGGTCTCGGTGCCACGACGTCTTGGTACGACGAGGTTGCAGATATTGACGTGTATCAACGAATGCCCAAAGGTTTTTAGACCATGGCAAGTCCCTCGTCAGGCACCAAGCTCGACGGCCAGCACACCCTCGTCCGCGTGCTCGACGAGGGGGGCATGAGCATCGTGTGGCTGGCCGAGCACGGCGGACTCGGCAAGCAGGTCGCGGTAAAGATCTTACGCGCGGAGCAGGTCGAGCGCGATCCGTCGCTCGCCTCCCGCTTCGTCGTCGGGGCGGAGGCGGCGTCGAAGGTCGGGCATCCGCATCTCGTGTCGTTGGTCGCGCACGGGACGACGGACGCCGGGGCGCCATGGCTGTCCATGGAGCGACTCGAGGGGATGAGCCTTCGAGCGCGGCTCGAGCTCGGCGCTGACTCGGGACGTCCTCGCGCGCGGGTGCCCTTGTCGTATGCGCTCGCGGTGCTCGAGCAAGCCGCCCAGGCGCTCGACGCGGCGCACGCGGCAGGGCTTGCGCACCTCGCGCTCTCGCCCGCGAAGCTGTTCGTGACGGACGCGGGCGGCGCGCCGTTCGTGAAGCTCTTCGGGCTCGGCTTGGGGAAGTTGGTCGACCCGACGCGCCCCGGCGGCACGTCGACGGCGCTCCCGTACCTCGCTCCGGAGCAGCTGGTCGGTGCAGCTTCGGTCGACGCAGGCGCGGACGTGTGGGCCCTCGCGGTGATGGCGTACGAGCTCTTGACCGGGCAGCGGCCGTTCTCGGGGGCGAACGCCTCGGCCCTCTACGTCGCGACGGTGACGAGCACGCCGGCCGCGCCGAGCACCTACGACCCTGGCCTCGGCCCCGCGGTCGATGCGCTCTTCACGCGCGCGTTCGCCCGCAGCGCGAGCGCCCGCTTCGGCTCGGCCGGAGAGCTGGCTCGCGCGCTCGTCGCGGCGCTGACGGGCGGCTCGGCGACAGTGGCGGTGGCGCCGGTGCCGCAGCTCTACGGCGAGAGCCCGAAACCGACCGCGCCGACCCCAGGGCCTGCCCTCGTTTCGTCGCCTGCGACGAGCCCTCCTCCCGAGCCAGCCTCCCCCTCCAGCGGCCGGAGGCTCATGGCCGCGGTCGGGGGCGTGACCGTTGCTGTCATCCTCGGCCTCCGCGTCATCGCTCCGGCAATGCCCGCTGCGAGCGGGACGCTCGTCAT
>VGRJ01000097.1 GCA_016875405.1 Deltaproteobacteria bacterium | reverse complement strand
CCTGCTCGCCGCGGAAGCCGACATCGAGACGCTCATCGCGACCGATGGTGTCGGGCTCCCGCTTGTCCGCTCGGAGGCGGACTTCGTGAAGCCGATTCGGCTGCACGACCGGCTCGACGTGTCGATTGCCCTCGAGAAGCTCGGAGCGCGCTCGCTCACCTTCGCCTACACGCTGCGCGGCGAGGGGGGCGTCGACGACGTCCGCGCCCGCGCGCGGCTCGTGCACGTGTGCGTCGCGCTCGACGGCATGAAGCCGAGCGCCTTGCCCGCTCGACTCCTCGAGGGCCTCCGGCGGCTCGGTCTCGTCGAAGAGCCTCGCGACGGCCGCGGCGGCGAGCTTGCCTAGCGCCGTGCGCGGGAGCGCGCTCACCCAGCGAAATCGCGTTGGGATCTTGTAGGCCGCGAGCCGCGAACGACAGTGCGCGCGGAGCGCCTCGTCCGCTGTTGGCGCCCCGTCCGGAACGAGCGCGGCGACGACGTCGGCGCCTTGTGTCGGCGAGGGCAAGCCGACCACTGCGCACTCGCGCACGGCCGGGTGGGTGAGGAGCGCGCGCTCGACCTCGCGCGGATCGATGTTCTCTCCTCCGTGGACGATCGCGTCGTCGAGGCGACCGTGAACGACGACGTGGCGCGCCGAGACCGCTCCGCGATCGCGCGTCGTGAGGCGCCCCCCGATGGCGGGCCCCTCGACCTCGAGCGCCGCGTCGCGCATGCGCGCCTCGACGGTGGTGAGGAGCGGCAGGCCGCGCTCGAGCGGCGAGAGGTCCCCGGGCAGTCGCGTCGCGAGCTGCGAGGCGGCCTCGGTCATCCCCCAGGTGAGGGCCACGGGGAGGGCGAGCTCGCGGCACTTCGCGACCAGCGCGTCGCTCGCCGGACCGCCGCCGACGAGGAGGACGCGCACGGCGTCGGGCAGGGGGAGAGCTTCGCGCGCCGCGAGGATGCGCTCGAGCATCGTGGGCGTGAGCGACGCGACCGTGATGGTCCCCGAGTCGAGCACGGTCGCGGCGGCCTTCGCGTCGAACGCGCCCTGGAGCACGACGGTGGTCGCGCCGAGCGCCGCACGGATGAGCACCGAGAGGCCACCGATGTGATGCAGCGGGAGCGGGCAGAGCCAGCGGTCGTCGAGCGAGTGACCGAGGCGCAACGCCGAGCCGAACGCGCTCCACGCGAGCTGCGAGGCCGACAGCGCGATGGCCTGGGGCGCGCCGGTGCTGCCGGAGGTGGCGATGACCACGCGCGGCTCCTCGAGCGGCCACGACCTCGCCTCCGCTGATCTCGCATGGCGAGGGAGGGCCTCTGCGTCGACCTCGAGCGTGGCATTCATCGCGCGGCGCGCGGCCTCGAGCTCGTCGATGGTACCGCGATGCGGCAACGGACAGGCGACGCCCCCGAGCCACAGAATCGCATGAAGGCCGATGACCCACTCGCGCCCCACGGCACCGCCGAGCGCGACGCGGACACCCGGCGCGACGCCGCGCTCGGCGAGGGCGGCGGCCACCCGCGACGCCTCGCGGGCGAGCTCTCCGTACGTGAGCGTGCCCTCCGAGGAGACGAGCGCGGGGTGCTCGGGCCGTAGCGCCGCGCTCGCGGCGAGAGGACTCGGGATCGCGAGAGGAGGTGCGAGCCTCGCCGACCTCGGAGGCTCGCCGAGCGCGTCGAGCTCGGGTGCGACACCCAGGCCCAGCGCGTGAGGGAGCGAGATGGTCGAGCCGCGCGCCGAGGGTGGGCTCGCCACGTCGTGCGGGGGGGTCCAGGCGAGGCCATGAACGCCGGGCAACGTCGCCGCGAGCTGCATCGTCGCCGTGCGCCCAACGGCGGACTCGAGCGCGTGCGTGACGAACGAGTCGAGACCGAGGTGCCGCGCCTCTGCGGCGAGGCGCCGGGACGCTAGTAGACCGCCTGCGAACATCGGCTTGATGACGATCAAGTCGACGGCGCGGTGCCGCGCGAGCTCTTGGACCGAGGCTCGGCCGGTCACGTCCTCGTCGGCGGCGACCTGGATCCCGAGCGCGTTGGCGTGCGCTCGGACCCGCGCGAGCTCCTCTAGGCATCCGGCCGCGACCGGTTGTTCGATGAGCTCGACTCGGTAGCGAGCGAGGCGGTCGAGCGCGCGCCTCGCCTCGTCTTCGCCATGAACGCCCCCTGCGTCGAGCCGAAGGGCCGCGGCTTCGCCGACGAGCGCGCGCAACGCGGCGACTCGAGCGTCGTCGACCTCGAGGTCGCCGGTGAGCTTCAGCTTGTACACCTCGGCGTCGGGGGCGAGCCCATCTCGAGTGAGCTGCGTGACGAGGCGATGCGTCCTCGCGAACGGTCGAGCCTCAGGGTCGAGGAGCGCGCGAAGGGTGACCCCGCGTCGCCGCGCGAGCAGGTCGAGGAGCGCGACCTCCGCTGCGAAGCGCGCCTCGGGCGTGAGCCCCGCTGCGTCGAGGCGCGCGTCGAGGTCGTCAGGACTCCCGAAAGCGAACCCAGGGAGCTCGCTCGCGAGCCGCGCGAGGTCGGCGCCGAGGGCCTCGTCGCTCGACCCGAACCCCGGGAAGCTCGCGCCGTCGCCCCAGCCGACCGTGCCCGTGTCGTCCTCGACCGAGACGAGGTAGCCGCGTCGCCAGCGTACGGTAGCGCGTGCGGTGACGAGGGGCGCTCCGAGGTCGAGCGTGTACGGTCGGACGCGCGCGGCGCGAATGGCGATCGCGGTCACGACGACACCCCCACCGCGAGAAGTAGGTTGTAGGCGAGGCCGAGCTGGGCCGTCCGGCCGAGCTCGGCGTTGAGCTCCGCTCCGTCGAGGGTCCAGATGGAGCGGATCCGCACGAGCGCGAGCGGCAGCGTGACGAGCGGGAGGAGCCGAAGCGGGCGCGCGTCGAGCAAGGCGAGGCCGACGGCGATTGCGTAGGCGCCCGCGACGAGCACCGTGTACTCGAGTCGCCCGAAACGTTGACCGAAGCGCACGACGAGGGTCTGCTTGCCGACCTTCGCGTCGCCGACTCGGTCGCGCAGGTTGTTCACGACGAGGATGGCCGTCGCGAGCCCGCCGACGGCGATCGACGTCGCGAGGCTCGTCCGCGAAAGCTCGCCGGTGTGCGCAAGGACGTTGCCGTTCACCGCGACGATGCCGAAGAACAGCATCACGAACGCGTCGCCGAGCCCAAGGTAGCCAAGCGGCGCTGGGCCGGCGGTGTAGGCCACGGCGCTGGCGATCGCGGCGACGCCAGCGACGAGCGCGGGCCAGCCGATGAGCCGCACGATGTGGAGGCCGCACGCGATGGCGGCGAGGATCGCGACGAGCGCGCCAAGCCGTAGTTTCTCGGGGCTGAGCCAGCCGGACTGCGCTGCGCGCTTTGGTCCGATCCGCTCGGCGTCGGCGCCGCGGATGAAGTCGCCGTAGTCGTTGTAGAAATTCGAGGCGATTTGAAGGCTTACCGCGACCCCGAGCGAGGCCAACGTCACGTCCCACCGATGGCGCGCATGCGCGAGCGACGAGCCGACCGCGACCGCGCCCACCGCTGCCGTCAGCGTGCGTGGTCGGGTGGCTTGCAGCCACGCTTCACGGGTCGATGGACGCGCGGCGCTCATCCGGAGAGCTCCTTTGACGCGGCTTCGCCGGCCTCGTCGAGCGCACGTCGGCGTCGCGTCGAGCTCGCCTCTCGATCGACGAGGACGTGGAGGACGGTGACGCCTCCCGCGGCGAAGGCGCGCGTCATCGCCGCGCCCAACCCGGAAGGAGCCACGCGCTCGCTCGCGAGCCCCAGGCCTCGAGCGATGGTCGCGGCGTCGCCGGGGCGAGCCGTGAGAAACAGCCGCTCGAAGGCGGTCGGGTGTCGCGCGATAGGGAGCTCGCCGAAGATCCCGCCGCCCCCGTTGTCGACCACCACGAGGACGAGCGCGAGGCCGCGAGTCGCCGCGAGGGCACCGGCGGCCTCGAGGCCGTCGAGATCGTGGAGAAACGCGAGATCTCCGAGCAGCGCCGCGGTCGGGACGCGCGAGACGAGAGCGAGCCCGAGGGCTGTCGCGACGGTCCCGTCGATCCCGTTCACGCCGCGATTCGAGGTGACCTCAAGCGGCGCCTCCCGGACACCCGAGAACGAGTCGAGGTCGCGCACCGGCATGCTGCTCGCAACGTGGAGGCGCGCGCCGGGCGGCAGCGCCATGACGACCTCGGAAACGACGCGGCCTTCCCACTCACCGTCGCGGGCATGCCGCGAGAGCGCGCGACTTGCGGCGGCCTCGGCGGCACGAAATCGGGCGAGGGTGGCGGCTGCTTCGGTGTTCGGTCTCGAGGGCAATGCGGCGGTGAGGTCGCGCGCGAGCGACACCGGCTCGGCGACGAGGAGGCGGCTCGCCGCTCCGCCGCCGTCGAGCCACTCGCCATCGGGATCGACGAGCCACATGTCACCCGCGTGTGCGGCCAGCCAGCGCAGGACCGACTTGGTCGTGGGGGGCTGGCCGAACCGCAAGATCCGCGCGACGCGGGGAGCGCGGCCGACCCCCGCTCGAAGCAGCGTGTCGCCGCACGCGATGGGGTGTTGGGCAGGCTCTCCGCCAAAACGCAGACCGCTCGTCGCGTCGGCCAGCACGGGCCATCCGAGCCGAGCGCCGAGGCCACACACGGCGCTCGCAAGCTCGCGCGCGTCCACTGTCGAGGGCGCGAGCGGGCCGCACACGATGGCGCCGCTCGAGCACGACGAGAGGTCCGCGGCGAGGGCCTCGAGCGTGTCGGTGTCGAGGCGCCGGCGGCCTCGCACCACCGTCGGGAGCGCCACGTCGCCTTCGGGTTGGAAGGAGCGCTCGGGATCGTACAGCGGCTCGCGAAAGGGCACATTCAGGTGAACGGGACCGGCCGGGCTGCCCGTCGCGGCGGCCCGCGCGCGCGTGCCGACGACGTGAAGCCAGCGCTGCGACAGCGATGGCGATGGCTCGGGCAGCGACAGCGCGAGCCGCACGTGCTCACCGAAGAGCGCGCGCTGCGGCATGGTCTGTGGAGCGCCGCAGCCCTGAAGCTCGCCTGGCCGGTCTGCGGTCACGACGAGCATCGGGACACGAGCGAGGTTGGCCTCGACCACCGCGGGGTAGTGGTTCGCACCCGCGCTGCCCGAGGTCGCGAGGACGACCGCCGGGCGACCCGTTGCGCGCGCCATCCCGAGCGCAACGAAGGCTGCTGCGCGCTCGTCGAGGACGACGTGCAGCTCGCACGCCTCGAGGGCGTCGAAGGCGAGCGCGAGAGGTGTGCTGCGCGAGCCTGGCGAGACCACGACGTGAGTGGGCCCCTCGCCGGAGAGGGCGAGCGCCAGCTCGTGCGCGAGGCGCTGGTTCTCACCTAGCGTGTCGTCGGGGCTCATGCGCGCGCCTCCTCGCCGACGGGGCGCACGCCGAGCGAGCCCGCCGGGCCCGAAGGCATGAGCGTGGACCGGGCGAGCTCGAGCTTGCTCACCGTCTCGCGCCACTCGGCCTCTGGATCGGATCCCTCTACGAGACCAGCCCCGGCGAAGAGCACGGCGCTCGACTCGCGGACGAGCGCGGCGCGGATCCCGACGGCGAGCACGCCGTCACCGCTCGGCGACTCCCAGCCGATTGGTGCGCCGAAATGACCACGGTCAAGACCTTCATGCTCACGGAGCCAGGCGAGTGCCGCGTCGCGCGGCGAGCCGCCGAGCGCGGGCGTCGGGTGCAGCGCTCGCGCGAGAGCGAGCAGACCGTGACCGTCGAGGCGTGCCCGCATGGGGGTCTCGAGGTGAACCAGGCGCTCGGACAAGAGCACGCTCGGGCGCTCTCGGACGACGAGGTCGACCACCAGAGGCTCGAGGGCGGCTCGCATCGCGGAGACGACGAGGGCGTGCTCATGGAGGCACTTTCGGTCGGCCGCCAACGCGCACCCCTCGGGGTCATCGCTTCGCCGCGCGGTCCCGGCGATCGCGCTCGTCGTTACGAAGCCTTCCCCGACACGGGCGAGGACCTCGGGGGTCGCTCCAAGCCAGGTGCCCGCGTCACCGTGCCACCACCCGAACACGATCGCGCGCGGGGCGGCCTGCGCGAGGGCGGACAGCTGTCGCTCGGGGTCGAACCGCCCCGGGCCCGTCACCATCTCGCTCCGCGCCAGCACGACCTTCGAGAGGCTCCCACAGGCGAGCGCCCGCTGGGCTCGCTCGACGCGCCCTACGAAGCGAGCGTGGGCGGCCTCGTCGAACGCGACGGGCGCCGCCGTGGCGGTCGGGCGAGACGGCTCGCGCGTCGTGAGCGCGAGTGCGCGGCGCGCGGCCTCGGCGAAGCGTACGGCTCGAGCGACGAACGCCTCGACGCTCTTCGCGTCGCCGTCGACCGCATGGGTGATGGCGAAGCTCGAGCCGTCGGGCGTCGTCACGATGAGCTGCTCTGGGAGCCAGGAGGCGGACCTCGGCCAGGCGGCCCAGGGGGAGCCCGCCTCGCGCGCCGCCGTCGGGTCGAAGCCGAGCGCGTGGAGCCACGCCGGGAGCCGCTCCGAGGTCGCGTGGTCGTCGGAGTGATGTTCGAAGGAGACTGAACGAGGCTCCAACGCCGAGGCGTGGCCCCCATCGGGTCCGAAGGCGAGCGGCTCGCCGAGCGCCCGAAAGTTGAGCCCGCTAGCGCCATCTCTCCAGTAAAAAGAGGCTCCTAGTTCAACCGCGCGCGTCGCGGCAGCGGGCGTTCGCCCGAGCGGAGTGAGGTGGCGGTGGACAACCGTGGTCATGGGCGCTACGAGGATGTTGTTCACAATGTTGTGAACAAGCGCTAGGACTATAGTCGTGGGGGTGCCGAACGCAAGGTCGAAGCCCGGTCGCTGGGACGTTCGACCTCCGTCGCCCCGAACTGAAGAAATGCCATGACGATGCGACTGGAAGAGTCGACCGAGGCGCCGCGCGGCCGCACCCCCACCGATCGCCTGTCGGTTCGGGTGCGGCAGGTGTGCGACGCGGTCGGAAGCTTCATCGAGTACTGGGGATTCAAGGCCATCCACGGGCGGATCTGGGCGCTGCTCGCGCTGTCGACCGCGCCGATGACGCAGGTCGAGGTGGCGGACTTCCTCGACGTCAGCCGCTCCCTCGTGAGCGGGGCGATGGCCGAGCTCCTCGAGCACGGTCTCGTCCGCCCGACCGCCGACCATCGCAACGCTCCCTACGTCGCGGTCGTCGACGTCTGGCCGACGATCTCGGACGTCCTGCGTGGGCGTGAGTGGATGCTGGTCGAGAGCGCGCGCGTCGCGCTCGAGGGCGCGATTGAGGCTGTTGAGATGTCGAGCGACATGCCGCCGCGCTTCGCGGTCGAGCGCATGCGCTTCCTGCTCCGGATGACGGAGATAGCGCAGACCTTCCTCCGCATTCTGATGAACCTGCGCGTGCCGAGGAAGCTCGAGGGGCTCGGCGGGTGGCTCAAAGACACGGCGAAATTCCTGCAGGGCCTCGCCGCGGTCTGATAGACACGGCGTCGATGCAGGCTCTCTCCGTCGCCGCGCTCGCGGACGCGGGGCTCGACACCGCGACCGCAGAGGCCCTCTCCCAAGCGCTCGTCGAGGCCGCCGCGCGGCACTCGGAGGGCGCGCTGGCGCTCTGGCGGCACGCTTCGAAGGAGGTGTTGGGCCCGGCGCATCCGTTCGAGGTGCACCGGCTCGTGCATGCCTGGGTGTTCGAGGGGCACCCGGCCTCCGATGGGCCGCCCCCGATCTGGGTCCCCGGCGCGCGCGAGCTCACGAGCTCGAACCTCGCTCGGGCGATGCGTGTCCTTGGTGCCCCCGACATGGCGTCGCTCCACGCGCTCTCGCTCGCCGAGCCCGAGCGCTACTGGCGTTACGTCCTCAAGGTGCTCGCGCTTCGACTCGACGCCGAGCCCGAGCCAATCCTCGACGACGCTGCGGGCCCCGAGCATGCACGCTGGCTCGTCGGCCTTCGTGGCAACCTCGCGCGCTCCGCCCTCGAGCGCGCCGATCGTCGCCGCGTGGCCGTGCTGTTCCAGCGCGAAGGTGGCGCCCTCGAGCGACGCACCCTCGCCGAGCTCGACGCCGACAGCGCCGCGGTGGCTCGTGGCCTCGCGGCCCTTGGCTTCGCCGAAGGAGACGCCGCCGCGATCGCGATGCCCATGACCTACGAGTCGGTCGCGATCTACCTCGGTATCGTGCGTCGCGGAGGCGCGGTCGTGTCGATCGCGGACAGCTTCGCCGCCGGCGAGATCGAGGCGAGGCTTCGCATCGGTGGCGCCCGCGTCGTCTTCACGCAGGACCAGATCCTCCGCGGCGGGAAGGGCTTGCCGCTCTACGCGCGCGTCGACGAGGCGGCCCGCGCGGCGAACACGCGCGCGGTCGTGCTCCCCGCGGGGGCCGACGTTGCGGTCGAGCTCGCCGAGGGGGACCTCTCCTGGCGTGCGTTCCTCGCGGCCGGACAGGCCGTCGACGCGAGCGCGGCCTCGTTTGTCGTCCGCGGTCCGGAAGACGTGACCAACGTGCTCTTCTCGTCGGGCACCACGGGCGAGCCGAAGGCGATCCCATGGACGCAGGTGACGCCGATCAAGGCCGCCGCGGACGCTCACATGCACCACGACGTGCAGCCCCACGACGTCGTGTGCTGGCCGACGAACCTCGGCTGGATGATGGGTCCATGGCTCATCTACGCGGCGCTCCTGAACGACGCGACGATCGCCCTCTATCAAGGCAGCCCGCTCGGTCGCGACTTCGGCGAGTTCGTGGTGGCGGCGGGCGTGACGATGCTCGGTGTGGTCCCAAGCCTCGTAAAGACGTGGAAGGGGACGGGCTGCATGGTCGGGCTCGACTGGTCGCGTATCCGCGTGATGAGCTCGACGGGCGAGGCTTCGACGCCGCACGACATGCACTGGCTGTCGGCGCGTGCGGGCTATAAGCCGATCCTCGAGTACTGCGGCGGCACCGAGATCGGTGGCGGGTTCATCACGGGCTCGGTCGTCGAACCCCAGGCCGCGAGCGCCTTCAGCACGCCGGCCCTCGGCTCGAGGATCGTCTTGCTCGACGACGACGGACACCCCACCGACAACGGCGAGCTCGCGCTCGTTCCGCCGCTCCTCGGCAGCTCGAATCGCCTCTTGAACCGCGATCATCACGACGCCTACTTCGAGGGGATGCCGCGTGGGCCGAAGGGCGAGGTGCTGCGTCGCCACGGCGATCAGGTCGAGCGGGTCGGCCGCTATTACCGGGCGCTCGGGCGCGTCGACGACACGATGAACCTCGGCGGCATCAAGACCTCGAGCGCCGAGCTCGAGCGCGCGTGCAATCGGGTCGAGGGCGTATCGGAGACGGCCGCGATCGCGGTGCCCCCGGAGGGCGGAGGGCCGAGCCTCCTCGTCCTCTTCGTGGTGCTCGGCGGGGGGGTGCTCGTCGATGCCGAGGAGCTGAAGGTCCGCCTCCAGCGAGCGATCGCGCGCGAGCTGAACCCGCTCTTCAAGGTGCACGACGTGGTGCCCGTCGACGCGCTGCCACGCACGGCGTCGAACAAGGTGATGCGCCGCGTTCTGCGTTCGCGCTACGTCCGCTGACCCCGCGACCTCCTGGCGAGTTGCCCTGGCCGTCGCGATGCGATACTGAACGGATGATGAGTGCTCGGTCGTGGTCGGGCCGCGGGACGCTGTCGAATCCGGACGGTCGCTTCGAGGCGCAGCGGCGCGGGCCCATGGATGCCGATGCCTGGGACTGGGCCTCGGAGGACGACGAGCGGCGACCGCGCACCACCGTGGGCGTCGACGAGGCGCGGTCGGTGATCTCGACGAATGACTCTCCGGACGTTCCGTTCGAGCGCTCGGTGAACCCGTATCGAGGCTGCGAGCACGGCTGCATCTACTGCTTTGCGCGCCCGAGCCACGCCTTCCTCGGGCTCTCGAGCGGCCTCGATTTCGAGACGAAGCTCTTCGCGAAGCCGCGCGCCGCCGAGCTCCTCCGCGACGAGCTCGCGCGCCCGTCCTACCGCTGCGAAGCGCTCGCGCTCGGCGCCAACACCGATCCGTACCAGCCGGTCGAGCGGCACGAGCGGATCACGCGGGCGATCCTCGAGGTGCTCGTCGAGACGCGACATCCGGTGGGGATCGTCACGAAGAGCCGCGGCGTCCTTCGCGATCGCGACCTCTTGCTGGACCTCGCGCGTGAGCGGCTCGCCCATGTGTACGTCTCGGTGACCACGCTCGACCCTGAGCTCGCGCGGCGCCTCGAGCCGAGGGCGAGCTCACCCGCGCGACGCCTTGACACGATTGAGTCGCTCGCGGTCGCGGGGGTGCCCGTTGGGGTGCTGGTCTCGCCGCTGATCCCCGGCCTCAACGATCACGAGATCGAGCGCATCCTGGCGGCGGCCCGAGCGCGCGGGGCCTCCCGCGCCGGCTCGCTCCTCGTGCGGTTGCCTCACGAGGTGAGGGAGCTGTTCGTCGAGTGGCTGGGGCAGCATTACCCAGAGCGCCGCGAGCGCGTCCTCGCGCTCATCCGCGAGTGCGTCAACGGGACCTCGTCGCGGAGCGGTCCTCACGGCGAGCGGCTCTACAACCCGGAGTTCGGCGTGCGGATGCGCGGCGTCGGGCCCTACGCGGCGCTGCTTCGTCAGCGCTTCGAGCTCGCGCGAGCGCGGCTCGGGTTTGAGCGTGAGCCGTATGCGTTCGACGTCACGCGCTTTCGGCGGCCCGAGCGTCGGGCGAGCCCTCCGCCGCCAGGGGCAGACGCAAAGCGGCAGCTCCCGCTCTTTCGTTGAGCGCGACGGCCCGAGGGGGAAGCGGCGTCAGTGCACGTCATCGCGCGCAAGGCCCGCGATCCAGCCGTCGGATACCTCGCGCGACCACACGACCAGGTAGTTTTCGATCGCCGGACCCGTGGCGACGTGGCGCCGAATGCGGCATGCCTCACCGGGGTGCAGCGCGGCGTCGACGGCCACGCGGAGGCCGCCCTCGCTCACGTTCAGGCAGATGCCGACGGCGAGGCGCGGCGTGAGCATCTCGATGAGGTCGGTCGACGAGACGCGGCGCGTCGTGCGGCGCTGCGGGGTGAGCTCCCCGCTGCGCGTCGAAGGCGGCAAAATGTTCGCGACGCGGTGCATCATGATTTGTGGCGAGCATCTAGCGCCTATCGCGGGGCTGCGCCAGTTCATTGCGCCGCTTTTTTAGCAGCTGGAATCGTCGCGACCCACGCGAACCGCGCTCCTCAAGAGGAACGCGTGGAGAGGCCGCGTCATTCCGGCCTGCGGCGTCAGAGGACCACGGTCGCGCAGCCGATGACGACCTCGACCACCGCGCTCGGATCGCCCTGCGCCGCCTTGCACACGTCAGGGCAGAGGACGAGCTGCTTCGGGGCGCCGGGGTCATCGTAGTGCCACGCGGCGCCGACGCAGGCGCCCGGGCCGCTCACCTGAGGCAGGACGCTCGGGCTCGACCCGCCCTTCGTCAGCGTGACATTGATGAGCGCCGGGTCGACCGGCTTCGTGGGGTCAGCCGAGGGTGGCACCTCGAAGGTGCAGGCGAGCTGCGAGGTCTTCACCTTCTTCAGCGCCGCCCGTAGCTCGGTCGTGACCGTGCCTTGGTTGATCATGAACGCGAGCTCGCTGCCTCCTGCCGCGGCGATCTGATTGAGCTGCGACTGGTTCGCGCCCGACATCCCGATCGCGTAGGTCAGGACGCCCTTTGAGCTCTTCGCGTCGGCGGCGAGCGCGGCGATGTTCGCGAGGTTCTCGTCGCAGCCCTGCGGCTCGCCGTCGGTGATGAGGACGACCGCGGTGCGGTGCTCGGGCGTGGCGTCGGCCTTCGCCCACATCTCGGCGCCGCCGAGCGCGGCGTACATCGGCGTCTGCCCCTCCGGCATCACCGAGTTCACGGCCTCGACAAGCGCCTTCTGCTGCGGGTCGGAGTACGCGGGCTGGGCGTTCAGCGTCCCGACGGGTACGAGCGGCTCGGCACACGCCGCGACGTTGCAAGCGGGCGCGCTGCAGCCCGCGGTCGGCTTGTCGTCGGGGAAGAAGCGCAGCGCCACCGAGAGCCCCGCCGACTCGGGATCTTGAAAAAACGCGATGAGCGCGGTGGTCGCCTGCGCCCATTTCTGGTCCTGCAACATCGAGCCGGACCTGTCCATCATGAGGAACAAGGTCACCGGGACCGGCTTGCCCATCACCTTCGCGCTCGCGCACGCGGTGAAGTCGTCGCTGCCGCTGCCGGTCGAGCCGGTCAGGTCGCCCGAAGTCTCGGCGCTCGTCGTGGAGTCGCCTGCGCCCGCGCCCGAGGTCTTTCCGTCGAGCGCGTTCTCATCGGAGCTGCCGCACGCGACGGCCAAGGCGAGGGGAGCGAGCCAGACCGGGAAGGAGCGAAGGCGGCGCGTCATGTGAAGTCCCCGTCGAAGCGCGTCGGCGTGAAGGTCACTTCGCCTGCGTCGCGCAGCCGAGCACGACCTTGATCTTTGCCTTGTCGTCGGACTGCACCTTCGTGCACGTCTCGGGGCAAAGCAGGATCGCCTGCGGGCTCGACGGATCGTCGTAGTACCACTCGGTGCCGTTCGACCCGCACTTCGACGCGTCGCCCACCTGGTCGAGCGTGACCTTCGGGCTGCCGTCGCCCGGCGTGAAGTCGATGTTCACCTGGGTCGGATCGATCGACTGGTTTGGGTCGGGGCTCTCGGGCATCGCGTAGGAGCACGAGAGCACGCTCTCCTGAATCTTCTTCAGCGCGGCGAGGAGATCGGCCTGAGCGTTTCCGTTGCCGATGAAGAACGCCTTGTCGGTGTGCCCGCCCTTGGCGATGACGTTCATCTGGTTCGGGTTCGAGCCCTCGAGGCCGACCGCGAAGGTGAGGATCTGCTGCTTCTTGAAGGCGTCGTCGGCGAGCTGCGCGATGTTGTTGATGTTGAGGTCGCACGCCGTCGGCTCGCCGTCCGTGAGAAGGACGACGACGACCTTCTCCTTCCCCTCACCGAGCGTTTGCTGCTCCATCGCCCACTTCGTCGCGCCGCCGAGCGCGGCCCACATCGGGGTGAGGCCGTTCGGCTGCTTCGCGTTGAAGCTCTGCGTCAGCTGCTGGACGTGGTTGGCATCCGACAGCGGGCCGAGCGGCACCTCGGGCTGCGCGCACGCGTTGATGTTGCACGAGAACGGGTCGCAGCCGTTGTCGGGCCAGAAGCGCATCGCGACGTTGAGGCCGACCTGGGCCGCGGGATCGTTGAAGAACGCGAGGAACGCGGAGCGCGCGTTCGACCACTTGCCGTTCTGGGCCATCGAGCCCGATTTGTCGATCTGCAGAAACATCGACACCGGGATGAGCGTCGCCTCGTTCTCGATGCCCTGGCACTCCTCGAAGCCGTTGCCGCCGCCGCCGGTCGTGGGGTCGAAGCCCGCCGCCGTGCTCGACATGGCGCCGCCGGCGCCGGCCTCGGTGCCGGTCGTGAGCGTCGAGTCGAGCGAGAACCCGATGTCCCCGGTGCAGGCTTGCGCGAGCGCGGCGGCCGAGAGGAGGAGAGCGGCGGCGCCCGCAGTGCGAGCCATCGGGGAGCGGTGATTCATGGAGAGAGACCTCGACGACATGCAGAGCATGATTCAGGCCACCATGGGTCGTTCGCGGAACCTAAGAAATCCCCGGTATTTCCTGCTCGGGTCGCCTGGCTGCCCAAGGTTGAACGGACGGGCATGGTCTCTCGTGGGTCCATGGCATGGATCGTCGTGAGCCCATGCCTCCCAGCTGCGCGCGGCTCAACCCTCCCGACGCGAGACCGCTCAGAGGCCGCAGCCCGCCAGGGTCGCGTCGCAGTCGCCGTTCTCGAGGTGCGGCTCCATGCACTGGTAGAACGTCGTGAACGCGTCGGCGCAGACCGTGCCGAGGCAGCGCGGGGCGTCGTCCTTGCACGCGGCCGTGCACTTCTGGAGGGCAATGCCGCTCTCGGCGCAGTAGGCCGGGGCGCACTTGCCCACCGCGCGGATGAGGCAGTCGGCGCACTGGCCCCCGCCGACGGTCGCGCAGTCGAAGAAGCAGCGCGCGTCGCCCTCGGGGCACGTCGCCTGGCACTCCGGGAACGCGCCGCAGCGGAAATCGGGCGCATCGAACGGCACCTCGAGCCCAACGAAGAGCAGGCACATCTCGTCGTGCGTGCCTTCGCCCCAGTGCACGTCGGTGGGCAGGTTCTTCGTCCCGTCGAGGATGGGTTGGTTCGCCGCCGAGTTGTCGTAGGTGCAGCGAAGCCGCAGCCGGTCGCCCTTCTTCACCGGCAGTCGCGCGTCCTTCGCGAGGGGGTAGGTCTGCTGCCAGTTGAAGTCCCAGGCGGGGATGTCGATGAGACAGGTCTCGTCCGATGTCCCGCCGGCGTCGCTCTCGCCCTTGCGCTCGAGCGTCGCCCGGAGCTCGGTTCCGAGCAGGTGCATGTGAGGCGCGAGCGACACGAGTGTCGCGTCGGTCGGCAACCGGAACACGCGCTCCTCGAGGCTCGCCGGAGCACCTGCAGGGACCTCGAGCCCGAGGTGCGCGAATGGCAGGAGCTCGATGCGATGGGTCGGCTTCGTCGGAGAGGCCCAGAGCCGCACGGTCGAGCGCTCCGTGGGAGGCGTCATGCCCCCGAGCGCCAGCGTGTTGTAGTGCATCTGCAGGACGACCCGCGCGCCCTTCGGGATCACGAACGCCGAGCCGGGCGCAGTCGGGATGGTCGTCGAGCCAGGCACCCAGGCCCCGAGCGTGGTGAGCGACCCGCCTCCTGGGCCGCCGAAGCACGTGTACCCAGGACCCTCCTCCGCGGCATCGAGCTTCTCGATCGTGGGAAGGTTCGCCGGCGAGATCAGGAACAGGAGCGCGTGGTGCACCATCGCGGTGTCGCCGGGGACGACGGACGACGCGGTGAGGTAGGTCTCTTCGGTGAACTCGTGCGGCAGCACGAAGCAGCGGTAATCGTCGGCGCGATCCACGCGCGGGGCGTAGGCGGCCTCCGGCTGCACCGAGAGCGTCGGTTCGCCGAGCTCGGGCGGGGCCGCGACGACGCGCGGGCCAGGGTAGGTCGACGGCGAGCCGACGGCGAGGCCCTGACGCTTCCACTCGGCGAGCGTGCCGAGCTCGTCCGCGCCGAGCCGCCGCTCGAAGGCGAGGTCGCGACAGCCCTCGGCGGGGAGCCACGGTGGCATCCGCCCGGTCTCGACCGAGTCGAGCGCGAGCGGCACCCACGAGGCGGCTCCCGTCTGCCACTCGGCGGGGTCGTAGGTCATCGAGAACGGCGCGATCCCGCCAGGCTGGTGACAGCCGACGCAGCGGCTCTCGAAGATCGGCCTCACGTGCGCGTGGTACTGCACGGTGCCCAGCGGGATCGGGTCGATCGCCGACTCTCCGGAGCAGGCGGCGAAGGCCAGGGAGGCGGCGCCGGCGGCGGCGAGCCCGAGGTGTCGGAGGGAAGCAGCCGTAACCCGCATGGATCGCCCGTAGCACGAACGCGCGCGGCCGGGGTGCGGCTCATCCTTCGCGCAGGGACCCGCGCAAGCCGGTCGCGGGTCGCGTGCGCATCTCGCGTACGTGTTCGATTCCAGTCATATGAAATGCACAGCGTTTAAGATACGGATTCGTATGTTTTCGGGTTGACCGAAGCTCTTGCGAAGCGCATACAGCGGTCACGCAAACCCGGCGCATGAGCGCCGATGACCCCTCGACCTCACGAAGGAGCCACCGACACCATGAAGACCCGCCTCGCCCTCGCCGGCCTCATCAGCGTCCTCGCCACCGCATGCAATGCTCAAGATTCTTCCATTCAAAGCAGTGAATCGGAGGTGATCGAGCCCGAGATCGGAGTCCTGCTCGCCTCGCATTGCGACATCGACGACCCCGACACCGAGCTCGAGTCGTACGTGAAATCGGCGTTCTTGAAGAACGACGGCATCCCGCTCCCGAACTGGATCCGCCCGCCGCTGAGCGACCTCGCCTATCAGTTGTCATACGACAACGTACGTGGACAGTACGACGAGATCGGGCCGACCAAGTACCGCGCCAACGCGATGCTGCAGGTGAACGCCGCCACCAAGGCGCTGCGTGCTCGTGGCCTCAACGCCAAGGCCTACCTCGGCTGCGACTTCACGAACCCGTCGATCCCCGCGGCCCTCGACCAGATGAAGAAGGACGGCGTCCGCACCATCGTCATGTTCAACAAGGGCGCTCAGTACTCGCTCGCCACCGGCGGCGAGCACATGCAGGACGCGGTCGAGTACCTGAAGCACCACCCGGAGTGGAAGCCGGAGTTCCTTATGGTGAAGGAATTCTCGAGCGACGAGCGCTTCCGCAAGCTGCTCGGCGACGTCCTCGAGCGCGACGTGAAAGCGGCCTTCCCGGGCGCTCCGAAGAAGGACGTATGCATCCTCGTCGCGTCGCACGGACTCCCCGTCCGCATGGTCGAGGAGGGCGATCCGGCCACGCACCAGATGCAGGAGGTGGTCACCGTGCTGAAGCAGCGCTTCGCCGACTACGACCTACGACACGGCTACTTGAACGACGACTTCTTCCCCGGGGCCAAGTGGACCACGCCCAAAGCGGTCGACGTCGCGTGGGAGCTTCGCAAGGAGAGCTGCCCGAACGTGTACATGGACAGTCGCTTGTCGTTCACGACTCACCATCGCGCGACGCTCTACGACCTCAATGTCGAAGCGCGTGAGGTGCTCGAAGAGCCGGACCTCCAGCCGAACGGCGAGCTGCACCCGCTCTACCAGGCCCCCCGCATTGTCTTCGGGGAAAACTTCGACGCCGAGCCGAGCCTCGCCGAGCTCTACACCGACCTCACGGTCGAGGCTCTGCGTGGCGAGCTTGGAAACAACGCGGTCGAGGTGACGGCTTCGGCTCCGATCCCGATCAACTGACGCCGTCGCACCATCCGCCGACGCGCGAGCGCATCGTGCGCGGGGAAATTGCACCGGGCCGGGGAAGGTACACTTCTCCGGCTCGGTCGTTTGGTGACCGTCACTTCGGCGTCGGGATGATGACCACGTCGTTGATCGGCGTCACGTTCATCCCGCCGGGGTAGCCGTACGAGACGTTGGCCGTGAACATGTCGGTGAAATCGGTGCCCCAGCCCCACACCCAGAGGCCAAACGTGCTGCCGCTCTTCATCACGTGGCGGCCCGTCGAGCACGCGCCGACGCCCTGGAAGTTTCCGGTGATGAGATCAACGCGCGTCCACTCGTAGTTGCCGACCTTCTGCCAGCCGGCGAGCTTGCCTGCGCAGTCGAGCTCGACGTCCTGGAAGTTTCCGTGCTGGTCGGGCGCGCGCACGACCACGAGGTTCGTCTCGGGGTAGGTCGGATCGGCGAAGAACACGTACTCGCGCAGGTACTGCTGCACGGGCACGCTGATCACGGTGTCCGAGTCACCGTTGTTTTCGACGCCTTTGATCTGCCCCCACTGCGAGCCGCTCATGTGCTCGAACAAGATGACCGGGTGGTCCTTGTCCTGGGTCTTCACGACGAAGGGTGTGCCGGTGATGAACTCGACGACCTGTCCACGGTTCAAGGTCGCCGGACCGCCCACCGGCGGGTCCCAGGTGAGCTGCGTCCCATCGACCGCGCCCACGAGGCGCCAGATCGCGGGCTCACCGCCGCGCGGGCGGTACATGACGCCGACGTACTCGCTGCCGAGCGCGGGCACGGGCGGGATCATCTGCTCGCTGTGATCGCAGAAGAAGACCCCCTTCGGGATGAGGGCGCAGACGTGACCAGCCATGAAGCCGACTGGCTTGTCGGACTGCAGCACGCTGCCCGTGAGGAAGTCGCTCTGCGAAATCTGCGCCTGTTGCCCCTTGTTCAACATGAACTCGATGGGCTGATTCGCGGGGCCCGAAGGAACGCCGCCGCCGCCTTGCACCGGGTTCACGGGCAAGAGCGTCACCTTGGTCTGGTCGGCGGAGGCGACGATGTTCATCGTCGGGCTCGTGACGTCGTTGCCCTCGTAGGCGTTCACGGCGACGTAGTTCGTGCCCCACACGCTCGTCGGGAGCAGCAGCGACGCACCGGTCACCGCCGCGCTGCCGCCTCCGTACGGGTTGATCTGGTAGGTGACGACCGGCACGTCCGACTTGATGTGAAACGACTTGCCGATCGTCGTGCCGCTCGGACGCGCCGTGAAGGTGGGGACCGCGGCGGGAACTGGGCAGAACGCAGCGCCGGAGCCCGGGGAACCTTGCTCGCCCGCGAGGAAAAGGATCACCACCTCGCCCGGGGGGATCCCCTGGGCTGGGTCAAAGGCCTTGTACTGGAGGGTCGGTCCAAAGCCCGACGTCGTGTAGCCGAAGAGCCCCACGTTCACCGGCTGCCCGCCAAAGTCGACGTTGATGTGGGCCGGCGTGTTCCAGGTGTTCGCGACGAAGGCGGCGAAGCAGTTGCCGCTGTAGGCGTCCATGAACGTCGCGTAGTACTCGCAGCCGACGGAGAGTTTGTTGTCGATCGCGGCCTGGCAAGCGTTGCTGCACGTCGCGGTCGCGGGGTTGCATGCGTCGGTGCCGCTGCAGGTTTCGAGGACGTTGCCGTCGCAGTCGACGACGGAGTGGTAGTCGGAGCTACAGGGCTGCTCGCACGGGCCACCCGAGCCGCT
>VGRJ01000096.1 GCA_016875405.1 Deltaproteobacteria bacterium | reverse complement strand
CAGCCCGGGGGCCCCTGGGGGGCTCGACGGCGCGGCTCCCTCGAGCGCGGTGCCCCACGACGGCGCGACGGTCGATGCGGGCGCCTCGGTGCGGAGGAAGGCCGCGAGGTCGGCGGTCGACGCGGCGCCGGCCTCGAGCATCGGGAAGTGGCCGCAGCGCGGGTAGACGACGAGGCGGCTCGCCGGGAGCTCGGAGGCGAGGCGCTCGCCGATCGCGAGCGGCGTGACGACGTCCTCGCGCCCCCAGAGGAGCAAGGTCGGCTTTTGAATCGTGCGGTAGCGACCCTCGACCTCGGCGTAGCGCTGGCCACGGACCGCGGCGAGCGCGGCCGCCACGGTACCCGGCCGCTCGAGCGTGCCCTCGATCTCCTCGACGAAGGCCTCCGTCACCCAGCCCGGATCGTGGAAGGCGAGCGCGAGCCGCTCGTCGGCGCGCTCCTTGTAATACAGGCCGAAGAGCGCCTCTCCCACCCCTGGGGCGCGCGCCATGGTGAAGAACGTCGGAAGCTGCTCCTCGTAGACGAAGGCGTCGTAGAGCGCGATCCGGTCAACCCTCTCGGGCGCCGCGAGCGCCGCGGCGAGCACCACCGACGAGCCCCACGAGTGACCGATGAACGCCGCGCGCGCGATGCCGCGCCGATCGAGCAGCTCGAGCACGAGCCTCGCCTCGGCCGCCGGCGAGTAGTCGCCCTCGGGGCGATCGGACCAGCCGAAGCCCTTGAGATCGAGCGCGAGCACGCGGTGCTCCTTCGCGAGCGCAGGGATCACCGAGGCCCACACTCCGAGCGACGACGCGAAGCCGTGGACGAGCACGACCGGCGGCCCCTGACCGACGTCGAGGTAGCGAACGCGCGCGCCGCCGACCGAGGCGAACGTCGCGCTCTTCGGCTCGCCCGGCAGTGGTCCGCGGTGAAACGAGAGGCAGCCGGCGAGGCCCAGCCCAAGGGCCGCGACGAGACCGATGCGGCTCACGGCGCGAGCCTCCTCACCTCGGCGGCCTTGGTGAACTCGAGCGCGCCCTCGCCCGGGTTTGATCGGACGGTCGCGACGGTCCCGAAGCACTCGCTCACGAACGCGAACGAGCGGGTGACCGTCGAGAGGAGGCCGACCGTGCGCGTCACCGTCGTCCGCACTCGCAAGACCGGGAAGGTGCCGTAGGGCGTCACGAGCTCGCCGCGCGCGTCCACCGCCGATTCATACCGCTCGGCATACGTCGCCGGGACCCCGAGCGAGAGGCCGGCGACCGTGGCGTCGGTCGTCCAGGCCTCGCCCTCGGCGAGCGGAAAGCGCAGCACCGGGACGGCCGGCGCGTAGCCGACACGCGTCGCCGTCGCGGACGCGCTCGGGGACGCAAGGCCTCGCAGGAAGAGCGCCTCACCGACCTCGAAGACACCCTCGAGCTCGCCGAACGGCGGCTCGTCCGAGAGCGTGACGCGGTAGGTGGCGTCCGCAAAGTCCGCCGCGTACCAGGCCCCGTCGAGCGACGCGGTCTCGACCGACGCGTCGACCTCGCCCGGGAGCGGCGCGGAGAGATCCCAGCGACGCCGGCCGTCGGAGAGCGCGCTGCCCTTGGTATCGACGGTCACCGCGCGCGCGACGCGAAAGGTCGCGGCGAGCCCCGGGCCGAGCACGATCTCGGAGCGGAGCACCACGCCGTCGCCGTTCGGCGTGCAGCTCGCCGCACCGGTCGAGGACGAAGCGGCGCTGCCCGATGACGAGCCGCTCGGCCCCCCGCTCTCGCAGCGCCCATCGCTGCCGCAGCGGCCCGACGCGCACTCCGCGTCCACGCGGCACGCCGGCTCCTCGTCCGCGCCGCAGCCGCCGACGAGCGTTGCGAGCGCAACGACGAGGCGACCGAGCGAGCGTTGGCGTGTCATGACGGCGCTCGCGGAGCCTACTTGTGCAGCGCAGCATTGTCAACCGCATGAGCCCTAAAACTTTTGCCCATGACTCACGAAAGTCTGGAAAGCGGCTGTCAAAGCGGCTATGTGCAGCGCAACAACCGTGACGCCATTCCTCGTCAAGAAGTACGCGAACCGTCGCCTCTACGACACCGAGTCGAGCCGCTACGTCGGGCTCGAGGAGCTCGCCGAGAAAATCCGACGAGGGGCGGACGTCCGGGTCGTCGACGCGCAGTCCGGGCAGGATCTGACCCAGTCGACGCTCACGCAGATCATCCTCGAGAGCCGGGGGGCCGCGAAGCTCTTGCCCGTGCCGCTCCTGCTTCAGCTCATCCGCATGGGAGACGACGCGCTCGCCGAGTTCTTCGGGCGCTACCTCTCTTCTGCCCTTGAGCTTTACTTGACGGCGAAGCAGGGCGCCCAGACGATCGCGCCGTACGCGCCGTTCGCGACGCTGCCGTTTCAGGCGACGAACGCGCTCGCGCGGCTCCTGTCGGGGGTCGCGCCCTGGCAGGGCGCCGCCGCACCTCATGTGGCCCCCGAACCCATGGCCCCCGAGGTCGCGCCGGCCGCGCCTTCGACCGGCGGCTCGACGAGCGACGAGCTCGCCGCGCTGCGGCGCGAGATGGCCGAGCTGCGAGACTCCATTCGCGAGCGCAGCAAGAAACGCCTTTCCAAGATTGTGCGTCGCAGCAAATAAATTTGACGAAGCCGGTCGCGCTGGTTAGCTTCGGGTCTCGAGGGCGCACCGATGCGCCGTTTTTGATGAGACTTTGTGACCTGGAGGCTAGAGCCATGAACGACACGGTGAATTCGCAAGCGCAGCAAATGAAGAGCGCCTGGAGCAAGGCGATGGACGACGGCGTCGCCCGGATCTCCGCTGCGTGGGAGGAGGCCGCCAAGCTCGAGGCGAAGGGCGTCGAGCACGCGACGACCGCGATCGAGGAGCTCGCCAAGCTCCAGAAGGACTCGCTCGACTACATGGTGCAGCTCGGCGGCGAATGGCGGAAGCTCGCGCTCGAGGCGACGAAGCGGACGGCAGAGCTCTTCGCGGCGCGGTCGTGACCATGAAGCTCGCGCCGACACCCAAGGACGCCGTCCTCCGGGACGGCTGCGCGACCCTGCATCGGTTTCGCGGGACGGGTGGCGGGGACGCGGGAGACGCGCCGGTCCTGCTCGTCCCGTCGCTCATCAACCGCTGGTACGTCCTCGATCTCCGTGCGGGCTCGAGCGTCGCCGAGGCGCTGGTCGGCGCGCGGCTCGACACCTTCCTCCTCGACTGGGGCACGCCCGAGGCCGAGGATCGCTACCTCTCGTGGGACGACGTGCTCGCGCGGCTCGCGCGCGCCGTCCGGCGGGTGAGGCGGCTGACGGGGGCGCCCAAGGTGGGCCTCCTCGGCTACTGCATGGGCGCGACCCTCTCGGGGATCCACACGGCCCTTCACCCCGACGAGATCGCGGCGCTCGTGAACCTGGCGGGGCCGTTTGACTTCGCCGAGGGCGGCTTCCTGAAGCAGATGACGGATCCGCGCTGGTTCGACGTCGACGCGATCGTCGAGGCGGGGAACCTGTCGCCCGAGCAGATGCAGAGCGGCTTCGTCGCGCTGCGGCCGACGCAGCACGTCGCCAAGATGGTCGGCTACCTCGACAAGCTGCACGAGCCGATGGCGCGGGCCGGGTTCGAGGCGCTCGAGGCCTGGGCGAGCGACAACATTCCCTTCCCGGCCGAGGCGTACCGTCGCTACATCAAGGAGCTCTATCAAGAGAACCAGCTCGTCCGGGGCGAGCACCACGTCGCGGGTCGCCGCGTCGAGCTCGCCTCGATCCGCTGCCCGCTGCTCACCATCACCGCCGATCGCGACAGCATCGTCCCGCCGAAGGCCGCGCTCGCGCTTCCCGCGCAGGCGTCGTCGACAGAGAAGGAGCACCTCGCGGTTCCGGGCGGGCATGTCGGCGCGGTCGTCGGGAGCCGCGCGTCGAAGGCCCTCTACCCCGCGATGGCCACGTGGCTTCGCCGGATCCTGGCGGGGCAGGGCGCCTACGTCGAAGCGCGCGCGACCGCCTGAGCGGTCGGGCCGAACGGCAATGAGGCGGGCGGGATCGTTCGGATCCAGCCCGCCTCGTCGTCGTGAGAGAGCGCGGTCGACCTCGGCTCTCCGAGGCCGGCGGCGGCGCTCACATCACGAGGCCGCCGTCGAGATCGAGGCAGCGCGCGTTGAAGTAGTCGCTCTCGAGGACGAACTTCACGCCGAGCCAGATGTCTTCGGGGACCCCGATCCGCCCAACCGGGATGGCGGCGACGAGCGCGTCGCGCGCCTTTTGGTTCATCCCTTGCGTCATCGGCGTCTCGATCATCCCTGGCGCGACCGCGCCGACGCGCACGCCGAACGGCGCGAACTCACGGGCCCAGGTGACCGCGTTCATCGCCATCGAGGTCTTGCTCGCAACGTAGGCGGTCTGTCCGCGGTTGCCGTGTCGCGCGACGCTCGAGAGGTTGACGACGACGCCTGGACGAACGTCGCGGCGCACCATGCCGGCTACGACCTCGCGCGTCATCAGCGTGGCGCCGACGAGGTTCACCGCGAGGACGGCGTCGAGGGCGTCCTTGCCGTAGGTCGTTACCTCGCCGGTCACGCGGTCCTTCTTCACGAGCAAGCCGTCGCGGATAATGCCGGCGTTGTTGACGAGCGCGTTGACGCCGCCGGTGACCTCGTTCGCCCACGCGACGAAGGCCGCGACGTCGCTCTCGGATGTGACGTCGAGCCGCCTTCGGTGGACGCCCGCGGGCAAGGCTTGGAGCCCCGCCTCGTTGACGTCGCCCGCGACGACGGTGGCGCCTGCCTCCGCGAGCCGCGTGACGAAGTGCGCGCCCATGCCCTGGGCGCCGCCGGTGACGATGATCGTGAGCTGGTCGAGTTGCACGAGGGTCTCCTCTGGTTGATATTGCTGCGGCGCAGCATAGCTGCCGACCGTCGCCAGTCCAGAGTTTTGTGCAACGCAGCGTGCGTCGCTCAGGGCGCCGCCGACGAAGCCTCGGGCGAAGGCGCGCTGAAGAGCGGCCCCGGGACCGGGAACACCGGCCGACCCGCCGTCGGGTTGACGAGCAGCGCGAACGCGAGCCAGAGCGCCACCGCCATCAACACCACGGTCGCTGCGGCGATCACCATCGACAGCGCCGGCGCGTGGGTGAGCTCGCGGGCGATGCGCGCAAGGTAGAGCACGTCGATGTCGACGAGAAAGGCGACGAGGAGCTTCGAGTGGAAGCCGAAGGCGTAGGTGAGGACGAGGAAGATGACGAGGAAGGTCGCGTCGACCGAGAGGATCACGGACGGATCCGGCGCGCGCCCCTCGGCGAGGGCCCAGAGCGCCCACCCGTTCATCCCCCAGTTGAAGGCGAAGGTCGTGAACATCGTCCCGCCGAGCGCGTTCTTGTTGGCGAGGGCCAGAAGGCCCGCGACCAGCTGGCCGCCCGCGCCGAAGAGCAGGCAGAACATCGCCGCGGTCTTCAGGGCCGACGGCGAGAGGGCCACGCCGAAGGCGATGGGGAGCAGGGCCGCGCAGCCGACGGCGAGGCCGAACAGGCCGAGCGGGGTCGACTCGGCGAAGGGGGTAGCGGGGGACACGGGTGGGGTCGACATGGTGGATCGACCTCGCTCCTAGCGGAGGACGCGGGCCCGGGCAAGGCCGGATTGCTGCAACGCAGCACAGATTCGCGCGCGGGCGCACAGGCGTCGGCGACGCCCCTCCCGCGAGCGCGGCGTCAGCCCTGGCGGCGGGCGATCGCGCCGCGGATGACGAAGCCGATCCCGAGCGCGACCGTCAACACGAGCCAGAAGTAGCCCGGGTGCGCGCCCTCGAGGCCGCTCCGCATGTTGATGCCGAGGATCGAGCCGATTGCCGTCACCGGGAAGAACACGGCCGCGAGCAGGTTCAGGCGGTGCTGGGCGACCGCGGCCTCCTCGGCGCGCTGGGCCTGCTCCTCGGCGGCCCGCGCGGTCGCGTAGTCGAGCCCGTTGCGCGCGTCGTCGACGAGCAGCTCCGCGGCTCGCTCGAGATCGCTCGCCTCGTCTCGGAGGGCGAGGACGCGACGATCCTCGATGGCGGCGCGCGCCTCCTGGAGCGCGCGGTGGAGGTTGCGCGTGGTGCGCTGCAGCGGCGTCGCGGCGTGCAGGACTTCGAAGAACTGACGGGCGGAGGAGGCCGTGTCGACGCGGTCGTCGAGCGCGACGATCGCGCGCTCGAGGGTGCCGAGGTGCTCGTGGAGCGCCGCGAGACCGTCGTCGTCGTCGCGGAGGCCAGCCCCCGACGCCCGCCACGCGCCCTCGGGGGCCCGCCAGAAGAGCCGGGCGGGCCGCGCGATCTCGTCGTCGCGCGGGGGCGCGTGGAGCACGAGGATCAGGTGACCGTCCTCGATCACGGCGCGCTGGCGGCCCGCTTGCGCACCGATGCGCAGGCGGATCCGGGCGGGTACCGCCCAGCCGACCGGGACGAGCGAGCGCGCCTCCGAGGCAGGCTCGCTCGTCGCGGCGAGGTCGGGGAGGACGTCGGCCGTCACTTCTTCGCCCGTGCGGCGAGCTTCACGGGTGCGGCGGACTTCGCGGGTGCAGCAGCCTTCCCGCCCTTCGCCGGGCGCGAGCACTTCAGGTAGTCGGCCATCGTCCAGTCAAGGAACTGCGGCGCACGGTGCGTCGGGAACTTCGCCAGCGCGAGCTTCATCGCGTCGGCGACGAGCGCCGCCTCGTCCTTGCCCTTGGCCTTGGCGACCTCGGCCTCAAAGCCCTGGATGCAGGCGATGTTGGCGTCGAGGAGGTCGGCCCCGCCCCTCGCCGCGCCATGGCCCGGGTAGTAGGTGGTGGCGGCGTCGCCCTTCTTCCACTCCTCGAGGTGGCCGATCCAGGTCTTGCCGTCGCACACCTTCATCCAGTTGCGGACGCTCGCGTAGAGGTGGTCGCCCGCGAGGACGGCCTTGATCGAGGGGATGCGGACGATCGCGCTTACGCTGTGCTCGCCGCCGTTCAGCTCGATCACCTCGAGCTTCTCGCCGCCGAGCTCGAGCGCGCCCTCGAGGAGCGTCACCTTCGCGATGTCCGTGGGCGCAGCGGCGCCGAGCATTCCCTTCATCGGCTCGAGGGTCCCCTTCGCGGCGCCGTCGAACTCCGCCTTCACGCCCGCGGTCGCGTAGACGGGCGCGCCCGGGAACGCCTGCTGCAGCGCGTGGAAGCCGAAGTAGTGGTCGGGATGCGCGTGAGTGAGGAAGAAGGCCTTGGGGGCCTTCTTGGTCGCCTTGATCTTCTCGACGAGGCCCTGCGCCGCGGGGACGACCATCTGGCCATCGACGACGATGAGCTCACGATCGTTCTGCACGAGGTAGGAGTTCACCGCGCTGGCCTCGTCGGGGGCGGTGAACACGTCCACCGTGATCGGACCCGGAGCGGCGGGCGCCGCGACGACGGGCGCGGGCGGCGGCTCGACGGGCGTCGCGCTGGCCTGCGGAGGGGGAGCAGGCGGCTGGCTCGCCGCGCAGGCGAAGACGAAAGCGAGCGGCGACAGGGCGAGCAAGCGGAGAACCATGATGGTCGTGTTCTTCGTTGAGACGAACGGGAAGTCGTCGACACGCGCGGAGCGAAGCGACGAGCAGGGCAAAGTCGAGAAGTAGTGCAGCCCGCCACTGGGTTCAACCGCGTGGCCCCTCGAAACGGTGGGCGACTGCGGGTAAAGTGCGGCGCCCATGAAGCGAGACGAGCTCCGCAGGCTGAACCGAGACGAGCTCTTCGCACGCGCCGAGGCGCTGGGCGTGCCGCGGCCGGCCGTGCTCACTCAGAGCGAGCTGGTCGACGAAATCGTCAAGCGCGTGGCCCCCAGCGCAAGCGGCGTGCGCGGGTGGCTCGGGCGCGCGCGCGACCTCGTGGCGCAGGTCGTCTCGAAGGGCCTTCATCTGCCGGAGGCCGCGCGGCTCTTCCGAAGCGAGCTGCCGGAGCCGCTGCCGCCGCCGCCTCCTCCCCTGCCCACCGTGACGCTCGCCGAGATCTACGTGGCGCAGGGCCACGTCGCGAAGGGAGTCGCGGTGATCGAGCAGGTGCTGGAGCGCGAGCCCTCGCACGCCGCGGCGCAGGAGCTGGCCGAGGCGTGGAGGAAGCGGCTCGGCCGCTCGGCGCCGCCGAGCGCAGCAGCGAGCGCGGAGCCCGAGCCGACCGTCGCGGAGCTCACCGCCGAGCCCACGGCGGAGCCGATCGCGGAGCCGAGCGAGGTGGCCGTCGCGCAGCCGATCGCGCCGTCGATCGAGGAGGTCCGACGGCCGACCATCGAGCGCGACCGGCTTGAGCTCGCGGCGCTGCCGGGCGAGCGCCTGTCGATCGCGTGGGAGCTGCGCCCGGTGCGCTACGCGCGTGCGCTCGCGGACGCTCCGGGAGGCGAGTTCGTCGTTCGAATGTTCACGGCGCGGGCCGAGGCGAACGCGGTCGCGACCTCGACGACCGATGTGCCGGTCGACGGGGTGCGCGGCGCGATCACGTTGGCGGGGTTCGCGGGGCGCGCCGAGGTCTGCGCGTGCCTCGCGAGGAGGGCCGGCGCGACCTTCGTGCCGCTCGCGGTCGCGAGCCGAGTGACGCTGCCGGCCTGAGCGGCGCGTGCATCGTGGTGGGGCTCGTTCGGCCAGCGGCGCTGAAGAGCGTCAGCTGAACTCGCCTTTCTTGGCGCGATCGTGCCAGAGCGTGAGCTCGCGCTCGAGGATCGCGGCTGCCTTGCCCTGGAACATGCGCAGCATGAACGGCACGTCGAGATCGAGCGAGATCTTGCCGGGCGCGAGCTCGACGGTGCCGCGGAGCTCGACGCCGCGCGCGGAGAAGGAGGCGCGCGCAGCGGTGTCGCTCACCCAGGTGAGGGACGGCGCGAAGTCGGCGTACTTTTGGCGGTAGCTCTCGAACGCGCGCTCGGCGACCTTGCGAGCGAGCTCGGTGCTGAGGTCGTGCGTCATCTCGTGCTTCATGCGAGCGGCTTACCACGAGGCTCGGCGTGGGGCTCGAAAGTGACGGCGCGCAGGGAGCCGCTCAAGGTTCGACGCGCTCGGCGATGGTGAGGCACTCGGCCTCGGGGAGCGGCGGCCGACGCGCGCGAAAGCGCTCGAACCAGCCGTTCGTCAGGCGATCGAGCTCGGCGCCTCGGGACAGCTCTCGAACGTGCGCGCGGCGACACTCGCGAAACGACGCGCTGGGATCGAGGCGCTCGGCGACGGCCTCTTGCCACTCGAACAGCAACGTGGCCACCCGTCGGGCGAGGTCGTCCTCGGCGCGTCGCGACTCTTCGGCGTGCCGCACGAGCCGCAGCTCCTCGGACCCGAAGACGGCTCGATCGAGGCTCCACGTCGCGCGGGCCTCGAGCCAGGTCGTGGTGCCACCGGACGCCGTCTGCCGGAGCGGATCGTAGGAGGTCGGCATGAGCGCCGCGTTCTCGCTCGAGGCGCGGGCGACCCGTACGCGCAGCTGTGGCAGTGCCGAGGACCAGCGCGCACGGCGTGAGAGCTCGAGGAGCTGCGCGCGCTCGGCGGCGTGACCGCTCGCACGGAGGGCCGCCTCGGTCGCCTCGCGGAGATCGCGCCCGGAGAGGGCGAGCAGGCGGCGAAGGGTGCGGTCGCTCACGAGCAGCGGTGGGGCGGGGTCGGGGCGAGGAGGGCTCGAGCTCGACGCGGGGGCGGGGGTCGCGGGCTCGGAGGAGCGACCTGGGGTCACCACGAGCCCAGTCTTCTTCGGGGTGGAGGCGCGGAGCGGGCTCGTCCCGGGCGCCCTCGCTTCAGGGGCGGGCTCCGGCGACGCGCCGGCCCGGGGGCTCGCGGACGCGCTCGTGCGACGCGGCGACGACGCGACGCGCTCGAGCGGCAGCGAGACGAGGAGGCCGGCGCGCCAGTCGTTCGCCGGTGGCCGGAGCTCGGCGCCGAGGGTGACGGCGACGGAGGCCTCGCCCAACGCGCGGGGGAGCGGCTCGTCGAGGGGCGCGAGCGGGCGGGCGGGAGCCGCGCGGGCGACCTCGGCGAGCGCGAGCTGGGGAACGAGCGCCGCGAGCACGGCTGCCGAGAGACGCGGGACGGAGAAGGGATCGATGCGCATGCGGTGGCTCCTCCAAGCTCATCGCCGCGACCGCCGGCCCCGTTTCAGGCGGCGCGCGGCGCGACCTCTCGCGGGGCCTCCTCGTCGAGGCGCCGGGCGAGCTCCTTTCGCGCCCGGTGCAGTCGGCTCATGATCGTGCCCACGGGAACGCCCGCTTGCGCGGCAGCGTCGCGGTAGCTCTGCTCCTCGAGATCGACCATCACCACCGCCTCGCGGTAGCTCTGCGGCAGCGCGGCGAGCGCGCGCTCGATCGACGACGACAAGGAGCGCGGAGACGGCGCCGCCACGGGCTCGGTCCACGCGCACGGATCGACCGCGAGGCGCTCGAACGCGCGACGCGCGCGGCGCTCGCTTCGATAGCCGCTAAGAAACACGCTGGTGAGCACCCGACCGACCCAGGCGCGCAGGTTGCTGCCGCCCTGGAACTGATGCTCGAAGCGGAGCGCCCGCAGCATGGTGTCTTGCACGAGATCGTCGGCCCGACTCCGCGAGCGCGTGAGGCGCAAGGCGCGGGCGAAGAGCTCCGGGCGCAGCCTCGCGAGCTGGCTCCGCACGGGCGCCTCGGAGAGGTCGAGCAGGGAGGCGTCGGGCGGGGTCGAGGCGAAGGTCGAGGTGGTGGTCTGGAGGGGGTTCATGCCGGGAGCGATTCGCAACCCGAATGCCAGCGCAGAGACCACTTCAAAATGCTGAAATCATTCGCCATTGAGGCGTTTGGCGCTCCAGCGTGTGGGTCCGCGGCCGCCGCCGTGTGTCCGCCGTGACGCGCCGACGCTCAGAGCCCCGCGAGCGCGGCAGGCAGCGCGTCGACGACGTCACCGGCGAGGAGGCCGCGATCGAGCTCGCCCGCCTCGGCCGAGAGTCGGCCGAGCGCGAGCCGCGCGGCCGCGAGATGGACGAACGCCGCGGCGCACGCGACGTCGAACGCGTGCTGGAGCCGCGCCTCGACGCCGAGCCCATCCTTCGGCGAGGGCGCCGCGAGGAAGGCCGCGGTGAGGCCCGCGAGGACGTCGCCGGCGCCGGCCGTCGCGAGGGCAGGCAGCGCACCGTGGACGAAGCGCGCTTCGCCGTCGGGGTGCGCGACGACGGTGTGCGGCCCCTTCAGGACCACGACCGCGCGCGTGGCGGCGGCCGCGCGTCGCGCCGCGCCGAAGCGGTCGCTCTCGATCGCGGCGACGGTCGTGTCGAGCAGTCGAGTGAGCTCGCCACCGTGTGGCGTGAGGACGCGCACGCCGCGGGCAGAGGCGAGCTGCTCCGCGTGGCCGGCGAAGGCGGAGAGCGCGTCGGCGTCGAGGACGGCCGGGGCCTCGGCCTCGAGCGCCACCCGTCGCGCAAGCTCGCGAGCCGGCTCGTCGAGACCCAGGCCGGGCCCGACCACCAGCGCGCCGCGGCGCGCCAGGGCCTCGACGATCGACGCGGAGAGCGCGCCTCGATCGAGGCCGAGCGTCATGATTTCGAGCACCCGGCCATCGAGCGCGTCGACCACCTCGGGCCAGCTCGCGATCGTCGCGAGGCCAGCCCCTCCGCGCAGCGCCGCGGACGCGGCGAGGAGCGCCGCGCCGACCTTGCCGCGACTGCCGCCGAAGACGACCACGTTGCCAGCGCGGTACTTGTGCGCGTCGGGGGCCCGAAAGCCGCGCGCGAGCCGCACATCGGCGGCCTCGACAGCCTCGGCCTCGTAGCCGACCGCGTCGAGGAGCGCGCCGTCGGGCAACCCGAGGCCCACGAGCTCGACCGCGCCGGCGTAGCGGACGCCCGCGCCCTGGAGCAAGCCGGTCTTCAGGTGAGCGAACGAGAGGGTCACCGTCGCCCGCACCGCGACACCGAGCACCTCGCCGGTCGTCGCGTCGATCCCCGACGGGACGTCGAGCGCGATGACGGGCACGAGGGCTTCTGCGACCGCCTCGATGGCCTCTTTGGCGAGCCCGTCGACGGGCCGCGACAGCCCGGTGCCGAAGAGTGCATCGACGACGACGCTCGCACGCGAGAGCCCCTCCTCGAGCGCCCCGAGCCCTTCGTCGAGCTCGACGACCTCGACGCCGAGGCCGAGCAGAGCCTCGAGGTTGACGCGGGCATCGCCGCGGACGTCGTCCCGTCGCCCGACGAGGAACACCTCGGTCGCGAGGCCGCGCGCCTCGAGGTGTCGCGCCACGACGAAGCCATCGCCGCCGTTGTTGCCCTTGCCGCAGACGATCACGGCAGGTCCGCTTCGCGCGGACATGCGCGCGGCGATGAGCTCGGCCGCGCCCCGCCCCGCGTTCTCCATCAAGACGACGCCGGGCACGCCGCACGCCTCGCTCGCGTGCCGGTCGTAGGCGCGCATGCCCGCCGCCGTCATCGCGACGAGCGGGCGATAGGGCGCGGGCCTCGGGCTCGCTGGTTTACGGCTCATCGCCACGGCTCTCCGGTGGGCTCCCCCTCGAGGATGACCACGGCCGCGGCGACCCCCGCGTCGTGCGTGATCGACAGGTGCACGTGCCTCACGCCCACCTTGTCTGCGAGCGCGCGCGCCGGCCCGTGAAGGACGAGCTCGGGCGGACGCTTGGCCGCGCCGCGCACCTCGAGGTCGTGCCAGCCCACGCCGATGCCACCCTGCATGGCCTTGGCCGCCGCCTCTTTCGCGGCGAAGCGCCCCGCGAGCGCGGCCGCGCGATCGAGCCGACCGGCGAGCCGCGCGAGCTCCTCCGGCGCGAGGATCCGCTCGGCAAAGCGCTCGCCCCAGCGCGCGAGCACCGCCTCCATCCGCGCGATGGAGCACACGTCGATGCCGAGGCCGAGCAGCACCGCGCTCAGGCTCCCCGAGGCCGCCGCGCGACGCCGCGAAGCACCGCCTCGCGCAGCTCGCGCACCGCCTGCGGCAGGCCGACGAACACCGCATCCGCGATCAGCGCGTGCCCGATGTTGAGCTCGGTCACCTCGGACAGAGCGGCGACCTCGAGCACGTTGTGACGGGTGAGCCCGTGACCCGCGGCGACCTCGAGCCCGAGCGCGTGCGCGAGCTCCGCGCCCTCTCGGAGCTTCGTGAGCTCGGACGGCGTCGGAGCGTGGCAGTACTCTCCGGTGTGGAGCTCGATCTGCTGTACGCCGAGCTCGCGTGAGGCCCGCAGCTGCGCCTCGTCGGCCGCGACGAAGAGGCTCACCTTGATCCCGGCGCCTACGAGGCTCGAGACGGCCTTCGCCACCGCGACGCGCTGCCCGACGACGTCGAGCCCGCCCTCGGTCGTGCGCTCCTCGCGGCGCTCCGGCACCAGCGTGACGACGTCGGGGCGGAGCTTCAGCGCGATCGCGACCATCTCGTCGGTCGCGGCCATCTCCATGTTGAGGAGCGTCGTCACAGCGGCGCGAAGCCGCGCCATGTCGTCATCGCGAACGTGGCGACGGTCCTCGCGCAGGTGTGCGGTGATCCCGTCCGCGCCGGCCTGCTCACAGAGCTGCGCGGCGACGACAGGATCGGGGTAGCGGGTGCCGCGCGCATTCCGCAGCGTCGCGACGTGATCGATGTTGATGTGGAGTCGGATCGCCACGGGGAGCTCGCTTCGCGTCAGCCTCGAGGAGCCTCGGCCGCGGCCGCGGCGTTGCGGGCGGACTCGACGAGAAGATCCTGGATTCGCCGCACGAGGCGAGCCGGATCCTCGACCACGCCCTCGCTCAGCAGAGCCTGGTCATACAGCATTTCACCGAGGAGCTGAATGCGCGGCGAAGCCGGGTCCCGCTCGACGAGGAGCCCGAGGCTCTCGACGATCGGGTGCGCTGGGTTCACCTCGAGGACGCGCTTCTTCGCCTCGACCTTGTCTTCGTCGAAGGCCTTCATCAGCCGCTCGAGGTTCGCGCTCGGATCGCCCTGCCGGGACACGAGGCAGCTCGCGGTCTCGGTCAGGCGGCGCGAGGCACGCACCGAGACCACGCGCTCCGCGAGCACGCGCTCGATCGCGGCGACCGCGGCCTTGGTGCGAGCGTCGTCGGCCGGGGAGGGCTCGGGCGTCTTGGGCTTCGCGACCGCGTCGAGGTCGAGCTCGCCGTGCGCGACGCTGACAAGCTCGAGGCCCTCGAAGCTGCGGAGGCCGTTCACCATCCACTCGTCGATCGGATCGGTGAGGAGCAGCACGTCGAGCTCGCGTGCGCGGAACGCCTCGAGCAAGGGACTCGCCTTCAGCTGCTCGAGATCGTTGCCGGTGAGGTAGTAAATCGCGCGCTGCGCCTCGGGCTTCGCCTTCACGTAGTCCTCGAGGCCAAGGAGCGCGTCCTTCGACCCGCGGAGCGACGGGAAGCGATAGAGCTTGGCGAGCAGGTCCTTGTTCCGGAAATCGGTCGAGACGCCCTCCTTCAAGATGACGCCGAACTGACGCCAAAAGGCGAGGTACTTCTCGGGCTCGTCGGCGGCGAGCGCCTCGAGCGCCTTCAGCGCCTGCTTCGTCAATTGCTGCTCGATCTGCCGGATGGTGCGGTTCTCCTGGAGCGTCTCGCGCGAGACGTTGAGCTGCACGTCCTCGGAGTCGACCACGCCGCGCAAGAATCGTAGGTAGGTCGGCAGGAGCTTGTCGCAGCTCTCCATGATGAGGACGCGCCTCGCGTAGAGGCGGAGACCGGGGAGCTGCCGCGACGAGAACAGCTCCATCGTCGCCTTCGAGGGCACGTAGACGAGCGCCGAGAACTGCACGGGCGCGTCGACCGACCAGTGGATCGTCGCGAGCGGCGCGTCGCCGGCGGAGCCGTTCGTGACGAGCTTGAAGAACTCGACGTGCTGTTCCTCGGAGACCTTCGACTTCGGGAGCCGCCAGAGCGCCGACGAGCGGTTCGCCACTTTGTCGCCGACGTGGATCGGGAACATGACGAAGTTCGAGTACTTCTCGATGACGTGCTCGACGCGCCACTCCTCGGCGAACTCGGCCGCGTCCTCCTTGAGGTGGAGCGTGATGCGGGTGCCCGGGGCCTCGCGCTCGCCCGCGGCGACCGTGAACTCGCCGTCGCCGGACGAGCGCCACAGCACGGCCTCGGAGCCGACCTTGATCGAGCGCGTGTCCACGTCGACGCGATCGGCGACCATGAACACCGCGTAAAAGCCGACGCCGAACTGGCCGATGAGCTCGAGGGCGCGGTCCTTGTCGCCGCTCTTCGAGGCCTCGGCGAACTTCGCGAAGAACTCGGACGTGCCGGAGCGCGCGATGGTGCCGAGGTTCTCGATCACCTCGTCGCGGGTCATGCCGACGCCGTTGTCCTCGATGGTGAGCGAGCGGTGCTCCTCGTCGAGGGTGATGCGGATCGCCGGCTCCTCCTCGGTGCGGACGACGGCGTCGCCCGCGGTGAGCTGGAGGAAGCGAGCCTTGTCGAGCGCGTCGGAGGCGTTCGAGACGAGCTCGCGGAGGAAGACCTCCGGGTTCGTGTAGAGCGAGTTGATGACGAGCGAGAGGACCTTTTGGACCTCGGCCTTGAAGGCGAACGTGTTCGGGCTAGCCGTCGAATCGGTGGTCATCTTGTTTTTCCCTGCGGTCGTATAATCACGCTCGACGATGGGTGCCACGAGAGAGACGCAAGTGATCGCGCGCGGGGCGGTCGAGCTGGTGGTCGAGGCGGTCGGAGCGGGGCCGCTGGTGGTGCTCGCCCACGGCTTCCCGGACTGCCCGGCGACGTTCCGCTACCAGGTCCCGGCGCTCGTTGAGGCCGGGTTTCGCGTGGCGACGCTCGCGATGCGGGGCTACGCCCCGAGCTCGGCCGCGCGGGACGGCCGCTACGACGCCGCGGCCCTCGGGGACGATTTGCTCGCGGTCGGCGAGGCGCTCTCGCCGGAGGCCCGCTTCTCGCTGGTCGGTCACGACTGGGGAGCCATCGCGAGCTACGCGGCCGCGGCCCGCGCGCCTTCGCGTCTCGCGCGGTTGATCACGCTGGCGGTGCCGCACCTGCGGGTCGCGCTCCCGCGGTTCTTCGCGCCCGCGCAGCTGCGCCGCTCGTTCTACATGCTGGAGTTCCAGCCGCGCTCCGCCGATGCCCGGGTTCGCGCGAACGGCTTCGCGCGGATCGAGGCGCTGTGGCGGCGCTGGTCGCCGGGGTACTCGCCGTCGCCGGAGGAGCTCGAGGCGGTCCGCGCGGCGCTCGAGCCCCACGTCGAGGGGCCGCTCGGATATTACCGGGCGCTCCTTCGGCCTACGCGCGAGGTGCTGGGGTTGCTGCTCGCGCGGACGCGCGTCCCTGCGATGTACCTGCACGGCGTGGACGACGGCTGCGTCGATCTAGGCCTCGCGCGCGGCTGCGAGGCGGCTTACGAGCGCGGCTGCGAGGTCGTCCGCGTGCGCGGGGCCGGCCATTTCTTGCACCTCGAGCGTCCGACCGAGGTGAACGGTGCGCTCGTGCGCTTCCTCGGGGTGGGCCGCGACGGGGGCTGAGGCCGACGCCTCCTCGGCGCGCCGTCAGCTCGCTCGCGCGAGCGCGACCACGAGCCACACCACCGCGACGAGCCGTCCGACAGAGGCGGCGAGCTCCGCGACCACGGCGACGACCAGGGCGCGCACGATCGGGTTCACGAGCGCCTCGCGCGGGACCGAGAGCTCGCGGCCGAGGCGCGCACCGTCGTCGGGCGAGGGGCGTCGCAGGGTGACCTCGAGCCCCCCGAGGACCCGCGACGACGCCGAGGGCACGAGCGCGAGCAGCGGCGCCGTCACGAGCGCGACGAGCCAGGTCTCGACGCGCGCGCGCGCGGCGAGGAGGGCGAGGCCGAGCGCGGCGGTGGCGGGCGCGACCCAGGCGAGGGCGAGGGACATGGGCGCGGCCCCGCGGCTCGACGCGAGGAGCGCGAGCCCCAGCGCGAGGGCGACGGGCAGCCCGGCCGCGAGCTTCTGTCCGACTCGTGGGGGCGGCGGGGCCTCGAGCGCGGCGCGATCGACGCGCGCCCCGAACGTCGCGAGGATCCCCTCGACGTGACCGGCACCGACCACCGCGACCACCGTGGCCCCGGGCGACTCCTCGATGCCGCTCGCGAGGTAGCTGTCGCGCTCGTCGATGAGCGGCACCTTGACCTCGGGCAAGCGACGCCCAAGCTCGCCCATCACGTCGGACACGTGCTTGCGCTCTTTCAGCGCCTCGATGTCGGCCTCCTCGATCGCATCGGTGCCGAGCGCGCTCGCGAAGAGCCCGGCGCCTAGCACCAGGCGCTTGGCGAGGCCGAGGTTCGCCCAGGCCCGCCGCAGCGTGATCTGCGCGTCCCGATCGGCGAGCACGACCTCGGCCCCGACCTCGCGCGCGGCGTCGCAGGCGGCGAGCAGCTCGGCTCCGGGCCGCACCCCGAGCTTGTCGCCCATGCGCTTCTGAAACGACTGGAGCGCCAGGGTCGCGAGCACGAACCCAGCCCTGCCCTCGCCGACGATGGACGCCGCGTCGATCGAGCGCCAGCGCGTGTCGTCGGTCAAGGCGGCGTGGCGCGTGGCGCACAGCTCGACGCAGACCGTGTCGGGGCGGGTCGCGAGGATCATCTCCCGCACCTCCTCGACGCTCTTGCGCGAGACGTGAGCGGTGCCGACGAGGTGGAAGGTCCGCTCCTCGCCGGTCGCCTTCGAGCGGCGGACGAGGGTGACGGTGCTCGAGCTCGTCGGGGCGGTAGGCGCGGCCTCGGGGGTGGTCACGGCGCGAGAAGACTAGTCTCTCAGGGGCCCGGCGCGCTCGTTCTCGTTGAGGGGGCGCGCGGCCTTTGGTAACCGGTGGTCGCGCGCATGTATTTCCAGGACATCATCCTCACGCTGCAGAAATTCTGGGCGGACCGCGGCTGCCTCGTCGTGCAGCCGTACAACTCGGAGGTCGGCGCGGGCACCTACAACCCCGCGACCTTCCTGCGCGCGCTCGGGCCCGAGCCGTGGAACGTCGCCTACGTCGAGCCGTCGCGGCGGCCGACCGATGGCCGCTACGGCGACAACCCGAACCGGCTGCAGCAGTTCCACCAGTTTCAGGTCATCCTCAAGCCGAACCCGCCCGACATCCAGGATCTCTACCTCGAGTCGCTCGCGGCCCTCGGCACCAAGCCCCTCGAGCACGACGTGCGCTTCATCGAGGACGACTGGGAGTCGCCGACGCTCGGGGCCTGGGGCCTCGGCTGGCAGGTGTGGCTCGACGGGCTCGAGATCTCGCAGTTCACCTACTTTCAGCAGGTCGGCGGCTTCGACTGCAAGCCGGTGTGCGGCGAGCTCACTTACGGCGTCGAGCGCATCGCGATGTACCTGCAGAACGTCGACGACGTGTACGCGCTCGAGTACGGCCCCGGCGTCTCGTACGGCGACCTCTACAAGCGCTCCGAGTGGGAGTGGTCGACCTACAACTTCGAGGAGGCGCCGGTCGCCGAGCACTTCGCGGCGTTCGACCACCTCGAGGTCGAGGTGAAGCGCCTGCTCGAGCGGGGCGCCGAGAAGCGCGAGGTCGAGAAGAAGGGCAAGAAGGTCGAGGAGCTCGTGCTCTCGCCGGGCGAGACGCTCGTCCTGCCGGCGTACGACTGCCTCGTGAAGGCCGCGCACCGCTTCAACGTGCTCGACGCGCGCGGGGCGATCGGCGTGACGGAGCGGCAGCGCTTCATCGGCCGCGTGCGCGCGCTCGCGCGGCAGGTCGCCGAGGCGTGGATGGCGCAGCGCGAGGCGGCGGGCTTCCCGCTCTTGAAGGGCAAGCGCGAAGCGGCCGAGTGAGCGGGCGCGGCAAGAAGAGCCGCCCCACCTCGAGCGTGACCGCCTCGAACGGCTCGATGCGCGCCGACAACTCCGCCGCGGGCTGCACTCAAGGCCCAGACGGCAGAACGGCCTCGAACTGCGCCGCGAGGCCCAGCGCGTGGCACACCGCTCGAGCCGCCTCGACCTCCTTCGTGTCCTGTCGCCCGAGCAACTCGAGGACGTCGAGCGCGCTCT
>VGRJ01000095.1 GCA_016875405.1 Deltaproteobacteria bacterium | reverse complement strand
CGCCCACCGCCGTCCTGCCGGTCCTCATCCCACCCGTCGTCATCCCGCCCGGCCCGTCGCGCGGGTCACATGAACGACCCGTGCGCGACGTGGCCGCTCGGCGTGTGAGCGCCGCGGCCGGTGTTGCACATCCTCGTCTGCCGCTCACGTGCTTCGAGCACGCTGCGCGGCCTCCTCGTCGCGCGCCTAGGCCGCGAGCGCTCCTCGCCATCGCGGCGGTCACGCGGGAAAGCAGCGCGCTCGGCGTGTGAGCGCCGCGGCCGGTGTTGCACATCCTCGTCTGCCGCTCACGTGCTTCGAGCACGCTGCGCGGCCTCCTCGTCGCGCGCCTAGGCCGCGAGCGCTCCTCGCCTTCGCGGGCCGCTCGGCGCGGGAGCGCCGCGGCCGGTGTTGGCCTCTCCGGTCCGATGCTCGCGGACCGAAGCGCCCCCCGGGCCGGAGCCTCGTTGCCGATTGACTCGTGTCATCGAGCCACGCTAGACGGCGGTCATCGTCGCGTCGCGCCGTGGAAGCGAGGCAGTCCGTCTCGTCTCGGCTGGCCGCCCCATCGAAAGGATGTTCGTCATGCTCCGTCCTGCCTCCCGTCGCCTCGCGCGGCCAGCCCTCTCGCTCCTGCTCCTGCTGCCGCTCGCGTGCAAGGCGAAGGAGAGGAGGGCGCCGGCGCCGGCGACGACCGTGACCGCCGCCGCGACGACGTCCGCACCGGCGCCGTCGGCGAGCGCGGCCGCGAAGCCCAAAAAGCCTCCGTTTCCGAACGACGAGGCCGTGGTGCTGCCCAAGACGGACAGTGCAAAGCCGGTCGGCGCCGCGATCTCCGAGGTGAAGCTCGACAAGTACGAGGTGACCGTCGAGAGCTATCGGCAGTGCGTCGAGGCGGGCTGCTGCGACGCCGAGACGACGCCCTGCGACGAAGACAACAACTTCGGGGCGCCGCTCTGGAACGAGTACTGCAACTATGACAAGGAGGGGCGCGACAAGCACCCCATGAACTGCGTCGACTGGTACGACGCCGACGCCTATTGCCGGTGGATGGGCAAGCGCCTGCCGACGGACGCGGAGTGGCTGCACGCCGCGCATGGCAACGACGGGCAAAAGTACCCCTGGGGCAACTCGATGGTCGAGAAGAAGCGGCTCAACACCTGCGACGTGTCGTGTCGCAAGGCCCTGCGGGAGCGCGGTCGCCCGTGGCGCGCGATGCTCGAGACAGACGACGGCTTCCCAGGGACGGCGCCGGTAGGAAGCTTCCCCGATGGCGTTTCGCCGTTCGGGCACCTCGACATGGGCGGCAACGTGTGGGAGTGGCTGGGTGACTGGTTCAGCCCGGGCCTGAAGATGCTGCCCTCGCGCGAGAACCCCACCGGCGCGCCCGACGGAAAGCGCCGCGTGATTCGAGGCGGAAGCTGGAACGACGGCGACGCGACCGAGCTCGAGAACCAGACGCGCCACGGGATGCTGCCGGCGGATCGCTTCGTCAACGTCGGGTTCCGCTGCGCGGAGTTCGCGACGGACGAGGTCCCGCCCGGCAAGGTTTGCATTGGCAAGGATCCGGACGAGCTCGCGAAGCGCAAGAACTGCGTCCGCAGCTCGGGCTCGGGGAAGGAGTGTCAGCAGTACGCGCAGTGCGTCTGCGATCTCGCGGCCGAGCTCGAGAAGGCGGGCGGAGCGAAGGGGGAGTTTCAAGCCGCCAACTGCGGTGAGGTCAAGACCTTCGCGACAAGTCTCGAGGCTCTCGGGCTCGGTGATGCGTGCGCGAAGGCCCTCTACGCGTACAAGGCCTCGTTCCGCGCCTTGTCCGCCGAGGGCATCAACGTGCCCGACTCGTGCAAGTGAGCGTGTGAGCGAATGGTCGCGCGGCCTCTCGAGGTCGCGCGACCATGAAGACAGGGGCCGTCGCCGTCTCGACAGGCGTCAATTGGGGCAGGGCGCGTTGCAGGTCACGGTGATGCCGTCGGCGCACTTGTTGACCACGCCCGCGCAGGTGGCGAACTTGCAGGTCATGGCCTTGTTGTTCTTGCAGGTGAGGGAGCAGGCCGCGCCCGGCTGACAGTGCACCGGCTGGCACGCGTTGTTCTTGCAGCGGAAGGAGCAAGTGCTGCTCTGCGCGCAGGTCGTCTCGCAGTTGCCGTTCGAGCATTCGAATTCGCACTTGCTGTTCGGTCCGCAGGTGCACGCGCTCCCGATGCAGTTGCCCTTGCACATCGGGTTGTTGCTCGCGCAGGTGATCGAGCAATTGCCGCCGTCGCACTTGAGGTCGCACGAGCTCTGGTCGCCGCAGGTGCAGGCGCTGCTGACGCACTCGCCTTTGCAGCTCGGGTTCGCGCCCTCGCAGGTCATGGCGCAGTTGCCGCCGGCGCACGTGAGGTCGCACGTGCTCCCCTTGCCGCAGGTGCAGGCGCTGCCGGCGCACTCGCCCTTGCAGCTCGGGTTGTCGCCTGCGCAGGTCATGGCGCAGTTCCCGCTGGCGCACGAGAGGTCGCAGGTCGCGCCTTTCTCACAGGTGCAGGCGCCGCTCGCACACTCGCCGGTGCAGGTGCTCCCGGACTGGCAGGTCGCGGTGCAGTTGCCGCTGGTACACTGCATGTCGCAGCCGCCGCAGCCGGCAGGACAAACGCACGGCCCTCCCTGACACGTCTGGGTGCAGCACTGCCCCTTCATCGAGCACTGGTCGCATGCGGGCGCGCAGCCGCCGCCCGTGCTCGACGAGGCCATCGACGAGCTCGACGCGGCCGTTACCCCGCTGGCGCTCGCGCTCGAGGCGCCGCCGCCGGAGCCGCTGCCCGCCCCGGTCGTGGAGGCGCTCGCGGTGGCCCCGCCGGCCCCACCGCTGGTCGTGTTGCTGCCGGTCGTGTTGCTGCCGGTCGTGTTGCTGCCGGTCGTGTTGCTGCCGGTCGTGTTGCTGCCGGTCGTGGCGCTCGCGGCGTCGCTGCCGCCACTTCCGTTCGTCGGTCCGCTCGTGAACGTGACGTCGGCAGAGCTGCAGGCCGCGACCCCGATCGCGAGCGAGAGGCCGAGGACCGTCGTGATTCGCGTCGCCGTGCGCATCGAACAAAGCTACCACCGGCAGAAGGGGCCGGGGCTCGCTTTCACCTGCGAGCGAGCCTCGGGGTGCCGTGGCGTCGCCCTGCTTTCCGTACCACCAGGGCGCGTGCTTTCCATCGGCGCTTGGCATTGGTCAAGCGGTGGTCGACGGGGTTCTCAGTCGGGGTCGCAGGGTCCGTCACACACCGCGTCGATCGTCCCGCTCGGCCGGAAGAAGCGGTCGATCTGCTCCTTTCCGCTCGCGGTCTTGCGGACGCCCTCATGCGCCGGCGTGTCGTCGACCGAGGGCTGCGCGCGCTCGCCGGGGAGCGGTGAGATCCCGAAGTCGAACTCGACGAGCGCGCTGCCGTCGTAGGGGCCGCTCACGTCCTCGAGCCCCGCGATGGCTCGGGGTGCCGGCACGAGGTGCTTCACGCCGAGCGCTCGCCCGTGGAGGTGAGAGCCGAGGTTCGGCACCGCGACGTCGCCGATGCCGATCTGCAAGAGCACGCGACGGTCCTTGGGTGCGTCGTCGAGCGGCTCGGCGAGGACGTGCGGCGCGTAGGTGAGGGGGTCGATCCGGTCCAGCTCGGATTGCGCAAAAGCGGCAAACTTTTGCTGATCGAGCGTGTCCGGCAGGCCGAGCTGAACGAACGCGAGGAAGCCTAGGAATGGCCGCGCACGGAACATCATCAGGGAGAAATCGGCGCCCCCGACGCTGAGCGCCGCGCGGGCGATCCTCGGCGACAAGGCGACGTAGGTCCCCCCGAGGATGTGTCCCATGCTGATCCCGTAGAAGTAAAGCGGGCTCGGGGCGACGGCCGGCACGCCGTTGAAGGCGAGCTCGGGCAACGAGGCGAGGGCATCGGCGGCTTCGCCGAGCGCGAGCGCGTTCGCGAAGCCTTGGTGGAGGCGATCGCAGAACGCGAGGCCGCTCGGCAGGTCGGTCGCGAGCCGCTCCGCGACCGGGGCCTTGTCGGCCTCGCTCATGCCCGCCCAGTCGACCGCCATCACCACCATGCCGCGCTCGGCCGCGAGCGTGAACGCCGCCTCGCCCGCTTCGGAGCGCATGCCGAAGAAGCCGTGGCCGAACTGCATGAGGCGGGCCGGTGGCGCGTCGGCGGGGCGCTCCGCGACGCTCTTCGGGATCCAGACCGTGAACGGCACGGCGACGGTGCCGCTCGGGGCAAGCTTGGCTTCGTCGTCGCGCCGCAGCGGCGAGAGCGGCGCATCCTTCTCGGTGAACAAGGGCACGTCGACGGTGAGCTCGATCCGCCGCGCGGTGAGCTCGTCCGGGGCCTCGAAGACCTTCACGACCTTGAGGTTCGGCGGACTCTTCGCGAGGGTCTCGAGGACGCGCGCGCGCACGTCGAGGAGGTCTCCGGTCATGTCGTCGCGCGTGCGCACGGTGAAGTCCCAGGCGAGCTGCAGCTCGCCGCGCGGGACGCCGTTCGCTTCGAGGGGCGCGAGCACGTCCGCCTCGAACGACCCAAGCTTCGCGAACACCGGCTCGCCATCGGCCTCGCGGTCTCGGAGCCGCCGAAATCCCTCGCGCGGCGGGAGCACGACGCCGTCGAGCCCGCGGAGTCGTCGAATGGCGACCACGTAGCGGCGGCCCTCCTCGAGCCGCTCGAGCGGTCGGATCACGAGGGCGCGGCGAGCTTCGGACTTCGCGCGTGGGTCGAGCTCCGCGAGGTGCAGGATCCGTCGCCCCTCGTCGTCGAGCAGCAGCGTCGGGCTCGAGTCCTCGCGCGAGAGCGTGAGGTCATCCAGCGGGCCGACCAGCTCGGATGCGTCCACGCCCTCCGCGAACACGGCGAGGAGCTGCGACCCCGGCGAGAACCCATCGGCAGGATGGAGCGTCGTCGGGCTGACCGCGCGGCCCTTCGTGTCGTGCGGGAGAGCCGCGTCGGGGAGCACGACGTGCGCGCCGTCCGAGCCCTCCTCGCGATAGAAATTGCTGGGGTAGGGCAAGAGACAGTCGGCCTCGCCGGTCGCACTCGCGCCGAGCGGGTTGCAGCCCTCTGGGACGGCGAGCGGCGCTCGCGTCGCCTCGACGGGGTCGGTGCACGCGGCGACGAAGAGCAAGCTCGCGAGCAGGATGCGATGCATCCGCCGACCCTATCAGGGGCACGCCCAGCGTGGCGTTGGACGATGCGGGCCCTTTCCACTAACGTTTCGGGCCGCGTGCTGCTGCTCGTCGCCAGCGTCGTCGCCTTGCTCGTGGGGCCTGCCGTGGCTCGGATGGCCGGCGAGCGGCGTGCGCCGTTCGCGGCGCTCGACGGGTTCATCGTCGTCGGGCTCCCTGGGCTTGTCCTCCTCGAGATCCTCCCCGAGGCCTTCGAGCAAGGTGGCCCAACCGCGGTCCTCTTCGCGATGGTTGGCCTCGCGCTGCCGCGCCTGCTCGAGGGGCGGCTCCATGTCGCCGAGGGGGATCTCCACAGCGCGGTCACCTGGGGTGCGACCTTCGCCTACTCGCTCCATGCGGTGATTGACGGCGCTGCGTTGAATGACGGAGCGGGCTCGTTCGCGCTTGGGACGGGCGTGGTGCTGCATCGCATTCCCGTAGGCGTCACGATGTGTTGGCTCGTGCGGCGGCACGGCGTTCGCGGCGCGGCCTTCGCGATTGGCCTCATCGGTCTCGCGACATCGCTTGGCTACTTCGGCGCCGGGAGCCTCGTCGCCGCGATGCCGCTCGGGTCGCTCGGCCTCTTCCAAGCGCTGGTGGGCGGCTCGCTCATGCACGTCGTCGCGGGCCACGCACACGGCCATGACGGCCACGCCCCCGCGCGGGGCTGGGAGCTCCTCGGCGCGGGCCTCGGCCTGCTCTCGCTCGTGGCGGTCGCGCTCGCGCGCGGCGACGCTCATTTGTACGGCTATCATCACATGACGGAGCAGGCCCTCGCGGTCGCGCCCTGGGCTGTCGTCGGGGCCGTCCTCGCGCTAGGGAGCGCGCGCGCGCCCATTCGAAGTCGCGGCTTCGCGCGCGTCGCGAGGGCTGTCGACCCCATCGCGCTACCCGCCCAACTCGTGTTGCTCGGCGTCCGTTTCACGCTCTTGCGGATCGGGCTCACGCTCGTCGCGTCGCTCCTCGCGTCGCTCGTCGCGCGACGGCGCGAGGGCGCTGGGGTCGACGAAACCAAGCGTGAGGCGTCGTCGTCGCCGGTCTGCATCCTCGAGGGCGCCGCCGGTCAGGCTGCGGTAGGGGCGATGTGTGCCGCGCTGGTCAAGGCGGCAGGCGAGGGGCCTTCGCGCGGCGGAGCGGTGGCGTGGCCGCTCGTCGTGGTCGCGGCGGTCGCGTTGCCGCTGCGTGGGCTTGCCGCGACCGTCGTCGCCGCGGCGCTGGCCCCCGTCGTCGGTGCGGGCGCGATGGTGTTCGCGGCGCTCGCACCATCGATCGAGCATGCGGCGGCAGGTGACGGGCGCGGGGCTCGCTCCGCGGTGGGCAGCGCGGTTCTGGTGACGAGCGCGGTCCTCCTTGCAATCGCGGCGGCGCGCGCCCTCGCCCCCGAGTTCCTCTTCGCGACGCCGGCGCAAGCGTTCGCCTTCGAGGGGCCTTCGGTCGCCGCGGCCCTCGCGCTCGGGGCGACGCTCGCCATGCGCGCCGTGCGCGTCGGTCCTCGAGCGATGGTGGCGGGCCTCGTGCGCGTCGAGGGCGCGTCCGGCCACGCGCACGCCCACGCCTGAAGGACTGCGCGGCGTGACTGGATTTAGGTCACGGGTCGAGGCCGGTCTCGCAGCACCGCGAGGAGCCGGTCGAGCAGCGGCTGCTGGTCGGGGTGAATGCGCTCGCGTGCCTCCTCGAGCGGGAAATAGCGCGCGCCGTCGATCTCATGGCTCGCGCATCGCGGCTCCTCGAGATGACCTGGACCCACGAAGGCGACGACCGTCTTCGGCGTCCGTCGATAGCGGACGGCGCCCACCGCCACGAGCGCCCGCGGCACGACCCCTGTCTCTTCCCACGTCTCGCGGCGCGCGGCGTCCTCGAGGGTCTCGCCGTCCTTCGGGTAGCCCTTAGGGATCCCCCATGGGGTCGCCTCGTGGACCGGGCCCTTCGGGTGGACGAGCAGGACCTCGAGCGTCTCGCCGAGCGAGCGGTAGAGGACCGTGCCAGCCGAGATCTTCCGTGCCATAAAAAACGGGTCCGTCGTCGCGTCGTGACCGCGCTCGTCGGCCCTTAACACGGATCGTGCCTCGTCCGAGTCGCGGCATGGAGATGGCGGAGATTGGCTCGTCCGCTCGCGCACCGGCTAGAGTGCGGTTCATGGTGCGTCCTGTCCCTTCACGAATTGGCACCTACGCGGTCATGGGAGGCCTCGGGAGGACGGAGTCGGTGCAGTACGCGACGCGCGGGGGCGTGGGGTACGCGTTGCATCGGGTCGCGCGTCAAAGCCCGGAAGCCGCGGCGGTGCTCGGTGACTATCGCGTTCGTTGCGCCGACGCCCCAGGCCTCGCGAGGCTCGTCGACGTGCTCGAGGACGGGGCGGACCTCGCGCTGGTGTTCGAGCTTCGCGAGGGGGTCTCGCTCGCCCGACTCCTCGCCCACCTCGCGCTCGGAGGGGAGTCGTTGGCGGAGCCTGCGCTCTGGTACGTCACGTGCGCGCTCGGCCAAACCCTCGCGTCGATGCATGCCTCGTCGCCCGTCGCCTTGAGGCACGGCCCGCTCGTCCACGGGCGAGTGTCGCCCAATCGCGTCCTCCTTACGTGGGACGGTGACGTCCTCCTGCTCGGCGCGTGTCCGCTGGTGGCGGTCGAACTGCCCGCCGATGGCGCTCCGCGAGACTCGGAGGCGTGGCTCGCTCCCGAGGTGCGTCGAGGCACAAGACCTTCCGCGCCTTCGGATGTCTTCTCGCTCGCGCTGCTCGTTCAAGCGCTGCTCTCCGGCGATGAGGAGCCGACCTCCGACGCGGCGAACACGCCGCTGCAGCTCGTGAGGCCCGACCTCCCGGTCGAGGTCGCGCTCACTCTCGATCGCAGCCTGTCGTCGGAGCCGAACGCGCGGCCGACCTCGCGCGAGCTCGTGCGCTCGCTCGCGGCGATGACCGCGCGTGAGCCTCGCGGCGCGGAAGCACTTGCGACGCTCATCGCGCCGCTCGAGGCGGTCGGCGGGCTCTTTTCGAACCGCTCGTCGACGCTCGCACGCGGAGTCGACGCGAGGCGAGCACCTCACGACTCATCTTCCGGCTCGCTCGAGGAGACGTTCCCGACCATGCTGCGCGGGCTCGCGTCCGGCGGCGCCGATGCGAGCTCCGCGCGTCCCGAGCCCACGACGTTGCCGTCGGAGAGCGCGGTCGCTCCCGTGTCGGGCGAGAGCGCGGCGCGCGCCGCGGATGAGCCCGATATCGAGGTGGCCGAACTCTCCGGGGACGACCTCGAGGGCACGCTCGTCATGGACGCCGTCTCGCCCTACGCCACGCACGTCTCCGATCCCACGCGGAGCGCGCAGGCTCGTAGGATGGGGCCCGCGTTGCCTCCACCTCCACACCCGCTTGCGCCATCGCTCGCGCCGCCCGCGGCGCCAGGCCTCCGGACCGTGGTGGACGACGGGGCCCCGCGCCTCACCGCGTCGCGTCCCGGCCTGCCTCAGAGCCCGGCGCACCTCCCGACCCTTGGCGCGCTGCCGAAGACTCGGGCGTTTGCGTGGGGGAGTCCCGTGTCGCGCGATCCGTCCTCTGCCCCGCTTCCGACCGTCGATGGCGCGGCCTCGCTTCGCCCGTCGGCGTGGGCACCGCCGAGCGCGAACGCCGCGCCGCGCCCGGTCAAGGTTGCGGCGCTTTACGAACCCGCCGCCGCGCGCGCACCCGACTCGTTTCGCCAGCCGCCTGCACTCGCGGCGGCCGACCAGGACGGTGGCGCGACGTTGCTGTTCGCGGCGCCGCCGGTCCCCGAGGTCGCCCCCGCGCGAGGCGCCGGCGGGCCGCGGGAGGCTGTGGCGAGCAGCTCCGCGCCAAACCTTACGCCCCTTGCGGCACTCGCCCCGGCGAGCGTCGGCGGCTCGGTCGCGTCGTCGCCTGCGCCCTCGGGTCGGGAGCGTTCGCCTGCGCGACGGCGCTCAGTCGTCGGGCTTCTCGTCGTCGTCGTCGTCGTCGTGTGGGGCGGGGCGCTCGGGCTCTACCTCCGAGGTCGCGACAAGGGTCGCGAGGCGACCGCGGAGGTCGCGTCGCCGTCGAGCGAGAACGCGTCGCCCGCCGCGGCGCCGTCCGTGGCGATGGAGGCCGATTCGCCGTCGTCGGCCGCGGTCGCCGCCCCACCTCCGACGACCGGTGCACCCTCGGCGGAGGTGGCCGCGTCACCGGCCCCGGATGGCGCGCCGTCCGCGACGGCGTCGACGGACATCGCGGCAGCTCGGGCCCTCCCTGTTGTCGACGCGCCCGGCGCCGATCGCAAGCTCCTCAGCTTCGAGTCCCACCTCGTGGTGCGCTCGTCGATCGACACGAACGTCTACATGCACGGTGTCGTCATCGGCCGCACGAATCAGCGCATGGTCGTGCGGTGTCGCTGGCAAAACCTGCGGCTCGGAGTCGATCCAGGGCCTTTTTGGATCAGCAAGCTCCGGGTGGAGTACTTGCCGTGCATGCTCGCTCACACCGTCACGATCGAGCCCGAGCCCGAGCTCGTCGCCGCCGAGCGCGCCCGCACACGCTGAGCCGCCGAGGCCTCGAGGCGGGCGGCTCGGGGTGAGCTCAGCGACCCTTGAGGCACGCGACGAGGCTGGATCTTGCCGCGATCGCCTTCGGGCCCGTGCAGCTCGGGACGAGGTTCCGCGCCTCAGTGCACTTGCCTGCTGCGGCCGCGCGGAGGACCTGCTCGCAGACGTCGACCCGTGGCATCGACGGGGGCGGCGGAGGCGTCGCGCTCGCCGAGGCATTGGCGCTTGCGGTGGCATCGGCGTTCGTGAGCTCGGACGCCGACTCGACCGCCGCGGGCGCAGGGGCGGCGGTGGGTGCCGCGCTCTTCGTCGACTCCGCTTCGGTTTCCTTTTTGCAGCCGGGGAGCGTGAGGGCGGCGGCAAGCGCCGCGCCGAGTAGCAAAGCGGTGGTGGTCTTCATGGTGTCGTCCGATCGTGGTCGAGCGTTCGCGCCGCGCGCCGCGCGCCGCGCGGGGTAGATTCACCCGTATCGCGCTCGCGACGTCAACCGTCTCAAGTCGAATCGCCATCCGAGGCGTGATTCGTCACGCCCGCCGTCGCGGCTGGCCGTGCAAGCACGTCACCGGGTAATGCAGGCGCCCTTCGCGCACTTGCCGTTCGGTCCCCCACAGCGCAGGCCTGCACCGCACTCGAAGAGGCACTTGTCGCCGGGCTTTGACGGCTGCGTCGCGCAGAATCCGCCATTTTCATTGAACTCGCAGTAGGTCCCCGCTTCGCACGCGAGCGGCGACGCACAGGGCTTGCCGAGTCCCACGGGCGTGGCGCACGTGTTGGTCGCCGAGTCGCAGTGCAGACCGACCTTGCAAAGCGTGTCGTTGTTGTCGCAGGCGGCGCCCACATCGCCTTGCGTCTTGCAGACGGCCGGAGTGACCGAGTAATCGCAGGTGGTCCCCTGCGCGCAGGCGCCCTGATCGCCCACGCACGGCGCTCCCGCCGCCGCGCCCGCGGTGCACGTCCCCGCAAGGCAGCCGAGCCCGTCGGCGCAGGGCTTCCCGGAGTTCGTGACGCAGGCCTCGCCGACCTTCGGGGTGACGACGCACGTGCCCTCGCTGCACGAGGCGCCCTCGAGGCACTGTCCGAGCGGGCAGCTCTCGCCGAGCTTCGGGACGGCGACACACACCGGGTTTGGCTTCGAGTAGTCGCAATCGGTGCCTTGCTCGCAGTCGTCGAACTTCATGCAAGCATCACCCGCCTTGCCTCGCGGGCCGCAGCTCTTCAGTCCCGGGATCGCGAGGCAGGTGGACTCCGCGCCGCATTCCTCGAGCTCGCACCCCTCACCTGCGGGGAAGGCGGTGGCGCACTCGCCAGCGATGCAGCCGAGGCCGGCGGCGCAAGACGTCGAGCTGGCACACGGCTCGCCCGTCGCTCGAGGCGGCGCGCAGGCGCCGTCGAGGCACTGGAGGCCGCCCTCGCACACCTCGTCGCGGGTACACGCGCCGCCCTTCGGTTGCAGCGACCGGCACATGCCGGCGTCGCACACGAGGCTGTCCGCGCAGACCGCCGCGACGCACGGCTCGTCCTTCGCGCCAGGGGCGATGCACGCGCCGGTCATCCCGTCGCACACGCCCGCGCCGCCCGCGCAGCGGAGCCCCGCGCCGAACTTCGAGCAGCTCTCGCCGAGCTTCGCTGAATCGTTCAGGTAAAACCGACACGCCTCCGGTGCGTTGCGGCTCGTCGGTACCACGCAGGTCCCGAGCGTCTTTGCCGCGTCCTCGATGCACGCGCTCGCTGCGGCGGCGTCAAACTGCACGTCGCCAAGGCTGATCGCGCCGAGCAGGCCGGCGAGCGTCGACTCGCACTTGTCGACGTTCTTGGTGACGCAGTCCTTCGCGCCGTCGAGCGTCGGGCAGTCGCACGCCTCGGTCGCAGCGCAGGTCGCCTGTGCATACATTTCGCAGAACGTCGTGGCCGTCAGCGCCGCGCCGCCGCCGGCGGCGGGACCGGTCGGAGGCTCGGCGTCTGAAGAGCAGGCCGCGACGCTGGAGCCGACCACGGTCACGAAGATTCCTAAGTAGGATAGGGTGCGCATAGGGAGGGTCTACCAGAACAAGCACACCGCCGCGAACGTCGAAGTCGTGCCGAGGCGGGCGCGTCGTGGTACTCGCCGACCTGGCTCAGCCGTTACCGCTCGGAGACCTCGATGGCGCTGCGATTCGCGATCTTCGTGTGGCTCCTCGGCGGCTCGTTGCTCGCGTCTCCTGCGCGCGCGGACGGGCTCGCCGACATCCGGCGCCGGGGCGAGCTCGCGTGGTGCGGCGATCAGGAGGGCGGGGGCCCTTACGTATTTCCGCGCGACGATGACCCCTCGCGCGTGACGGGGTTCGAGGTCGACCTCGCCGCTCACCTCGCCGGTTACCTGAAGGTGGTGCCCCGCTTCGTCCAGGGTCCCTGGGACAAACTCGGTGGGCTCGTCGACACGAAGAAGTGCGACGTCATCTTGAACGGCTACGAGCTGACCCCCGAGCGCGCGGAGGCCTTCGAGGCGACCATCCCCTACTACGTGTACGGCCTGCAGCTCCTCGTCCGAAAGGGCGGTCCGCTCGAGGGCTGGGACGATCTCGGGCGGAGGGACAGGCCCCGCGCCAAGATCGGCGTCCTCACCGGGTCGGCCGCCGAGACCCGGATGAAGGAGTTCTGCGGAACCCCCGAGCGCTGCGAGGTGATCTCCTACGACGGCAGCACCGACGCGCTGCGCGAGGTCGAGACCGGCAAGCTCGACGCGACGCTGCAAGACACGCCGATCGCGCGCTTCTATGCGCCGCGCTTCCCCGCGCTCGTCCCCGTCGGGGAGCCGGTCGGCAAGGGCTATTACGTCGCGTTCGTACGCAAGGGCGCGCGCGAGCTTCGCGATGCGCTCTCGGAGGCTCTCATCCTGCTGTCGCGAAACGGCACGCTCGCGGCGACCTACCGAAGCTACGGGATCTGGGACGACGCGCAGCGTGAGCTCGAGGGCATCGTCGACCATGGGCGCTTCTACGGCTTCGACAAGGCGGTCCGCGCCGACGTCTCGAAGCCCGAGCTTCCCGACTCGGAGACGGTTCACCTCGCTGCTCGGAAGCGCGGGTTCGAGGTGGTGCGCGCCTACGGCGGCGTGCTGCTCGAGTCCGCCGCGCTCACCCTGATGCTCGCCTTCGGCTCGTTCCCGCTCGCGATGGCGCTCGGGCTGCTCGTCGCCGTCCTGCGGCTCTACGGACCTTCGTGGCTGCGCGCGCCGCTCGCCGGCTACGTTGAGTTCCTGCGCGGCACCCCGCTGATGCTGCAGCTCTACTTCCTGTTCTTCGTCCTGCCCGAGGTCGGTGTCACGTTGCCTGCGTTCTGGACGGGCATCCTCGGCCTCGCGATCAACTACTCGGCGTACGAGTCCGAGATCTACCGCGCCGGCCTGCAGGCGATCCCGCACGGTCAGCTCGAGGCGGCGCTGTCGCTCGGCATGTCGCACGCTCAGGCGGTGCGGCGCATCCTCGTGCCGCAAGCGGTGAGGCTCGTCATCCCGCCAGTGGTGAACGACTTCATCGCGCTCTTCAAGGACACGTCGGTCGTCAGCGTGGTCACGCTGGTCGAGCTGACGAAGCGCTTCTCGGTGCTCTCGCTCAGCACTCAGGCGACGCTCGAGTTGATGGGAATGACGGCGGTGCTCTACCTCCTCATGAGCTACCCGATGTCGCTCCTGTCGCGGCGCCTCGAGGAGCGGCTGGGGGTGGCCACATGATCGCCGTCGACGGTCTGGTAAAGCGCTACGGCGAGGCCGAGATCCTGAAGGGGATCGGCTTCTCGGTCGGAAAGGGCGAGGTCGACGCGATCATCGGGCCCTCCGGGGGCGGCAAGAGCACCTTCATCCGCTGCATCAACGGGCTCGAGCGGTTTCAGGGGGGGCGGGTCACGGTGGGCGAGCACACGCTGCTGCCGACGACCGACGCGCGGCGCGACAGGGAGCTCTTGCGGACCGTAAGGCGTAAGGTCGGCTTCGTCTTCCAACAGTTCAACCTGTTTCCGCACCTGACGGTGATGCAGAACCTCACCGAGGCGCCGACGCTCGTCCTCGGTGAGTCGCAGGACGCCGCGCGGGGGCGTGCCGCGACGCTCCTCGAGCGCGTCGGCCTCGCCGCGAAGCATGACGCCCTGCCTCGCAACCTGTCGGGCGGGCAGCAACAGCGCGTGGCCATCGCGCGGACGCTGATGATGCAGCCGGAGGCCATCCTGTTCGACGAGCCGACGTCTGCGCTCGACCCCGTCATGGCGAACGAGGTGTTGCGGGTGATGGAGGACCTCGCGACCGAGGGGCTCACCATGATCGTCGTCACGCACTCGATGCACTTCGCGCGCCACGTCGCCGACCGCGTACACGTCTTCGCCGGCGGATACGACGTCGAGACGGGGACTGCGGAGCAGGTGTTCGAAGCGCCACGGCACGAGGTGACGCGCGCGTTCCTCGGCGAGGCGCGGAAGAGCTGATGCCAGCGCGTGACGGCGCGGCGCGACTGCGCTAGGGCGAAGCCGTGCATTACCTCTCGGGATCCAAGGTCGCTGCTCTCGGTCTCGCTCTCCTCGCCCCGCTCGCGAGCGGCTGCGTCGTGCACACGCGCGGCGGGTACTACCGCGGACGCGCGCCTGCCGTCGTCGTCGCGCCGCGTCCGGCCGCGGTCGTGGTGGGCGTGCCGACCCCGGCGGTCGTCGGGCCCGCTACGCCGATGGTGGTCGGCCCCTCCGCGACGCCGATGGTGACGGGGCCCGCCGTCCCGACCGGCGCGCCGGTGTTCCTCGGCGAGCGCTCCGTCGATTTTCGCGTCGACCGAGACGTCGTCTCGCTTGCGGCGCGCCCGGAGATGTTTCGCGGGATTTTCTTCGAGGCCGTCGACGGCGGTATCGAGATGCTCGACTGCGACGTGAGCTTCGAGAACGGTCAGCGCATCGATCTCCCCGTGCGCCGCTTCCTCGCGCCAGGCACGCGCACCCAAGTGTTCGACTTCCCGGGCTCGATGCGCAACATCTCGCGTGTGAGCCTCGTCTATCGCACCGCGACGCGCCGCACCGGGCGCGCGCTCGTCCGCATCTGGGGCGTGCAGTAGCGCCGCCCGACCGGCGAGGCGCCTGCCCCGCCGCGGCGCATGGCGACGGCGCCGTCGGTGCGCTGAGCACGAGGCCCAGGGCATGTGCGAGGGGTGCGGGTGTCGGTCGTTCTTGCATGGGTCCGACGTCGAGGTTTGACTAGGACACCGAACGGCACGCGGCTCGAAGCGTCGGGTGGCGTGACCCACCTGTTAAAGGATGCCCCCAATGTACGCACGCATGCTCGCTCGCCTCGTCACCCTCGGCCTCTCGCTCTCCGCATGCAACGGAGGCGAGGTCTCGCTCCCGCCGCTCGACATCCCCGACGAGCCCGGCTGCGATCCGCTCGTCCCCGAGCACTGCGCGATGCCGTTCCCATCGAGCTTCTACCTGAAGGAGGACGCGACGCGCGTCACCGGCTTCACGCTGGCCTACGGCGACGCGACGCTCCCCGCGAACCTCGAAGGCGTGCACGTCGACCCCGCGCCCTACCGCAGGCTCGACGGCTTCGGCGTCGGCCAGCCGGTCGTCGTCTACTTCCCCAACGTCGACGTCTCGAAGCTCCCCGACGAGACGCGCATCGCCGAGACGCTCGAGGCGGACTCGCCGGTGGTGCTCTTCAAAGTGACGCCCGAGGGCGCGTTCGAGCGCGTGCCGTGCTGGGCCGAGCTCGACCTCAGCGACGAGGTGGTCGCGCACCGCACCCTGGTCGTGCGGCCCGCGGTGCTCCTCGAGGAGGCGACGCGCTACGTGGTCGCGTTCCGGGGGCTCGTGGACGTCGACGGCGCGCCGATCCCGGTCTCGGATGCCTTCGTGGCGCTCCGCGACGGTCGGAGTGCGGGCACGCCGGTCGAGGCGCGTCAGGCGCGCTTCGAGGAGATCTTCACGGGCCTCGAGAAGGCCGGGATCCCGCGCGGGGAGCTCACGCTCGCCTTCGACTGGGTCACCGCCTCGACCGAGGCGCTGCATGGCCCTCTCCTTCACATGCGAGACGACGCGCTCGCGGCGCTCGGTGACGCGCGGCCCGCCATTGACGTGACGAACGTCAAGGAGTTCACGGTCGAGGAGAGCCCCGACATCGCCTTCGAGATCGAGGGCACCTTCGAGGTGCCGCACTACCTCGTACCGATCACCATCGGCAAGACGCCCGCTTACCGGCTCGACTTCGGGCCCGACGGGCTGCCGAGGCGCGGCGAGCCCATCGCTGCCGGCTTCTTGATGCGTGTCCCGCGGAGCGCGCTGCCGGTGGCGCCCGAGACGGCGGGCCCGATCCATGGCGCGTTCATCCACGGCCACGGCCTGAACGGCAGCTACGGTCAGGTGCGCGACGGCTGGATGAGCCGCTTCGCGAACCAGGAGAAGTTCGTCGTCGTCGGGACGAACATGCTCGGCATGAGCTCGGAGGACGTCGACGCGATCCTCGCCATGCTGAGCGATATGTCCGAGTTCCCCGCGCTCTCCGACAGGCTTCACCAGGGCGCCTTGAACCACGTCTTCCTCGGGCGCGCGCTGAAGCGCGGCTTCGACGAGCTCCCCGAGCTCGCCTCGCGCGGCGTGCGGATCGATCCGAAGGAGGTCTATTACAACGGCATCTCGCAGGGCGGGATCTTTGGCGCCACTCACATGGCGCTGAGCCCCGACATCGCGCGCGGCCAGCTCGGCGTCCCGGGCAACAACTACTCGACGCTCCTGGAGCGCTCGGTCGACTTCGGGCCGTTCTTCATTTTCCTAAAGGCGCTCTACCCCGACGCTCACGACCGCCAGGTCCTGATGTCAGCCATCCAGGGCTTGTGGGACTCGGTCGACCCGGTGAGCCACTACCGTCATGTGAAGGCGAAGCCGCACCCGAACACGCCACCGCACGACGTGTTGCTCGTCTCTGCGACAGGTGACTATCAGGTCGCGCTCCTCACGAACGAGGTCGTCACGCGCTCGGGCGTTGGGGTCGCGCTCCTCGCGGGGTACGGCAAGGACGTGCCGCTCGTCACGCCGGTCGCGTACCCGCACAAGGGCTCCGGGCTCGTGAATTTCAGCTTCGGCAACCCGTGGCCTGCGCCCGGCAACGTGCCGCCGAACGACAAGCTCGGTGACCCGCACGGCAAGCCTCGGAACCTCGACCACCACAACCAGCAGATGGCGCACTTCTGGCGTACGGGCGAGATCCTCGACGTGTGCGGTGGCGACGGCTGCACGCCGGACTGAGCGGGGCCCGCGTTCGCTCGGGGCCGTCGTCTCGTTCGTGCAACGCGCTGATCCCCGCGACGCGGCGTTCGCGATGCTTCGACTCATGAAGAGGCTCTTCGGCATGTTCGTGCTGGGCGCGTCGGCACTCACGACCCTCCACTGCTCGAGCGGTGACGATGGGACGACCGGAGGCTCCGCGAGCACGGGCGCTGGCGTCGTCGTGCTCGACTGCCCTGCGGCGTGCGACGAGGTGGTCGGGCTCGGCTGCAAGAACGACACGAAGAGCGAGTGCATCGCCGACTGCGAGGCGGATCGCCAGGCCGCGGCCGAGTGCCAACCGCAGTTCGACGCGCTCTACACCTGCGCGGTCAAGCACCTCGCCTGCGACATGGACGGGCACGCGACGATCGTGCAGGCGGCCATGTTCAAGTCGTGCACGGAGCCGCTGCTCGCGGTCGAGGTGTGCAGCTCGTGCCCGGTGAAGGCGACCGACAGCGCATGCCAACAGTGCCAGGCGAAGGCTTGTTGCGGCGTGGCGAAGGCGGCTCTGGCGCGAGCGTCACGCGTCGTGCCGCGCTCGTCAGGCCGATCGGAAGCTCATCGGCAGAAGCGCGCCCACGCCTCCGGGAGCTCGGCCTCGAGGAGCTTCTCGGCGCCGCTGCGGTCGAGCACCGCGAAGGTGAAGAGGCCGCGGTACGCGCGCGCGCCGTCCTGCTCGAGGATGACCTCGACCTTCACGACGCGGCCGCCATCCTCGACGACCCAGCCGACGCCGCGCACCACGCGCCCGATGCGGATCGGCCGGTGGAAGCGTGCGTCGATCGCGGCGGTGAAGCCGAGCTGGCCCTTCTGCGCGACGATCGTCCAGGCGGCGAGCTCATCGGCCAGCGTCGTGACGAGGCCTCCGTGCAAGATGCCGGGTGGCCCCTGATGGTTCACACCGGGGACGAAGCGCGTCTCGACGCGCTCGCCCTCGCGCTCGAACTCGAGGTGAAAGCCAATCGGGTGACCGGGGCCGCAGCCGAAGCAGGCCTGGTCCTGGCCAAACGTATGCGGATCGAGTCGCATGTGCGGCACCCTAGCGCGAGCGGACCGGGCCGACGAGCCGACGCTCGCCGACCCTGACAGAGCGAGGAGGGCGAGCGTCTGGAGAGGCGCTGCGAGACCTCAGTGCGCGAACGCGCCGTCCACGTCCCCGCCCGCCGCCGAGACGACGCGGACGGTGGTGGGCGTCTGGTCGGCGGCGGTGAAGTCGGTGATCGCGTAGAGCTCGGTGTCGTTGTTGACGACGAGGTCGCCGAGGACCAGCACGCGCTGGCCGTCGCTCGAGAACCACACCGCATCGACGTTCTGGTTCGCGTTGGTCGGGGGGACGAGGAGCCGCGTCGACGAGGTCGCGCCGGTCGCGCTGAGGACGTAGAGCGCGTACTCGTTGTCGAGGAGCGCCCAGTCACCGACCACCGCCACCTTCGAGCCGTCGGGGCTCCACTCGAGGGAATTGAGCGAGCCACCGAAAAGGCCTGCCGTCGTGGCGTCCACGGGCTTCGTGAAGGCCGAGCGCTTCGAAGGGGCTGCGGCGTCGAGCGTCATCGCGTAGAGCTGGTCGAGCCCGTCGCTCTCGGCGTTCGCGGTGAAGGCCACCGAGGCGCCGTTATGCGAGAGCCTGAACGCCGTGATGTCGGCCTGGACGTTCATGCTCGAGAGGACGACGGCGCCCGCGACCTTGGTCACGCCCGTCCCGTCCGCGGCGCAGCTGTAGAGGGAGTTCTTGCTCGTGAGCTCGTGCGAGCTTCGGAAGTAGATGCGCCCATCCGAGCCGCGCTGCACGCTGCCCTTCACGTTCTTCGTAGAGGCGTTCAAGGTCGCTTCGGTGAGGACGCCCGTCGCCGAGGGGACGGCCGCCGTCGCGTCGACGAAGTAGAGGTTCGTCACGTTGTTGGTGACGAGATCGCCGGCGAAGAACAGCGTGGTTGCGTTGGCCCACGCCAGCCCCGCCGTCACGGCGAGGTCCTTGTTCGCCGGGCCGACGAGCTCCTTCGGCGTCGTGCTCGAGCCGTCGGTCGGCACCACGTAGAGGTGCGCTTGGTTGTTGAACTCCGCGTCGGCGCGGTACGCGAGCCGTGCTCCGTCGGTGGACCAGGCGAGGCTCGTCACCTCGATCGACGCCGCGGTGTTGGCCGAGCCCGTCAGGTTGGCGACGAGTACCGGCGTCCCGCTGAGGT
>VGRJ01000094.1 GCA_016875405.1 Deltaproteobacteria bacterium | reverse complement strand
GGGCAGGCGGCGGCGGCGCAGGCGGGGCGACCTCGTCCTCGGGCGGCGGCGGCGGCATGCTCACCAAGTGCGAGCAGGCCTGCACCGACCTGTACCAGTGCGGCCTCGAGAAGGACGGCGCCGCGCAGCTGTGCCCCGGCTTCAAGGGCGGTGACGAGGAGAAGAGCTTCGTCAATGGTTCAATGAACAACGGCTGTGCCGACACCTGCGAGGACAACATGGCCCTCGCGGCGCTCGTCGATCCCAAGAACTGCAAGGGCACCATCGCCACGCTGAAGAGCCTCAACGCGACGTTCAAGGGCGTCTGCGAGAACGGCCTCTCCGCCGGCGGTGCCGGCGGCGGCGGTGGCGGCATGTGAGCGAGCGGCCCGCGCCCCGTGGGGTGTGAGCGCGGCTCGAGGGCCGGGAGCGACGTGGTCGCTTCCGGCCTTCGTACATTTCGAGGGCTGAGACGCCGCGACGCCCGCGTTCGGCGGCTCGTTGAGGCGCCAGATGCTGCGCGCGCTCGCTCCCGTCGACGGGATCTCTCAACCACGACATGGATGTCATGGTTTGGCACGCAAGATGCGATGAATCCCGACCTTCGGCGCGAGTTCCAGCAACGCGGCACGTTTCGTGGATCCATCGCACTCAGGTGGTAGCCTCCGCAGGCGAACGTCGCCCCACACCATGAACACCCCTCGTCCCGCCGTCGCTTTCGTCGTCGCGCTCGGTCTAGCGCTCTGCACCGCAACGCCTGCGTGCTCGAGCAGCGGGGGCGCGACCGCCGCGAAGGCCGCGGCCCAAGGGGCGGGCGGCTACGGGACGGTGACTTCGGTGACGGGCTCGGGCGGCACCGTGATCCACGAGGGCGGCTCGAACTCGGGGGGCGAGCACGGTGCGCCGCTCGTCGCGTCGTGCGGCGAAGGATGCGTCCCGGCGACCAGTCAGGCGACGGAATGTTCGCTCCCGACGGGGGCCGGCGGAGGCGGCGGCAGCGGCGGTGCGACGGTGGGCTCGTGTCAGCTCGCCTCGGATGGCGACTCGGTCACCGGCGTGTGCGGAGTCACCGGCGCCTCGGACGACGGCGCGCCTTGCCTCACGGTGGAGGACTGCGCGCCCGGCCTCGGCTGCGTCGAACCCGGCGTCTGTCGACCGTATTGCTGCGGCGACGTCGAAGCGTGCCCTGCCGCGACCTACTGCGCGGCGAGGACGCTGCGCGACATGGTGAAGGGCGGCCCAACGCTCGCGATCCCGGTGTGCGAGCCGGCCGAACCTTGCACGCTGCTCGACGACTCGACCTGCATGACGCCGGGTGAGTCCTGCACCATCGTGCGCGCCGACGGGACCACGAGCTGCCTCGTCCCCGGCGAGGGAAAGGCGGGCGAGGCGTGCCCTTGCGCGGCGGGCCACGTCTGCTCGGCCGCCGAAGGCCGCTGCCTCGCCCTCTGCCGAACGAGTCGCTCCGAGGACTGCCCGGCCGGCTTCCAATGCAGCGGCGGCAATAAGCCGTACCCGTCCGGATACGGCGTCTGCGTCGAGCTCTGAGCCGCGCGGTTGGTTGGAGCTAGCGGCTGACGGTCGCGGTGGTGCGGTTGCCCGAGACGTCGAAGACGCGCACGACGAGGTGTTGCGCGCCCTCGGTGAGGACGCTGCTTATGTCGACGTCGAAGCTCTCCGTTGCCTCGTCGAACACACCGTCAGTCGGCGCGAGCGGAAAGAACGGTCGATCACCGACCGCGGCGACCTCGATCCGCGCGATCGGGCCGATCCCGTCGGATGCGGTGCCCGAGAGCCGCCCGCCCTTCAGCGTCAACTTCGACAAGACGGGGGCGGTGTTGTCGATCGCGAACACGGCCGACTCGAGGCTGTGCTGGAGCGCCGCTCCCGGCGGGTTCGCGAGCTCGTCCGAGACGTCGACGCGCACGCGGTAACGGCCCTCGGGGAGACCGCTCGTGTCCCAGCTGTACTCACGCTTCGTGAGCACGTCGCTCGAGTCGAGCAGCGAGGTCCAGCGCTTGGCGCCGACGGGCTGGAAGAACAGCCGGAAGCGAAGCTCGTCGTTGTCGGGGTTCTCGAGCTTCCAGCGGAGCTTGAGCTTCGGGCTCGCGTCTTCGGGGGCGCCGCCCGACTGCGGGATCGACGTACCGCCGGTATCGGATTTCGACTCGCCGGCATCGATGCTCGTCAGCACCGGGCGGGCGTTGTCGTTGACGAACGCGAGCTTCACCTCGTCGAGCACAGCCATCGGATCCTTAGACCAGCGCGCCCGAGCTTGCACGAAGCGCCCCGGGGGCGAGATCACGCGCCCCGCCGTCGGGAGCGCGGCCGACCAGTCGCTCCACGTCGTGTCGGGCTTGTCGGTGTTGCCGCTGCGGGTTTGGAACTCGAGCGCGCCGCTGGCGGTCCAATCGAGGCGCCCGAACGTCGCGCGGCCCCCGGCGTCGAGGACTTTGCTCGTCCACGTCGCGGTCGCTCCACCGATCCCCGTCACCTCGTGGAACACGACGGGATCGCTCGAGACGACGAAGCGCGCTCCGCCCGACAGCACGACGGCCGCGGCCTGGCGTTCTTCGGTGTCCGCGACGACGCGCACCACGCGCTGGTCATCGACCGCGATGACCTTGCCATCGACGCCGGTGCCCACGTAAGGCAGGCCGGCGTCGTCGAGCGCGAGCGCCACGAAGTGCGTCTCGTTGTCGTCGAGCAGCGGCTCGACCGAGCCCGACCGCGCGACGCGAAAGAGCCGGCCGCGCCCCGACTTCACGTCGGGGTGGTCGTCGCTCGAGCCTTGCAGCTTTGCGCGCTTCAGCGGTCGCAGCGACTTGACGCTCCCCCGATAGTCATTGGCTGTGACGTACAGCTCGCCCGCGTGCGGCATGCCTTGCGGCGCAATCACGATCGAGCGGACGTCGTCGCCCTCGAAGTCGTGCACCACCGACGCGCGTCCGGGAGCCGTCAGCCGATAGAGCAGGGCCTTGCCGCTCGAGCCCGTGTAGACGGTTCCGTCGCTCGCGAGCGCGACGCTGACGAGGTGCGGTTCGTCGCTGTCGAAGTACACCTCGGCTTTGCCCGACGCGTCGATGCGGAAGAGCTTTCCCTCGGGGCCGGTCGCCGCGTAGAGCACCTTCGCGCCCGGGTCGTACGCGAGGTCCCAGACGTTCTCGGTGTCGGGGAGCGTGAGCCACGGCGGCTGCGGCGCGGCATCTTTCGAGACCTCGCCGCGGGGGTCGATCTTGTAGACGGCGCCGTTCGGGAACGTGCCCGCGAACAGCATCCCGTCGAAGCCGTTGGCGAGCGCGCTCGCCGCCATCGTCCCAGTGTTCGCGACGACCGACGTCTGGCCGCCGCGCACGCGCAGGATGCGCCCGCCGGTGCCGGTGCCGAGCAGGACGCTGCCGTCCGAGGCGACGACGGCGTCCCACACGCTCTGCGCGTCGGCGACAGGTGACTTGGCAATCGTCAATCCGGCGCGAACCGAGCCGTCCGAGCCGATGGCGACGCCGGTCGCGTCTCCGCCCTGAAACGACTCGAACGTGTTCAGCACGAAGCGCCGCGTGCCGACGGCGAGGGCGTCGACGCCGAGGAGGCCTGTGATGACGAGAGCGGAGGTGGCGAGGAGCTTGATGTTCATGGCGATCGTGGCGACTTCAGCGGAGGACGTGACGAACCTTGATCTCGACGGCCTCCTGGCCGACGACGAAGCCCTTCATGGGGAGGACGAGCTGCGCCTGCGCGGCGTGGAGCTCTGGCGCCCCCGAGTCGGTGCGCGAGGCGAGCATGTCGGCCATTCCGGGCGGGACGCGATGGGCGAGGCGGCCGCCGTACGACGCCGCGGCCTCGTTCGGGAGCGTGTAGCTGACGACGATGGCTTCCCCGGGAAAGTCCATGCGATCGAGCACATCGACGAGCTGGTCGTAGCTCTCGGGGGCGGGGACGGCGCGGTCCTGGGTGTAGCCGGGGCGGATCTCGACGCGCACCGTCTCTCCCGCGAGCGAGCGCGCGATCGGAATCGCGAGCTCCTCGGTGCGCAGGGCGCCGAGGTGGCTCTGGAGCACGAGGCGGACGCGCGCCGTGCCGCCGGCGTCGACCTCCGAGTCGAGCAGCTCGGCGCTCCGCAGGATCGAGACGTCGCGACGCATCACGAGGTCGACCGTCGTGTCGACCCGCACGACCGAGCCGAGCTTCCAGGGGTTGTTGAAGAGCGCGCCCATCGCACGCACGACGCGCGAGCGCGCGAAGTCGTTCGGGCTGAGCGGGGAGCCCGAGCCCGCGCCGAAGTCCTCGACGGTGATGGTGCGCTGGTCGGCGAGCGTCAGGCGCGTGGTCGCGCGCCAGGTCTGGTCGCCGCGCTCGGCGGCGGTGGACTCGAGCGCGGAGCCGATCGCCAGCGCGGTGATGCTGGGCGCCATCAGCGGATCGCTCGTTCCCTCCATCTGCCAGTGGGTGTGCGGGGCCCCCGCTACGCCGCGGATGTCGACGACGATCGGGAAGGTCGGTGCCCGACGGTTTTGGTCGACCACGATCGACGCTTGGCGATCGTTGACGAGCGAGCCGAGCGGGAGCGTGGGCTCACCGAGCTTGAAGCTCCGGTTGTGCGTGGCGACGACCCAGTGGACTCGACCCAGCGCGGTCGGCAGCTCGCCGAGCCCGCCCATCGACATCGGATGTCCGAACGCGACGAGGCGGTCGCCCTCGACGTAGGTGACGGTGCCGAGGCCCGACGAGGAGACGTCGCCGCGGAGCATCTGCACGGTGACGACGCCGCCGTCGACGAAGCGGCTCGGCCCATCGGTGGGCGCCGTCGCCGTGCCTCCCGCGCCTCCGCCCTGCTGGACCGTCATGCCGAGCGGCTCGAAGAGCTCCTCCGCGAAGCGCATCGAGCGCGGGCCGACGCCCGACACCATCACGTCGGTGCTGGCCGGCTTGAGGCCGCTCCCGGCCGGCGGCTCGAGGGCTGCGCGGTTGCGCTCGCCGACGGATGAGAGGTGATGCGCGAGGTCGTAGTCGAGGGGGGCCCCCGCAAAGCGGTTCGGCGAGTCCGCTCCCGGGAGGTCGAGCGCGCCTCGACGGCCACCGCCGCCGCGTCGCTTGGTCAGCCCCGGCAGCGGCGCCCGACCGGCCGAGGGGGCGATGGCCGGCGGGATCGGACGCCGGAGGTCGGCGAGCATGTCGTGGATGGGCGTGACGCCGGCGATCGGCTCGACGCCGAAGAGCCAGCCGTAGGCGTACGCGCCGATCATCTTGCCCTCGAGGTAGATCGGGCTCCCGCTCATCCCAGCGACGGTCCGTGCGACGTCGAGGCGCGGGTGCTTGGTCTTGATGACGATCAAGTCCTGCTTCGGGCGGAAGTTCTTCAGGGTCGAGATGACCTCGACCTCGAATTTCTCGGGCGTCGTCCCCTGAAACACCGTGAGTCCGTAGCCCTTCATGCCGGGCTTCACGTCTTCGGACCGCATGAATTTTTCATCGGCGGGGGCGCGAACCGCGACACCCAGAGAGGCAGCGACGAGCGCGCCCCCTAGGACGCCGAGGCGAAGGGTTGCGGTGCCGGAGCGAGGTGAAGCGGACACGGGGCTGGAGCTTACTCTGTCAGGCCCAGCCGTGCGAGCCGCGTCGACACCCCCGCGCGGAGCGGTTCGGGCGGAGGCTCACCGGAGGCTCAGCGCCACCAGCGCCGCGTAGAGCGCCACGCTCGCGACCCAGGCGACGGTATTCCTCACGAGGCCCGCGCGAACCCCGAGGACCGGCGCCACCGGAGGCACGAAGAGCGCGAGCACGCCGAGGCCTCGAGGGTGCCGCATGGCGAGGCGTCCGGCGAGCACCAGGTGCGACGCGAGGAACGCGACGAACGAGGCGACGAGCATGCCGTAGAGGACGCGTGACATCTCGATCCACCAGCGTAGCACCGTCGCCCCCTGTGACGGTCGCGACCTCAGCGATCCTCGAATCTCGGCGCGCGACGGAGGCGCGTGCTCCAGCGGGTTCGCGGGGCGAGCTCGGCGAGCCAGTGGTCGACCACCCGCTGCCCGAGGGCCTCGTCGGTGCCGACCCGAGCCGCAAAGGCGCGGACAAGGCAGGTGCCGGGCCACGATTGAAAGGCCGCGACTGCGCCGACGTAGCGCTGCCGCCGAAAGAACGTCACCACGTCGGCCGCCGAGCGGACGCTGGGCATCGGCGCAAAGCCGAGCGACCCGCCAGAGCGTCCGAAGAGGGCGCGCGGCATGACGTTCGGCGCTCGAGGCGGAGGCTCGCCGGACGTGCGCGTCGCGCCATCCGAGGGGGCGGCGCCCGAGGCGGCCACGCTCGTCGGGGCGCCCGGGGGGCCCCCGCTCGGCGCGTCCGGTGCGAGCGTCGGGGCCGACGACGAGGCCCCTGCGAGCGCGAGGCGACGCCGTGACATGGCGCTCCAGTCGATGGCCTCGACGCCTCGCGGGTGTTGCCCGTGGCTCGGCACGATCGGCTCGAAGGTGATGCCGAACGTCGTCGCCACCGCGAGCGCGCGGTCCTCGAAGCTCTGGAGGCACGCCTCGGGCGAGTCGGCCCCGTCGGCTTGGCGGTACTCGAGCGCATCGAGCGCGAGGTGATCGTCTCCGTAGCGATACGCGACCCGCGTCGGGTGACCGAAGACCCGAATGCGGCGCCAGTTTGCCGCGTCGGCGAGCGCCATCCCGACCGTCTGCCAGCGGTCGGTTCGCTCCGAGGCTTGCGCCTCGAGGAGCCTCGTGAGCGCAGCGTCCTCCGGCTCGCGCGCATCCCCCACGGGGTTTGCGAGGGTGACGCTCGCGGGGGTCGCGACGCGAGCCTCCGGTGGCGAGACCGCTCGGGGCCCGCACGCGACGAGCGCGGCCGCGAGCGTTGCGTGTGCGATGCCTCTCACGTCTCAAGCGTATCCCGTCTTCGCCGTCGTCACCGCGTCGAGCACGTCGGCGTCGCGCGGGTCGAGGCGCGACGTGCGGGCGATCATCGTGACGGACCGCCCAGCGTGGACCGTCGCGAAGGGGGAGCGTCCTCGAGCTCTCCGAGGATCGTCGTGAGGCCGTCGAGATGTTCCCGTGAGGGTGCTCGAAAGGACTCGGCCCCGAAGAGCTCGGTCGCGGCACGGACGACGGTGGGGTGCTCGCCGCCGACCAGGCTGTCCTGAAGGCGCCCACGGATCTCGGGCTCGAGCTCGGCGCGGGCGGCGAGCATGTCGGAAGGGATCGAGTCGGCCGTCGCGAGCACCTGAACCTGGTGGTCGCGCCAGCCTGCGCGCTGCTCGCCGCGGGCATCTGCGCGCTCGTGGAAGAAGGTCGCTCCGACGTCGGCGTGCCCCTCGAGCACGGCCTCGACGACCGCGTCGTGCGAGCCGTAGAACGTGTTCTCTTCGAAGAGGGCCGTGAGGTCGAGGCGCCGACTTCGCAAGAGCGCGCGGATGACGAGGTAGCCCGCTGCGCTCTGCGGATCGACCCATGCGGCTCGCGCTCGACGGAGCTCGGTCACCTCCGTCACAGGCGCGTCAGGACGCGTGAACAGCGCGGTCGAGTAGGTGCAGACGCCATGCCGCACGGGCAGCGCGAGCGGCGTCACGAGGCCGCGGCCGGTTGAGCGGAGCGCCAACATCGGAGGCAGCCAGACGAGGTCGAGCTCTCCGGCCTCGAGCGCGTCGAGGAGCCGATGGTAGGGGTAGGCGATCTGTCTCTCGAGGCGGAGCCCCGTCGCGCGCTCGAGCGTGCTCGCGAGGTGGCCGAGCCTCGCGCGCCCTCGCTCGGGGTCGCTGGTCATGGCGATGCCGATCGCGAGCGCACGGTTCATGGGCGAACCATCGCAGCGCCCGAGCGCTCCGGTCAAGGCAGGAGCGCGAGGAAATTCGCGAGCACCCGCGCAGCATCGGGGGTGTCGCAGGCGTCCCCGAGCAGCTGCTCCACGTCGCGTCGCTCCTCGCGCAGCGCGTCGCGTCGAGCCTCCACGTAGCCTCGCATGATCGCGCGGTCGAACTCGGGGTGGAACTGCACGCCGTAAGAGCCCTCTCGGAAGCGTACGCACTGGTGGTCGTCGAGCTCGGAGCGGGCCAGCGTCCGTGCGCCCTCGGGGAGACGGGCGACGGTGTCTTGGTGGCAGGTGTTGGCGGAGAAACGGGGCGGGATCCCCGCGAGGATGGGGTCGTCGGCCAGGCGCTCGAGCGTCACCGTGCCCATCTCGCGGCCGCGCGGGTTCGACGTCACCTCGCCCCCGAGCGCGCTCGCGAGCAGCTGGTGACCGAAGCAAAGGCCCAGCACGGGCCGCCCGTCGCCCACCTCGCGCGCGAGCCACTCTTCGGTCGCGACGACCCAGGGCTCGCGTTCGTGAACGTGGGCGGCCGACCCCGTGATGACGAGGCCGTCGGCGTTCTGCGCGGCGCCTCCAAGAGCCTCCCGACGCGCGTCGAGCACGCGCACCGACCGCTCGAAACGCGGACCGAGCGCGCGCTCGAGGATGCGCACGAAGTCGCCGTGACGCGCGGCCACCGGCTCGGCCGGCTCTCCGGTGACGACCACGAGCAGCCGCTTCATCGCAGCACGACGACGCGCAAAACGAAGAACCCGACGAGCAACAAGGCGACGAGGAGGGTGCAGCCGAGCGCGAGGCGCCGGTGCTCCACGCCATCGCTGCGGACGTCGTCGAGGGTTGGCTCGCGGCTCATCGGGATGCCGAGCTGGTCGACCGGGCCCGCGGCGTCGTCCGCGCCTTCGGGCGTCGCGTCGGCCTCGGCGGGGTCGGGGGCGGGAGGTTCGTCGTCAGCGCTCACAAGCGTTCGGTAGCCCTCCGGCACCGCGGTCGCAAGCCTCACGGCTTGAAAGGTGGGTCGACGCCGGGCAGGGAGGTCCGCGCGAAGTGGGCACGCGCCGCGGCGACGGCCTCGGCGCTCCGCGGATCGCGTCCGAACAGGTTGGTGCGTTCCTCGGGATCGACCTGAAGGTCATACACCTCGACCGTCTTCAGGCGGAGGTCCTCGATCACCTTCACGCCGTTCGCGAGGAAAAACGCTCGTCGCATGCGCCCCTCCGCGACGGGCGGGGGCCGCGCCGCATCGCACGCACGCTCCGCCAGCGCGAGCGGAAGCAGCGTGGTCCCGAGGCCTTCGGGGTCTCCCTCGAGACCGTAGAGATCGAGCACGGTCGGGCCGAGGTCGACGACCGACGCGGGCGCGTCGCACCGGCGCGCGCGGACCTTGGGCCCCCACACGATCAGCGGGACGCGCAGGAGCTCCTCGTAAAGCGTCTTCGTGTGGAAGGTCGTCCCGTGCTCACCGAACGCTTCGCCGTGGTCCGCAGTGACGAGCAGATAGCCTCGCCCGCGCGCGCGCTCTTCGAGCCGCTTGACGACCCGCCCGATCCAACCGTCGACGACCTCGATCTCCGATAGGTAACGGTCGAAGGCTGCGCCCTCCCTCAACGCCCCGCGGTCGTACGGCTCGTGCGGTTCGGTGAGGTGCGCGAAGAGCAGGAGCGGCTCGTCCGGGCGCAGGGCGTCGAGCGCGGCGAGGAGCGGCGGCATCACGGCGGTCGCGGGCGCGTGACGTCGTCCCTCGGTCAGCATGTGCTCCCTCGTGAAGCCGCGCGTCACACCGAAGTCGCCGGCGAGGAACTGCAGCGCGAGGAAGCCCTCGCTGCGAATTCCTTCGCGCGCGAGCCGCTCGGGGAAGCGCTCCGTCGGATCGGTGGCGGGGTACAAGAAGCGCGCCTGGCCAGACCCGTGGAGCGTCCAGCGTTGACTGGAGAACGAGCGACCCGAGAAGAGCGCCGCGAGGGATACGGCGGTCTGAGAGCCCGCCGATACGGCACGCGGAACGTAGAGCCCGTGCCGCGCGAGGCGCGACAAATGCGGCAGCTTCTTCGCGCGTTCCCGATCGGTGAGGACATCGGCGCGGAGGGCGTCGATGGTCAAGAGCACCACGACCGGAGAAGGCACGAGGGGCTCGTGGCGCGCGGCGAGGCGCGGGTGCCCGAGGAGCGACGAGGCGGGCGGCCGTTCTGATGGCCGGGTCGCGTCGCTCGACGGCGCGGCCCACATCGTCTGCGCGAGGACCCACGACGCGGACGTGCCGCACTCGCGGAAGAGCTCGAGGCGCACCTCGTTCGGAGGCGCGACGAACGTGCCGGCCACGATGACCGCGACGAGCCCCAGCATCACTCCGCGGTGCGAGCGCAGCCAGGTCGTTACGGGCTCGGCGAGGGGCGCGCCGAAGCCCATCATCGCGGCCCAGGTCACGCCCGCGTGGACGTTCGCGTAGTCGTCTCGGAGGACCAGGTGGTTCGTGACGAGCGCCGAGAGCGCGGCGAGCGCGACGAGCCAGGCGGCGCGTCGCGAGCGTCGTCGAGCCACGACGCCGACGACCCCCGCGAGGACCACCCCGAGGCCCGAGCCGAAGGTCATGAGGACGCGGAGCGGGAGGCCGAGGGTCCCGTCGAGCGCCGCGTCCGCTTGCCTCCGGAAGTGGTCACCGAGGATCGCCTGCATGCCCAGGGTCGCAAGCGCGACGATGAGGCCCATCCCGACCATCGCGAGGCGGAGGCGCCCATCCTCGCGGCGTACGTAGAGCCAGGCGAGCAGGGCAGGCGGCAACGCGAGCCACCCGGCGACGGCCAGCGTCTCGACCGCGTCGAAGACGTGGACGCAGGCTCGCCGTTCGAGCCCGCCCGAGGAGCCGAAGAGGAGCCAGATCGCGAGGGCGTTCAACGTGGTCACGGGGAGCGCCCCGACGATCGGCGCCACGGCAAGCGGCTCGAAGGAAGGCGTCGCCTCGCGCCACGCGGCGCCGAGCCACTCGCGGACCGCTCGCAGCTTCATGGCCGCTCAGCGGCTCGGGCCGGCCGAGATGCCGAGCGCCGCACCGAAGGTAAACACTGGGTCGAGGTCGTCGCGGGCCGCCACGGCGAGGCCGGGCTCGAGCCTGAGGCCCAGCCACGTGCGCCGGGCCACGCGCACGTCGAGGCCCAGGCGCGCGCTCGCGACGGTGATCCAGGCCTCGCTCGGGGAGGGGGTTCCGCTCGCGAGCGAGGCGATCGCGAGGTCGGCGCCGAGGGTCGCGACGGCAACGGAGAAGCGCTCGGGCAGCGGGAGGCGGGCGGCCGCGCCGACGCCCACGGCGAGCCAGCGCGCGCGGCCGTCGTCACCCTCGCCGCCCAGCCATTCGACGCGGACTCCGTGCCGGAATTTACTCCCGTCATGCGACAGCTCGAGGCGTGGACCCGCGAGCCAGTCCGTCCGCCCTCCCTGGAAGGTCCGGAGCGCGGCCGAGGCCCCGAACGACAGGGCGTCGAGCGGGCGGGGGGCCTTTGCGCTGGCGAGGGCGCACGACACACAAGGGTCGGGGGGGCTAGCTCCGAGCTGCACCCGGATCATCTCGGAGGCCTCGATCGCGATGACGTGCGCGGCGAGATCGGCGCGCAGGCCGGTGATGTCGAGCTCGTGGCGCGCGAGGTTCCGCCCGGTGCGGCGCACCTGAAGGTTCACCCGGTCCTCGCTCATGTCCACCCACATGAGGACGAGCTCGTCGCCGAGCGGTCCGGTCGCCTCGCGTTCGAGGGTCGCGCGGCGCCCGAGCTCGAGCGAGAGCAAGCGCCGCAGCCGAACAGCGCCGAGGCGACGCTCCGCCGCAGCAGACAGCGCGAGCCGTACGCGGTGTGACGTCGCCGACGCCACCGTCTGCGGGGCGCGCGTCGCCGCCGACTCCGAATCGGCCAGCGCCTCGCGCGACGCCGCCGTCACGAGGAGCAGCGTGCCGACGAGCCTCGAAGCCCACCCACCGAGGACCGAGAGAGGTCTTGCGTCTGGGCCGGCGTCTCTCGCAGGTGCGAGCAAGCCGCCGCGCGCTCGGTCAGTCACGGGCGGCGTCGTTGTCGGCGCGGCCGCTCTCCGCCGCGCTTGCCTCGGCCTCGGCGAGCTTGGTACGCGCTCGCTGAGCGAGTGCCTCGACGGTCGCGGAGCAGGTGCCACTCGGATACTGGTCCTCGTACTGTTGAGCGAGGCCGACCACCGAGCGGTGGGCGCCTACCTCTGCCTGGACCTGAATCTTCTCGCACAGCGCCGACTCGGAGAGAAGCCGTCCCTTGGAGCGGATCTCCTTCAGCTGCTCGTAGCGACGCTGCTCCGCGCCGTTCCCCTCGTCCTCGTAGATGCGCGCGAGCTGGGCCGCGGCGATCGCGGACCGCTCCAAGTCCTCCGAGTCGTCGGCGACGCGCTGCAGCGCGAGCTTCGCGAGCTCGGCCTGATTGCGCTGCCGACTCCCGCTCGCGAGGCAGAGCCGCTGGTCGTTCGTCGCGCTCGAGAGCACCGACGCGACACCACCTTCGGCGTCGAGCAGCTCGACCGCGCGCTCGTAATCGTCGCTCGCGCAGGCGAGTACCCAGGCCGGAGCCGGGCTCGCCGTCGGCTTGTGCTCCTCTTCGCTCGCGACCTTCCGCTGCCGTGCGCTTGACGCGAGCCCTTCCGAGCCGTGCGGCTCGCCCGCCCGCGCGCTCTCCTCGACGCGTGCTCCCGCCGCCTCGTCTCGCGAGGTGGCGGCGGCCGTCGTCGGCTCCGCCTGGCCCGCCCGCTCGACGCTCGAGACCGGATCTCGTGATGGCGCGGTCAGGCCGACGAGCGGCGCCGAGCCGACGCGCCACGAGGAGCTCCCCACGCCGGCGGCGAACCCGACGAGCAGCGCGGCGGCGACATACGCAGTCGTACGCGAGGTCACGCGCCGCTGACGCGCCAGCCCGAGCTCTCCCGAGAGGTTGCCCTCGAGGCGCTCCCACACGCGATCGACGCGCGCTTCGACCGCGTGGTCGCGCAGGTCTTCGGGGCCGAGTCGAGGCGTCATCGGAGCTCGTCCTCGGCTGCGGTTCTCGGCTCGACCTCAACGAAGTGCGCGTCGAGGTGGGCCTGCGCGCGCTGGATGCGGCGCTTCACGGTCGCGAGCGAGCAGCCGGCGAGCGTCGCGGCCTCTTCGAGCTCGTGACCCTCGATGCACCGCAACGTCCAGGCGATCCGATCGTCGGCGGGCAAGGTCCCGAGGAGGGCGTACACCTGCGCGAGCTCGGCCCGCGTCGCAGGCGAGGCGCTCGGGCTCGCGATGCGGTCGATCTCGACGGGCATGGCTCCGCGCGCCTCGGAGAGACCGAGCAAGCGACGAAGTTTCTCGCGGCGCAGGCGAGAGCGCACGCCGTGCACCACGATCGTCCCGAGCCACATGCGGAAGGCCGCCGGGTCACGGAGCCGCTCGAGCTTCTGGAATGCCTTCAAGAACGCGTCGTGCACGACGTCCTCGACGTCGCTCGCGTTGCCCGCGACTCGGGCGGCGAGGTTCATCGCGAAGGCGACGTGACGGCGGTAGAGGCACTCGGCCGCTGCCGAATCCCCGTCGCTCGCCAGCGCGACCAAGGCCGAGTCGGGGAGCCCCGCGAGCGCGCGGTGCCCTCCGCGGGAGGAGGGGGCCGCTTCCGGGACGGCCGGCTCGTCGGCGGTGGGATGCGACGACGCCGTGCCGGCGGGCGTGACGAGGCGGAGCACCGTCGGACGAGGCATCTGCCCCGATTCTGCTCGAAAACGCTCCGGCGCCCTCATGAAATCGCCTACCATTCAGACGCCCGAGCCTCCCGATCCGGCTCACCTCCTCGATGCGTCACCGGCACCTCGGCCTGTTTTTGCTGGTCGCGAGCACCGCTTGCTCCGGGCAAGCCCCTCTCCCGGTCGCTCCCTCGGCTGCGGAGCGCGCCGCGCCCTCCCGCCCGACCCCGGCCGAGTCGCACGACGCCGCGGGGACTCCTCGTCTGCGACGCGACGACGCGCCAAGCTCCCGGTCGAGCGCTCCGCGCGTCGAGTCCTCGCCATCGCGGCCCTCCATGCCGGCTCCCGAGCCAGCGAGGGCAGCCACCTCCGACGACGTCGAGGTCCCGCCCGCCCCGTGAGGTCACGATGAGCACCCTGCAACGCCCCTTTCCCGGCCAAGTCACCGAACACGACACCGTTCGGATGCTCGACCACCTCGTGCAGCGCGCGGTCGCCGTCGGCGCGAGCGACGTCCACCTCGAGCCGAAGCGCAAGGGCCTCCGCGTTCGCTTCCGAATCGACGGCGTCATGAGCGAGCAGGGCATCCTCCCGAGCGAGCTCGCGCCCTCCCTCGCCACCCGCATCAAGGTCCTCGGCCGAATGGACATGACGATCCGGATGTTGCCGCAGGACGGGCAGTTTAGCCTCGAGCTTTCCGACGGCAGGCTCGTTCACCTCCGCGCGTCGACCTTCCCTGCGATCCACGGCGAGAACCTGGTGCTCCGCGTCTTGATGGGGCATCAGCTGATCGCGCTCGGCAAGCTCGGCATGGACGAGGACGAGCTCGATACGGTGCGGCGGCTCGCCACGGTCACCGCGGGGCTCGTCATCGTGTGCGGGCCGACCGGTAGCGGGAAGACCTCGACCCTGTACTCGCTTCTTCAAGAGGTCGACACCGAGAACCTCAGCGTCGTCACGCTCGAGGATCCGATCGAGGTCGAGTTCGAGCGCGTGACGCAAGGGCAGACCAACGTCCGTCAGGGGTTTACCTTCGCGGCGGGCCTTCGCTCGATCCTCCGCCAGGACCCGGACGTCATCCTCGTCGGCGAGATGCGCGACGCCGAGACGGCGCAAATCGCGCTCCAGGCGAGCCTCACGGGCCACCTCGTCCTCTCGACGCTGCACACCTCCAACACGGTCGAGACCGTGGCGCGCTTGGTCGACCTCGGGGCCGAGCCTTGGATCGTGGGCAACGCGCTCCAGGCGATCATCGCGCAGCGGCTCGTGCGCGTGCTCTGCAGCCAGTGCTCGGAGGCGTACGAACAGCCGAACGACCTCACCGCCAGCTACGAGGACGAGCGCGTCGTCGTGCCTCGCGGGACCATGATCAAGCGGAGCCGCGGCTGCGAGCGCTGTCACGGGACCGGCTACGTCGGACGCACCGGGCTCTTCGAGGTGCTCGAGATCGACGACGAGCTTCGTGACCTCATCAAGGCGCGCGCGACGATGCGCAGCTACAAGGACTACGTCCGCGAGCACTCGCTCCGCAGGCTCCGAGAGGTCGGCCTTCTGCGCGTGAAGGCGGGGATCACCTCGCTCGAAGAGGTGCTGCGGGTGACGTGACGAGCGGCCCATCCGTTTTCCGCACGTCGGTCGAGAGACGTTCGCGTTGCCTCGATGCCCAAGCGGCGATGAGCGTTGACGCGCCGAAGCTCCTCGCCCTGACATGAGGCTTTGTGTCGGAGGTCGTATGCGCCAGGACGTCTTCACGCTGAAGTGCGACAAGCTCGAGGGGGCCTCGTTCGTGGGCTTCAAGGGGGTCGAGCACGTCTCGAAGCCCTAACAGTTCGAGCTGTTCTTCACGGTGCCGACCGGCACGCCCGTGCGTAGCGCCGTTGGCGAGCGCGCCACGATTCGCGGCGAACGAGCCGATTCGCGTGAGCCTTTCGTCTTGCACGGTGTCCTCGCACGCGTTCGGCTCCTTCATCAGACCGCGGAGCGAGCGCTGTACAAGGCGCTGCTCGTGCCCCAGCTCTGGCTCCTCCGCCAGTTCTGGCGCAGCTACGTCTTCACCAGGAAGACCCTGAAGGAGTACCTGTCCGAGACGCTCGAGGCCGGCGGACTCGCGACGAGTGAGTTCCGCTTCGACATCCAGGACGATCGCTATCCGACCGAAGAGTTCGTCGCGCAGTACCGCGAGACGCACCTCGATTTCTTTCACCGCTGGCTCGAGCGCGAGGGGCTCTACTACTACTTCGAGCACAGCCCCGATGCCGGTCACGAGGTCCTCGTGATCGTCGACGACCTCGGTCGGCACACCGACTGCCCGGGCGGTGGACGCGTCACCTACGCGCCTCTCTTCGGCGAGGACGCGACGGCGCCCGAGGGGCTTCACCAGCTCGAGGCCGAGACGCAGTGGCTCCCGAAGTCGGTGACCATCGCCGACTACAACTACGCCAACCCCGCCGCGTCGTTGAAGAGCGACGGCGCCGTCTCGAAGACCGGGCGCGGCTCGATCGAGGAGTACGGCTATCGGACCTTCGACGAGAAGAACATCAAACGCCTCGCCGAGGTCCGCGGGCAGGCGATCGGCTGTCGGGAGACGATGCTGCGCGCAAGCGGCGACGTCCTCGCGCCTCGTGCTGGCTACCGCTTCGCCATCGACGATCGCTCCGATGACCTCGAGGAGTCGTGGCTCGCGATCGAGGTGGAGCATGCGGGCGCCATCGCCGGGATGATCCCCGAGGTCGCGAAGCTCACCAAGCTCTCGACGCGCGAGACCTACGAGGTGGAGGTCGTCGCGATCCCGAGCGACGTTCAGTACCGCGCCCCGCAAGACACCGCGTGGCCGCGGATCTTCGGCTTCGAGAACGGCGTCGTTTGCGGTGAGGCGTCGAGCCAGTATGCGCAGCTCGACAAGGACGGACGCTACCTCGTGCGCTTCGAGTTCGACACGAGCGATCTCCCCGACGGCAAGGCGTCGACGCGAGTGCGTATGCTGCAGCCGCACGGCGGTGACAAAGAGGGCTTCCACTTCCCGCTTCGGAAGGGCACCGAGGTGATGATCGGCTTTCTCGGTGGCGCTCCCGACCGGCCCTTCATCGCGGGAGTCGTTCCGAACACTCAGAAGCCGAGCTTGGTCGGCGAGCGTAACCACACGCAGAACGTGATTCGGAGCGGAAGCGGAAACCAGATCGTCCTCGAGGACGAGGAAGGCAAGGAGTTCGTCTTCATCAGCACGCCCAACAACAAGACCGGCTTCTACATGGGCCACCCGACGGGCTCACAGTCCAAGGTCTATACGGGTGAGACGGACATGCACCTGTTCATCAGCCCGTCGGCGGCAGGGTCGGGGAACGAGAGCGAGGGAGACGATCCTGCCGTGAGTCTTTGGACGGTGACCGATGGAGTCTCGGGGACCTATGTCGAGAAGGATAGCTGGGTCAACGTGATGGGCACCGAGAACCAGTATGTCGCGGGGGACGTGAGCCAGGGACACCGGAAGAGCTTCACGCACCACGTCGGCGGAGCCGTCGTCGAGAACTTCCATTCGACGCACACCACCGACGTCACCAATCACCGTAAGGTGACGATCGGTGCCGGCGAAGACCGCAACGTGACCGGCTGGCGGACCCTGACGACGACCGGCGGAGCGAAGACGGACACGCCCGTCTTTCAAGCGTTTGGAAACACGTCCATGCTGCTGAGGTCTCCCGCGGGGCAGATCAACTTCGGCTCGACCGCGGATCTGTTCTTCGGGGCGACGAAGCTCGGCTGGGGCGCCACGCAGGTCGACATCGGGTCCGTGGCCGGCAAGGTAGGGAGCGTCGTCCTCGAGATCCCCGGCGGCGCGCAGATCAACACGCCCAGCTGGGAGGTGAACAACCCCAAGCAGACGTGGTTAGGCGCCGTTTGGGAGTCGAACTACGGGCTGGCGCGACCCTCGACGGGGGTGTGGTCGCCTGCGCCTACTGCCGCGCGACGAACCTTGTTCGAGGCTGGAAGGATGACGGAAATCGGGACGCGGGCTCGTTCTTCCGCAGCGAGTCCGAGCGCCTCGAGGAGCTGCGTCGCCAGGCCTCGACGGGCGTCATGCCGGCTTTCAGGGCGGCGCCCGCCGAGCTTCCATTCAAGGGCGGCGCAGCGGCGAGCTCCGCCGAGCGCCATGCGCCAGCGATGACGGAGGCCCCCTGGACGGTGTTGCCCTTCGGTCAGCGTGGTGGCGCCAAGCGAGCGGCCGTGTCGCCCCCCTCGAGCGAGGCGCGAGCGGTACCTGCGTTGACGCTCGAGCAGTTCGCCTCGTTCGTCGTCGAGCGCGAGGTCTATCCCGCGAAGCGTGAGGAGGTGCGCGCGCGTTATGGCATCGCTTCGTCCGACGCGGAGAGCGCCCTCGAGCAGGGATTTCGCGAGCGGTTCGCCCGCGAGCCCGAGACCGAGAGGGTGTTCGAGGACGTCCGCGAGCGGTATCGCGCTTGGCTCACGACGCAGGGCTAATCGCCGGAGTTCGACGAGGCTCGTGGCGCGCCGAGGCCGCGTGGCTTGCCGTGGCAAAGAGGGGCCTCCTTACGGTAGCCTTACGGTGGCCTCCACGGTGTGGTGAGAAACCCCTTACGGTTTCTTGAAGTGACGGTGCAGGCGCGTCGAGGCGTAGCGACCTTCAGGGGCGGGCCGGCGCTTCTTCAGGGCACGCAGCATACGGTCACCGGGTCAAGCGGCGTCGCGGCTCCTACGGGCACGCTCGGGATCGGCGAACAGGACCCGCCGACCGAGGGGCCCGACGCGTACACCACGCTGCGCAGCGTTTGATAGACGGACGGCTGCGGCGGCGGGGTTGGATCGGGGCCGAGTGGCGCGCACTCGCCGACCGTAGACATCGTCGTGACGTCCACGCCGCACTGGGCGTCGGTCGCGAGTGACAGCGCTCCCGTGCACGTCATCCCCTGCGGGGCCGTGCAGTCACAGTCGGTGCAGGTGCGCGAGTCATCCACGTCGCGATAATAGACCTGACGGAGCGGATACTCCGGGCCGGGGCAGGGGACGTCGCCGGCCTGCGCGATGCAAGCCCCCGGCGCGAACCCCTCGGCGGGACGAGGGGCGCACACGTCACCGCCGCAGCCAGCGCCGAGCGCCGCCGCGCCGCACGCGCGCATGCGGGTCGACCACGAGAGAGGAGGCACCTTCGGCGGCGCCGCAGCCTTCCCGATGCACACGCCGCCCGCCGCGGGCGCGGTGGCCCAGCGGACGCTCCGTGGATCGGTCATGCTCACGAACGCGACGCAGGTGTTCGCGGCGATCGTCAGCCCACCGCCGCCGCCCATGCATTGGTCTGCGCCGAAGAGCTGGAACGACGCGACGTTGCAGGCGACGCCCTTGGGCGCTCCGCACGAGCAGGCCGCGCAGGTCGCCTGCTGCGCGGCGAGGCCGTCGAAGCCGTCCGCGACGAGCACGGGGAACCCATCGTCGGCGTTGCACGTCGGGACTGCCCCGACGCCAGGGCCTTCGAAGAGGGCGAGCGGTCCGAACCACCCCTGAGGGATCGACGGAACGCAGGAAAATCCGGGCGCGCAGTCCAGATCCGCACAGTCGACGAAGCCGTCGCCATCGCCGTCGACGCCGTCGAGGCAATCGTCTTCGACCATGGGGCCGCCAGCGCCCGTGCTGACGCCGCTGCCGGTGGTCATGCTGCCGGTGGTCATGCTGCCGGTGGTCATGCTGCCG
>VGRJ01000093.1 GCA_016875405.1 Deltaproteobacteria bacterium | reverse complement strand
CCCGCATCAAGAGCAGGACGAGCTCGAACGACACGTGTGCGAGCTGCTCGAGCGCCCGCGTCGCCGGCTTGCCGCGCTCGCCGAGCCGCACCAGCGCGACCCCGGTCAGCACCGCGAGGAAGAGCACCTGCAACACCTCGCCCGAGGTGAACGCCGACACGGTCGACTCGGGGATGATGTCCATCAAGTGCGCGACGAACGACTTCGCCTCGCGCCCCTTGGTCTGGGCGGCGATCGCGGCTCCGTCGAGCGCGGCCGCGCTCGCGTGGATCCCCGCGCCGGGCTTCACGAGGTGCACCACCGCGAGGCCGAGGGCGAGCGCGAGCGTCGTCATCGCCTCGAAGTAGAGGAGGGCCTTCGCGCCCACGCGACCGACCTTCTTCATGTCGCCCGCGCCGGCGACCCCGGTCGCGACCGTGGCGAACACGATGGGGGCGATCAGCATCTTCAGCGCGCGGACGAAGGCGTCGCCGAGGGGCTTCATCGCCACGGCTCGCGCAGGCGAGACCACGCCGAGGAGCGCCCCGAGCGTGACGGCCACGAGCACCGCGAGGTAGAGCCGGCCCGAGGAGCGCTTCGAGGCCTTCGCCGCATCGACGCGGTCGGGCGCGGCGCGCGGGACGTCCGACGTCGGGCTCATGTAAGGAGCAGCTCGCGCTTCCCGAGCGCGACGTCGGCATGGCGGAGCAACGTGTCGGTGGTGGCGCGGTGGGAGAACAAGTACGTCGGCGTGACGGCGCACGGCGCGGTACGGTGATGTCGGAAGCCGGGGGCGATGAGGTCGTCGGTGGTGCTCATGGCGACTTTGGGTGGCGCCCGCTCGCGGTGGGGTCCGACCGCGAGCCTACAACGTCACGCGCGGCCTCGGTGCGACGCGCGCGCGTAAGCCGCGGTGCAGCGCCGTCACAGGCGCCGGGTCAAGGGTCGCGGGAGCGGCGCCGCGGAAGCCCATCACCAGGCGGTGCGGCGCAGGCTCACTGCAACGGAAACGGGATGAGCACGTAGTCCTTGCCGTCCGCGTGGCAGTTCACGCAGTGCGAAACACCGGTGCCGTCGGCCAGCTTGCTGCCGTTGTAGTGCTCGTACCAGTGCCAGCTCTTACCGGCGTCGCTGTCGGCGGTGAGCTTGATCGCCACCGCCCAACCCAGCAGCGTGCTGCCGTTGCCGTAGAACTCCTTTACCGCAGCAGAGCCGGCCGGATGCTCGGCCGCCTGTCCCTCGAGCGACCCTTTCAACGCCCCGTTGAGGAAGACGCGGACATCACCGAAGTGCGGTCCCGTCGACGGATGGATGTGGCTCTCCGCGGCCCAGCCCACATAGCTCTTGGCCTTGAGCCAATCGAGCAACGCTTGGCCGCCCGCTGGAGGCAGCTCGCTGCTGCCGCCGCTCTGTCCTCCTCCGCCGCTCTCTCCTCCTCCGCCGCTCGAGCCGCCCGCCCCGCCGCCGCCGCTCGTGGTCGCCGAGGTGGTCGTGGCGACCGTGTTCGTCGCCCCCGACGCGACGCTGCTGATCGTCGACGAACTGGAGGGCGTCGTGGTCTCCGACTCGGAGCAGCCCCAGAGCGCGCCGGTGGCGGCGAGGACAAGGAGGCGACTTCGCATGCCTGCGAGCGTACCATCGCGTCCAGAGAGCCGGCTATGCGCGGTGCGCGATCCGCAACGGTGGGCGCGTCGATGGCGCCTGAGGTGGCTCGTGCTCGGTGGCCCGAGAACCTCGAACGAGTTCGTCGGCAGTGAGGAGGCGGTCGTCTCCGACGTCGAGCTCCCGTATGCCGGGGCCGCCGAAGCTCCCGACGAAGTGAGGCCGTCGCGCGCGCTTTCGAGCCCGCCGCGATCCGTCGTACGCTGCGAGGCCGTGACCCACTGGATCCCAACCGCGCGCTGGCGCGCCTGGCTCTGTGCCCTGCTGGCCGCGTGCGTCGGCTGCACCGACGGCGAGGCGTGCCCCGACTCGACTTGCGGCGACGATGGCACCCCTCCCGTGACGTGCGCGAAGGGCAGCGTCGTTGGGCCGAGCGGCGCCTGCATGCCGGTCGGGATCCAGGGATGCGCGGACGTGTTCGTGGACGACGACGGCCTGTGTCGACCCGCGCTTAGCCGCTGTGCCAAGGGGTCGATCCCGAAGTTCGACGAGGGGTGCGCGCCGGTGGGGATCCCGGGGTGCGCGTCCGAGTTCGTCACGAGCGACGGTCAGTGCCGACCGCCAAAGGACGCGTGCCCCGAGGGCAGCTTCGCGTTGCCGCACGCGGGGTGCGTGTCGATCGACGGGCCCAAGGGCTGCGGGACCGGGGCCTTCGGCGAGGTGCCCGACGCTCCGAACACCGTGTACGTCGACGGTGCCGCGCCCGCGGGGGGCGACGGCACGAAGGCGAGCCCGTTCGCGACGATCGCGGCCGCGCTGGCCGAGGTCCCGACCGGCGGCCGGGTGGTGCTCGCTGCCGGCGACTACGACGAGCCCGTAGTGATCGGCAAGCCGCTGTCGCTCCTGGGACGCTGCGCCTCGATGGTAGGGATCCGCGGGACGGCCGCCTCGACGATCGGGGGCGGCCTGCCCGCGATCGTGCAGGTCCGTAAGACCGCCGGCGTCGTGCTCGAAGGCGTCCGGCTCTCGGGTCAGGGCATCGGCGTGCTCGCGGACGCGGCCGGCGTCACGGTCCGCGACGTCGTCGTCACCAAGGCGCGCGTCGCCGGGATCTTCGGCGTCGGCAAGGCCACGTCGCTCACGCTCGAGCGAACGCTCGTCGCCGACACCTCGCCGCGCGCGAGCGATATGAAATTCGGTCGCGGTCTCCTCGTCGAGTTCGGTGCCAAGGCGCAGGCGCTCGAGAGCGCGTTCGTTGGCAACCACGACCTCGGCGTGTGGGCCGCCGAGCCCGGTACGAGCGTCACCCTCGATCGCTGCCTCGTCGCCGACACGCGGCCTCGCCCGTCGGACGAGCTCGCCGGTCGCGGGGCGGAGGCAGCCTCCGGTGCCAGCCTGAAGCTCGCACGCACCGCGGTGCTTCGGAACCACGACGCGGGCGTCCTCGCGATCGATGAAGGGACGAGCCTCGTCGTCGCCGACAGCCTCGTCGCCGACACCGCGCCGCAAGCCTCGGATCAGACCTTCGGCCGGGGCGTCGGGGTCGAGCTCGGCGCGTCGGCCGAGGTGTCGAGGAGCGCGGTGGTCGGCAACCACGAGGCGGGCGTGCTCGCCGTCGGCGACGGCACGAGCCTCGTCGTCGAGCGGAGCCTCGTCGCCGACACCCAGCCCCAGCCGAAGGAGCAGGTCGGCGGCAGAGGCGTCGAGGTTTCGCAGCAAGCGCGCGCCACGCTCCGCGCCAGCGCCATTGTCGGGAACCGTGAGCTCGGGGTTCGCGCGGCGGGGACCGGCACCGAGCTCGAGGTCGATGGATGCCTCGTCGCCGAGACGCACTCACGACCCGCCGACCAGCAGTTCGGTCGCGGTGTCGGGGGCGAGTTCGGCGCGAGCTTGAAGGTCGTCGGGAGCGCGGTCGTCGCCAACCAGGAGGTCGGCGTATGGACGACCGATATGGGGACGAACCTCGTCCTCGAGCGGAGCCTCGTCGACGACACGCAGCCGCTCGCCGAGGCGACGCTCGGCATGGGCGTCAACATCTCGACCAGCGCCGCGACCATCAAGAACGTCCTCGTCGCGCGAAGCCGCACGGGCGGGTTCCTCTTCGCCTCGAGCACCGGCTCGGTCGAGGACTCGCTCGTCGACGGCGTCGTCGCGGGCTCGTTTCACCTCTACGTCGGCCCGCCCGAGATGGAGGTGATCACCGCGACCTTCCAGGGGATCTCGGACGGTGTCGTCGCGGGCTTCGGCTCGACCGTCTCGGTGACGAACGTCTTGATCCGCGGGGTCGCGCGTGCGGGCCTCGTCTTCGACTCGAGCGGCGGGCTGCTCCGCGGGCTCCAGGCCTCGGGCGGCAAGTTCGGCCTCGTGCTTCAGGGCAACCCGAAGCCCGACGTCTCCGATCCAACGAACCGCATCACCGGGAGCGAGGACGACGTGCTGTCGGACGCGGAGCTGCCCATACCTGGACCACCCAAGGTCCCCTCGGGCTGACGGCACGGGCTGACGCTCGCGCGACGGCGGCGCTCCTCGGCGCGTGTTTCAAGAGTCCATCGGCTTGCGATCCGTCAAGCGACAGGCTGCGCCTCGCTCGAGGGGGCACTCGGCTCGCGCGTCACCGCGTGATGGTCACCTTGCCGTGCCAGCTGCCGGGGGAGGGGAACGTCACCTCGGCGAGGGCGCGCGCCGCGCAGTCGAGCTGCCCGAGCACCGCGGGCTCGGTCGTCGCCGCGCCGGCCGAGAGGAGCTTCCCGTCCGTGTCGACGTAAGCGGTCACCGAGAGCGGTCCCTCGCCACAGCTCGCGAGCCGCTCCTTCGCCCTCCCTCCGGCCGCGCTGAGCCAACCGCCGGGCATCGTGCTCGCGGCGCGCCCTCGAGCCGCAAAGTCGAACTCCTGCCTCACGGTTCCGACCTTCCCGCCGACGGGTGCAGGCCACGGCTGCTTCGCCAGGTGACTGAGGATGCATCGCTCGGCGTCGCGATCGCCGAGCGTCGAGCGGGTGGGCAGGACGTTGAGGACGCGGCCGCCCTTGCCGACGTGCAGCGTCACCTCGAGACCGCCCTCGACGTAAGCGCGCAGCTCGGCCGCCCGCGCGATGCAGTCCCCGAGCCCCGCGCGCGCGTCCTTCATCACCTTGGCGACGTCGTACTCGCTCATCGCCCCGACGTCGGACTCGGTCATCGGCACCACCTCGGGTCGCGCGGCCACCGCGGGCTTTTCACCGTCGCCTACTCGCCCCTCGCGCGGGGCAGGCGCGGCTCCCCCGCAACCGACGACCAAGCCCACGCACGCGGCCGACGCGAGCGCACTCCGCAGCGGAATGGCTTGGCGTTGTCGCATGACGCTCGACTCGCTCCTCGTGGGCGCTCAGCCGATCGCGGTCTTTGCGATGACGAGCCGCTGGATCTCGCTCGTCCCTTCGTAGATCTCAGTGATGCGCGCGTCGCGGTAGTGGCGCTCCATGCCGTACTCGGTCGTGTAGCCGTAGCCCCCGAAGACCTGGAGCGCACGGTGCGTGACGCGCGTCGACATCTCGGAGGCGTAGAGCTTCGCCATCGCGCTCTCGGCCGAGTGGCGCACGCCGCGGTCCTTCAGCGCCGCCGCGCGAAGCGTGAGCAGCTTGGCGGCGTCGTACTCGACCTCGCTGTCGGCGATCATCCACTGGATCGCCTGAAAGCTCGCGAGCGGCTGACCGAACGACTTGCGCTCCTTCGAGTAAGCGATCGCTTTGTCGAGCGCCGCGCGCGCGATACCGAGGGCCTGTGCCGCGATGCCGATGCGCCCGCCGTCGAGTGTCGCCATCGCGATCTTGAAGCCACCGCCCTCTTCGCCGAGGACGTACTCCTTCTCGACCTTCACGTTCTCGAAGTAGATGGTGCACGAGTGCGCGGCGTGGATGCCGAGCTTCTCGTCGTGCGGCGACTGCGAGTAGCCGGGCTGACCCTTCTTCACGACGAGCGCCGTGTGTTTCGCCTTGCCGCCCTCGCGCGACGTGATGGCGAAGACGATCACGTGGTCGGCGTGCGGACCGACGGTGATGAAGTTCTTCGAGCCGTTCAAGATCCACGAGCCATCGCTCTGCTTCTCGGCGACGGTCTGCATCGTCTGTGCGTCCGAGCCGCTCGAGGGCTCGGTGAGCCCGAAGGCGCCGAGCAGCTGGCCGCTCGCGGTCGGCGCGAGGAGCTCCTTCTTCTGCCAGACGTTCCCGAACTTGTAGACCGGATCGCAGAAGAGCGAGTTGTTGACGCTCATGATGACGCCCGTCGACGCGCAGGCGCGGCTCACCTCTTCGCAGGCGAGCGCGTAGCTCACCGCGTCGAGCCCCGCCCCGCCGTACTCCGTGGGGATCGCCATGCCGAGGAAGCCGAGCTCGGCCATGCGCGCGACGAGCTCGCTCGGCCACCGCGCGGTCTTGTCGAGCGCGGCCGCGATGGGCTCGATCTCGCGGGTCGCGAAGTCGCGTGCCGTCTGCTGGATGAGTCGCTGTTCCTCGGTGAGCTCGAAGTCCATGACGAAGGATGGATACACCGTCGCAGGTGCTCTCGCCACCGCCGTGACGCACGCGGCTCGAGGCCTCCCGCGCGCCCTCGGGACAGAACCTCGCCGCGCGCTCGAAGCCGATGGATGGCCGGCCGGATGTCCAGTATGGTGACGCCCGACTTGCCATGAACGAGCTCCACCCGAACCCGTCGTCGCACCGCGCGCGTCCCCGCTTCTCCGCCCTCGCCCTCACGCTCCTCGTCGGCCTCGTCGCTTGCGAGAGCGCGCCCGAAAAGCTGTCCGTCGAGAAGCGCATGGACCTGCAGCGCCAGACCTTCGTGCTGCCGAAGGCCGAGCAGCTTCCGCAGTGGAAGAAGTGGGCGACCGACAAGAAGACCGACGAGGACCTGCGCTCCGAGGCCCTGATTCAGCTGGGCCTGCTCGACGACCCCGACGCGATCTCGATCGCGACGGCCGCGCTTGAGTCTCCGAGCCACAAGATCCGAGGCGTGTGCGCGCAGGTGCTCGCGCACTTCGGCCCCAAGGCGGCCTCGGCGATCCCGGCGCTCCAGAAGGCGCTGAAGGAGGCGAACGAGAGTGACCGCCGGCAGATCGTGTGGTCGCTCGTCGAGGCCGGTGATCAGAGCGCATTCAACGCCGCGATCGAGGCGTACAAGGCCGGTGACCTCACCCACGTCGAGCGCCTCGCGGGCGGCGTCGCGTTCGATCCGATGCGCCTCGCGACCCTCGTCTCGGTCGACGAGCTCGCCACCAAGTTCGAGGACTCGAGCCCCGCGGTCCGTCAGCTCGTCGCGACGGTGCTCTCGGAGAAGGCCGACGCGAGGTACACCGACAAGCTCATCAAGCTGGTGCAAGATTCCGAGCTCTCCGTGGCGCGCGAAGCGGCGAGCGGCCTCGGCAAAATCGGAGACGAGAAGGCGACCACGCCGCTCCTCGAGGCGCTCCGCAAGGCCGATCCAGACAGCCGACAGAAGTTCCTCGAGGCGCTGCGCGACGGCATCGGCGGGGTCGGGCTCGTGCTCGCGCTCGACACGGTCGTCACCGACAAGGAGGAGCGCAACTGGTTCCAGCTGAAGCAGCTCTTCGAGATTTTGCACATCCTCGGCGACCCGCGCATCGGTGACAAACTCGTCGCCTGGGTCGAGAGGTCGACGCCGCACCCGCACTGGAAGGCCGAGGCCGGGATCGCGCTCGCGGAGATCGGTGACGTGCGCGGCGCGAAGTACATCGCCGAGCGCCTCAACGTCGCGCCGGAGGAGATCTACCAGAAGGAGAAGATCTGGCAGTCCGACAAGGGCGGGCACCTCCTTCGCGGTGATGAGCAGCGCACCGTCGCGGGCCGCATGCTCGCCGATCTCGCCGCGATGCACCCGGACAAGGCGAAGGAGCTGCGCGAGCTCGCCGAGGGGCCGGTGCTTAAGTGGTCGACCGATCGTAAGCAGCCGAGCGCGAACGCGCTGCGCTTCCTCGCCGGCGTGAAGTCCGATAAGGCGCTCCCCGATCTGCGCAAGTGGGCCTTCCCCGATACGAAGCTTCCGCTCGAGGGCGCGCAGCCCCCGCTGCCGATGGAGTTCGAGACCGCGCACGGCGCGCTCCGTTACGTCGGCATGACGAAGGACGAGTCGAGCAAGGCGAAGCTGCTCGAACAGTTCGAGCGCAAGAAAGACAAGAAGATGGACATCACCCAGGAGGGCCTCATGGGCTCGGGCCTCGCCCTCCTCGGCATGGTGCTGCGCGGCCTCGCGGTCGGCGCGGCGGAGGGCGTCGCCGAGTGGGGACCCGAGCTCGCGAAGGAGTCGGTCGACAAGCTGCTCGAGTTCGCCGAGGACAAGACCTGGCACGAGGACGCCCGTGAGCGCGCGTGCTCGACCGTCGGCTGGATCGGCGACGACGCCGCCATCAAGAAGGCGATGGAGAAGTTCGGCAAGTACTCGACGAGCAAAGACGCGAAGGATCAAGTGATCGCCGCCTGCTTCGCGGTGACGCTCTCGCGACGCCCGCAGTCGGCCGCGCTGCCGCCCCTCGTCGACGCGCTCGACTCGAAGGTCGAGGTCGGGGTGCGCAACTACATCGCCCGCGCCATCGGCGTTACCGGGCTGAAGGGCGCGACCACCGAGACCGAGAAGCTCTTCAAGAAGCTCGAGGACCCGGAGCTCCGCAACTACGCGGCGCTGGCGCTCATCATGGGCGGCGACGCCGACGTCGCGTCGCGCGCGGTCGCGGCCTACGGCAAGCCCGATAGCCAGACCGCCCTCGAGGATTTGAAGAACATCTACTTCAACGCCTACGGCTACTGGTCGGACAAGGACGTCGAGAACGGGAACCTCTACCGCTGGGTCGAGAACGCCGAAGCGCTGCGCCGCGTGAAGATCAACGATGCGCCGCAGGAGTGGGCGCGGGAGCTCCTGAAGCGCCAGTTCGACAACCTCACCTTCAACAACGGGCCGCACTCCGAGACCAAGCCCGTGCTGCTGAACCGCCTCTACAAGGCCGCGAAGACCGGCGACGCGGCGACCAAGGCGAACGCGGTCCGCACGCTCAAGTTCATCGGCACCGGCGCCATCGGCGTCACGGGCGCGCAGGGGGTCTTGATGGCGCTCAAGGTCGAGCAGGGTGAGACGGGAGCGCTCGCGTCGCGTGCGTTCCAGGAGCTCATGAACCCGGCGACCGCGGGCGCGGAGCAGGTGAAGAACATCCAGACGACCAAGGACACCAGGGGTCGGGAGTGATCGAGCATGAGTACGTGGCGTGAAGAGCTCGCGGAGGCGATCAAGACTCAGTCGGAGCGCGAAGCCGAGGAGGCCGAGCGCCAGCGCAAGCGGCTCGAGGAGGCGCTCAAAATCGCGGACGAGGCGACCGGTCTCGCCGGCGAGACGCTGCGCTTCGTGAAGGAGCAGCTCGTCGTGAAGGGGCAGGTCGCGACGCTCGAGGGGGCCGAGGGCGGGCTCACGCTCGGGCTGCACGGTCAGTCGCTCGCGGTCGAGCTCGATCGCGCGACCGCGGTCCTCAAGGTGACCGCGAACGCGAGCCGGCCGCGGGAGTTCGACTTCGCGAAGGATCGGCACATCGCGCCAAAGGACGTCGAAGAGTACGTCGGGCGTCGCGCCGTCGAGCTCGCCCGCTCGGCACAGAAGGTCTCGCCCTGGTAGTGCGCGCCACCGCGCTCGCGGCGCTCGGCGTCCTCGTCGCGGCCTGCGACAGCGGGGCATCGACCGTGGGCTCGGCGCCGTCGTCGACGGGCCTCACCGCTACGGAGCGTGAGACCGAAGCCTCGACGAGGCCGCCGGGGGTGCCGGCTCCGACCGCCGGGCCGTCGAGCTCCTCGAGCGGCAGCGCGCCGTCCGCGACAGCGTCGACAACGAGCAGCGCACCTCGCTACGCGGGGCCGTCCGGCGGCTGTCCCGAGGACATGGTGACGGTGGCCGGTGCGTATTGCCCGGACGTCGCGCAGACTTGCCTCGAGCACGCGAAGGAGTGGCAGGTCGAGTCTCGTCGCCTCTCGAAGCTGAAGGAGAAGGGCGAGTCGGGTCGCACCACCGCCAGCGAGCGTTGCGTGCGCTACGAGTCGCCGAGCCGGTGCCTCTCGAAGGCGCGTCGACAGATGCGCTTCTGCATCGATCGTTACGAGTGGCCAAACCGCGCGGGCGAGCTTCCGTCCCTGCTCGTCGACTGGTACGAGGCGCGACGCTCGTGCGAATCCGTGGGAAAGCGGCTCTGCACGGAGGACGAGTTCAACTTCGCCTGCGAAGGCGAGGAGATGTTGCCGTACAGCTACGGCTTCGAGCGCGCGCCCGAGACGTGTCACCTCGACAAGCCCTACCGAAAGCGCGAGAGCGGCTTGAAGCGTTACGCCCGCTGTGTCGCGGATCCCGCGTGCAAGGCCGAGCTCGAGGTCCTCGATCAGCGCGAGCCCGCCGGTTCGCGCCCCGAGTGCCACTCGCCGTTCGGCGTCTTCGACATCAACGGGAACGTGAACGAGTGGGTCGAGCTGCCCGGCAAGAAGCCGCCCGATCGCAGCGGCTTGAAGGGCGGCTGGTGGGGGCCGGTGCGGAGCCGCTGCCGTCCGACGGTGACGTTTCACAAGGAGAGCGACTTCGGTTACGAGGTCGGCTTCCGCTGCTGCAAGGACGCCTCGCAGTGAACGTGCTCGCGCTTGTTTTTGCGCCCACCGCGGCGTGGACATTGCTAGTCTAGAAGTCCCTTTCAAGGAGCGCACGATGATGGCATTGGTACGGTGGACGATGGCCGCGGCTCTGCTCGCGACCGTGGCTTGCGACCGCGAGCAGGATCCGAACTACCCGCAGCAGCCTCCGCCTGCCGGCTACGGCCAACCCGGCTACCCGCAGCAGCCTCCGCCTGCCGGTTACGGCCAGCCCGGCTACCCGCAGCAGCCTCCGCCTGCCGGTTACGGCCAGCCCGGCTACCCGCAGCAGCCTCCGCCTGCCGGCTACGGCCAACCCGGCTACCCGCAGCAGCCTCCGCCTGCCGGTTACGGCCAGCCCGGCTACCCGCAGCAGCCTCCGCCTGCCGGTTACGGCCAGCAGCCGCCGCCTCCTGGCTACGGCCAGCAGCCGCCGCCGGGTGCACCTCCGCCCGCTGCGCCTCCGCCGGCCGCGCCTCCGCCTGCCGCGCCTCCGCCTGCTGCGGCCGCGCCCGCGAACCCGCTCGCGCCGCCGTGCCAGAGCGACCTCATGTGCGGGACGTTCCGTTGCAACATGCAGACGCAGCGCTGCAACGTGCCGTGCGCCAACGCTGCCACGGATTGCCAGCCGGGGCTCGCGTGCGTGAGCGGCGTGTGCATGCCGGGGATCCCCGGCGTGCCTGCTCACTGACGTGAGGGCCTAGCGAGCTCGAGCGGCGAGGTCAGACGAGGGAGACGCGATGGGTAGGCGGATATCGAAGACGAGGCTCGGGGGCTTTCAGGCCCGCGGCGTCGACGCCGGTGCCGCCTTCGACGCGACGGTCGGCGCGACGGTCTCGAACGTCCGTCTGACCGAGCCGATCGAGTCGGGGAAGAAGCTCGCATCGTGGCGCGGGGTGCGCGAAGGCGGCGCTTCGGTGACCGTCTTCTTGATGCTCCCCGGGACCAGCAAGCGCGAGCGCGACACGTTCGCGAAGGCCTCGGAGCGCATTCGAGGCCTTCGTGCAACCGAGCTGCTCCCTGGCGTCGCTCCGATCACCGAGGTCGTCGCGGCCTCGGGGGTCGCGATTGCAGACCTCCACGCAGCCGGGACCCTCGCCGACCTGCCGGTGCTCGATTGGGACTTTCAGCGCCGGCTCGCGCTCGTGCGCCGGCTCGGGCTCATCCTCTCGGTGCTGCACAAGCGGGCCGTGTTTCACGGCTGCATCCGTCCGCAGAACATCCTGCTCGACGAACAGTTCGAGCCAATGCTCTCCGAGATCGGCGCGCTGGTGCTCGAAGATTCGTTCCCTGGCACCGCCGACACGCGCCACGAGTACTGGATGTACGCCGCGCGCGAGGTGCGCCAGGGGCAGAGCCCAAACGCGAGCTCCGACGTGTTCAGCCTCGGGCGACTCTTGCACTACGTCCTCGTCGGTGACGAGCCCGACGAGCCCGACGAGCCCCTTCCGCGCCTCGATTCGCTCGCGACGCACGCCGACACGCCGCCCGGCCTCGTCCGCATCGTCCGTCGCGCGACGTCGCGTGAGCCGGCCCAGCGTCACGACTCGATCGAGCAGTTCCTCGATGAGCTCGCGCGCTACTCGGACGCGGCCGGCGTCGGCGTCGCGCACCCCGAAGGCCTCGAGGGCCGAGAGTCGAAGCTGCCGCGCCGCGACTCGGTGACGGCGCCCGCGCTGGACCCGCGCGCGTCGATGCGAGGCGAGCTGCCGCGCGCGGAGGCCAAGGGCGCTTCGTCGTCGAAGGACGACGTGAAGAAGCCCGAGGGCGCGAAGAAGCCCGACGGGCAAGAGGCCGCGAAGAAGCCCGAGGGCGAGAAGGTCCGCGTCGTTCCCATGCAGGTGATCCGCTCGACCGCGTCGAGCGAGTCCATCGATCCGATCTCCGGAACCATTGCCGTCGTCCTCGGTGCGCTCGGCCTCATCGGGCTGCTCGCGGCCGCGGGCTTGGCCTACCGCGCAGGCGACGTCGCGGGCGTCGTTCAGGTCGTCGGCGTCGTGGGCGCGGCGCTCGTGACGGCGTGGCTCCCGGGACTGTCGCGTTGGTACCTGCTCAGGCCGGTGTGGGCTGCGGCGTGCGTCGCGCTGGTGATTTTGGGGGACCCTTGGGAGCTCGCGGCGGTCGCGGGACGCCAAGCAAAATTCTCGAAGGGAACGCCGGCGCAGCGCGCCGCGGCGGTCGAGGCGATGGCGATGCGTGGGCGCAAGCAGTTCCGCGACCTCGACCTGACGAACCTCGACCTCTCGCGACGGACCCTCGCCGACGTGGACTTCACGGGCACGAAGCTCGCAGGAGCGCTCTTCGAGGGCGCCGATCTGTCGCGCGTGAACTTCTCTGACGCCGACATCGGCCACGCCGACTTTCGCGGGGCGCGCCTCACCGACGCGCAGGTGTCGAGCAGCGTCGGCTGGCGCGAGGCCGTGTGCAACGAGCGGACCGTGATGCCACAGGGCTGGAGCTGCCCAGAGTCGAACCCACGCAGCGACCACGACGTGGCGGGAATTCGTCGCTGAGCCGAGGTCGATGCTTGCGCTGCGGCGTTGCCGGTGAGGCTCGCCTCCGCTAACCCGTTCTCATCATGCTTCTTCGCACGCTGTGCATCGACATCGGCGGGACCAACATCAAGGCCGAGGTGCTCGACGACGAGGGGCGGTCCTTTGGCGAGCCGCTTCGGATCGCGACGCCGCGCCCCGCCGAGCCCGTACCGGTGCTCGCGGCGATCGAGGAGGTCGCGCGAGGCCGCGTGTTCGAGCGCGTGTCGGTGGGGTTCCCCGGTGTGGTGCGGCAGGGGGTGACGCTGACCGCGCCGAACCTTGACGCGGGCTGGAGCGGCTTCGAGCTCGCGAGGACGCTGGAGGCGCGCCTCGGGAAGCCCGCGCGCGTGTGCAACGATGCGGACCTCGCGGGGCTCGCGCTCATCGAAGGGCGCGATGTCGAGATGGTCCTCACCCTTGGGACCGGGATGGGGGCGGGGCTCTACGTCGATGGGCGACTCGTGCCGAACCTCGAGCTCGGGCATCACCCGTTCGGTGATGGCCGCTGCTACGAGGACCGAGTCTCGGATCGCGAGCTCGCGCGGATCGGGGTCGACGAGTGGAAGCGCCGGGTGCACGAGACGATCGCGCAGATCCGCCCGATTTGGAATTTTAGGACGCTCTACCTCGGGGGCGGCAACGCGCGGCACTTCACCCAGCGCGAGCTACCCGAGGACGTCGTGCTCGCCGACAACCGCGCCGGCGTGATGGGCGGGGTGCGGCTCTGGTCCGCGAGCTGAGCCCACAGCTTTGTGCTGCTCGTTTGGCGCAGGCATGACATGCGTCAAAACGTTTTCTTCGTGTCGATGAGGATCGTGATGGGCCCGTCGTTGTCGACGAGCACGCGCATGTCGGCTGCGAAGCGTCCGGTCTCGACCGGCACGCCCTTCGAGCGGAGCACCTCGAGGAACCTCGCGAACACGTCGCGTGCCTGCGACGGCGGCATGGCCGACTCGAAGCTCGGGCGACGGCCGCGGCGCATGTCTCCGAACACGGTGAATTGACTCACGGCGAGGATCCCGCCGCTGACCTCGAGCACCGAGCGGCTCATCTTCCCGTCGTCGTCCTCGAACACCCGCAGGTGTACGAGCTTCTCGGCCATCGCGTCGAGGTCGCGCTCGTCGTCGTCTCTGCCCGCTCCGACAAAGGCGCAGAGGCCGCGCCCGATCGCTCCGATGACGCTCCCTTCGACCTCGACCTGGGCGCTCGTGACTCGCTGGACGACGGCTCGCATGACTCCTGATAGGCTCCTCGCCGGACCCATGAGCGTCCGGAACGCCTCGAGAATAGCGGGCCTCTTGCTCACGCTCACCATCGCAGGAGAGGGGCGCGCGTTTCCGCATGTCGTGAAGGAGAGCGAGTCGCTCGCGGTGCTCGCCGAGCGCTTCTACGGGCGCATCGATCGCGAGCGTATCCTGGTCGCCGCGAACCTCCTCGAGGGCGGAGCCGGGACCACGGTCGTGCCGGGAATGCGGCTCGAGATCCCTGCCGTCGGTCACCATCTCGCCGTCGCGGGCGAGACCTGGCCCTCGATCGCTGCGGCGGCGCTGGGCGCAGCGACGCGCGGTGACGTGCTCGCGAGGGTGAACGGCGCGAAGCCATGGGAGCCGCCCGCCCCAGGGCGAGAGGTCATGGTGCCGTTCCCGCTGCGCTACGTGGCCTCGCAGGGCGATACGGCCGAGAGCCTCGCGTACCGCTTCCTCGGCCGTCGCGACGACGCTTGGATGATCCTGAGCTTCAATGCTGGGCTGAAGCCGCGGCCCGCGCAGGGCCAAATCGTCCTCGTACCGCTCTCCGACCTGACGCTGACCGAGGCGGGCAAGGCGGCGGCTAGCGCGGCGCTCGCCGTGACGACGGGCGAAGCCGGCGGACGCGCGCGCCGTCTCCAAGATGCGGCGGAGCGTGAGCTCGAGGGGCTCGCGGCGAAGCTCCGAGGAGGGGCCTACGTCGACGCCATCGCTCTCGGGGCAGGGCTGCTCGGGCAGGGGGGCCTCACGATGCCTCAGCTCGCGCGGGTGCACGCGATGCTCACCGAAGCCTATGTCGCGGTAGGCGCCAAGGCGCTCGCGGCCGAGGCGTGCAGAGCGTGGCGAAAGGTCGAACCCGAGCTCGTGCTCGATCCGAATCGCTACAGCCCGAAGATCCTCTCGGCGTGCGCGGCAGGAGCGCCGTGACGAGAGCCTCACGAGCTCGCGCGGTAGGCGACGTCGTGGGCGAGCGCTTCGAGTTGCTCGAGGAGCTCGGCGACGGTCTGTCAGGCAAGGTCTACCGAGCGCGCGATCTCTACGTCGGCAGTGAGCACGAGATCGTTGCGGTGAAGATCCTGCATCGCGAGCTCCAGGGAGATCGCCAGGTCGTGGGTCGGTTCCGTCGTGAGGCGAGCATCCTCACGCGTCTCGAGGGCCGGCACATCGCGCGCCTCGTCGAGGTCGTCGACGAGGACGAGCTGCTCCTCCTCTCGCTCGAGTACATCGATGGACCGCCACTCGATGCGTACGTCGCCAGGGTTGGGCCGCTCGCGATCTCGGAGGTGGTCGCGCTCGGTCTGCAGCTCTGCGTCGCGCTCGAGGTCGCACACGCCGCGGGCGTCGTGCATCGCGACCTCAAGCCGTCGAACCTCCTCGTCGAGGGTGGTCACACCGAGTCGCGCGGCAGCTTCGAAGCTTCGCTCACGTTGCGCGTCGTGGACTTCGGGCTCGCAAAGCTCGTCGCCGGTGAGGGCGAAGGGACGCTCATCACCGAGCGGAACATGGTGTTCGGAACGCCGGATTACATGGCGCCCGAGCAGGTCGCGGGCGAGGCGCTCGACGCGCGCACGGACATCTACGCGGCAGGCGTCGTCCTCTATTGGCTACTCGTCGGTGCGCTGCCGTTCGTGAGGGCGGGGTCGGTCGCGACGATGCAGGCGCACCTCGCCGAGGAGGCGGTGTGGCCGCGGCTTGCCGCTCCTTCACGAGGCATCCCGGCGGCCCTCGAGGCGGTGGTGATGCGCGCGCTCGCCAAATCGCGGGACGAGCGGTTCCCGTCGGCACGCGCGCTCGCGGAGGTTCTCGAGTCGTCGCTGCAGGCGGGTGGGCTCGCCGAGACGCGTGAGCAAGCGCCCGACACCCAGCTCGATCCCATGGCCCCCGGGATCACGATGCCCTCGCTCCACGAGGCGGCTTCCGAGGCTGGGCGTGGGGCGCGCGTCGCCGTCGTGATGCCCGAGGGGCTCGAGGTCACGCAGTCGAGCGTCGTGGCGCCGCGCCCGAAGCCATCGAGGCCCCGCGAATTACGGCCTTCGGGGACTGGAAAGCCGCCGTCCTCCGGCCGCAACGGACCGCCGACCCTCCCCGCCGGGACGAAGGCTGACGACGGTCTCGCCTGGAGCCTCGCCGCGGTCGTGATCGGCCTCGCCGCGATCGCGCTGGGTACCTGGCTCGGCCTCCGCTGACGGTGCGCGGCGCCGCGCGCGCCGGCCCAGGACGAGCCGGCGCTATGGGAGCGGACTTGGCAGTGCGTTCTTACACGCTTCGGATCGCGGACGCCGGGCGACGCGCGCCGCGGTTGTGAGCAGGCTCCGAAGTCCGGAGGTCGCTCGCTGCAGAGCGGGGCCCGACACCTGACGCACCTTGCGGTTTGCGTCGACTCGAGCAAAGGGCCCTTCGTCGAAGGGCGTCCGTTACGACCGAATAGGGGAGGGCAGCGACTGCTCTGGCGGAGCGTTGGTCGGCTACCCTCGCCGTTCCGGTTGGGAAGCTCAGCCCTTCTTGGTGACGGTCGCGCCGCCCTCGAAGGTGGTAGGCCGCTTGTCCGGGCTGCACATGTTGTTGTCCGCCGGGCGCTTACCAAAGGACAACGAGTTGCCCTCCAGGCGGACGATGTCGTGGTCGTCCTTGCAGCTGGCGAGTGGGTAGGCGCCGAGGTTGGCGCAGCCGTTGGCAAGGTCCACCGGCTCGCCGACCTTCGCATCGAAGCCGCACTTTTCCTTGAGGAAGCCTACCGCCGCCTCCTGGCCTGCCGTGACCGTCTTTTTGCTGAAGCTGAACGTGGCCTCGTGGGCGCCCGGCGAGACCGCCGAGGGCGCGCCGATTGTGTACGGACCCTGGATGTTCACCGTCAGGAACGTCGCGCTGCCGCTGCATGTCGCGTCCCCGTGGGCGACGTAGTCGAGGTCCCAGGTGGACTCCGTCATTCTGAAGGTGAGCTGGTTGAAGCTCCCGTCTCCAGCTGGGCTCGGATAGCAGGGCCCGGACCAAGTGCCTCCCAAACTCGGGCCGGTGAGGCCCGCTGGGGTATCTGGTGCACCGCTCGTGCCTTGTCCGCAAGCGAGGAGGGCAAAGCAGGCGAATGTGGCGAGGGGAACGATGGATTGGGTGGGCATTGTCACGCTGTCGATGCAGTTGTTTTTTGTTGTTCTGGCCCGAATTAGCCAATCGTTTCCGTATTCATAAGACTGTATCGCGTCAACACGATTTGCTTGGTCCGCGGGTACTGGGCAGTCGTCCGTGACGACCGAGGTCCGCTCCGCAATGGACTGGTGAGCGAAGGCCCCGCCCGAGCGAAGGTTAGTCGCGGTCGCGCCTGGACCCGCGCCGCGGTCGTGATCGGCCTCGCCGCGACCGGGCTCGGCGCCTGGCTCCGCCTCCGCTGACGGTGCGCGCTCGCTGGGCTATATCGCCTTTATGGCCGGCGCGACGCGCGTGAGACCAGGGCGGGGGCTCCTGCCGCTCGATTGGGGTGCGCTCGGGCCCTTGCGCGTACGCGCTGCCGCGGTGGCCGACGGCGTGTACGCGGGCGCGCATCGGAGCACGCGCCGAGGTGCCGGCATCGAGTTCGGGGGCCAGCGTCCCTATGTCGCGGGCGACGATCTTCGCTTCCTCGATCGGCGTAGCCTCATGCGACACGATCGACTGATGGTTCGCGAGTTCGAGACGGACACCGAGCGCGCGGTCTGGCTCGCGCTCGACGCGAGCGCCTCAATGGGATTTCGCGGGGCGTCCGGTGGCGCGCGCGGCGCGAAACTCGCGTACGCCGGGGTGATGGCGGCGGCGCTTTGCCGCATCGCGACGGGCGGGCAGGATCCGGTGGGGCTCGCCTGGCTCGGGGCTCCACATGGTCGATACGAGGCACCCGCGCGGGCGGGCTTTGGGCAGGCCACCTTCGAACGGATCGTCGACTCGCTCGAGCGGGCCGAGGCGCGGGGGGCGCTCGCCGACGATCTCGACGCGCTCGAGCGGCAGCTCGGTGTCCTCGCGAGGCGCGCGCGCCGCGGCAGCGTGGTCGTCCTCTTCAGCGATTTCTTGGATTTGCCCGACGAGGTGCGGCGGCTCGTCGGTGTCCTCGCGAGCGAGCGCGTGCTCGTTGGCGTTCAGGTGCTCGACCCGGTCGAGGCCGAGCTCGGGTTCGCGGGGCGCGTCCGATTGCGTGAGCTCGAGGGGACGCACGTCGTGACGACCGACGTCGAACGGGTGCGCGGCGAGTACCTCGAGCGGCTCGAGCAGCAGACCTCGCGCTGGCGCGCTGCGATCGAGTTCGGCGGAGGACGGCTCGTGCGCTCGCGCACCGACGTCGATCCGATCGTGACGGTGCGGGCGGTCGTGCAGGCGATCGGCGAGGCACGCCGATGAGCTTTCGTACCTGGGCCGCCCTCGCGGTTGCGGCGCTCGTGGTGGCCCCTCTCGTCGCGCACCTCCTGCGGCGCCGGCCGCCCGAGGAGCAGCCGTTCCCGGCCGCGCGGCTCGTCCCCGAGGCTCACGCGATCGCGAGTCGACGAACCGCGATCCAGGATCGGGCGCTCTTCGCCCTGCGCGCGCTTTCGGTGCTCGCCCTCGCGGTCCTCGGGGCGACGCCGCTCTTTCGGTGTTCACGGCTCACGCTAGCGCGCCCGAGCGGCGCTTCGGTCGCCGTGGCCATCGTCCTCGATGACTCGCTCAGCATGCGGGCTCGCGACAAGCAGGGTGGGCCCACGCGTTTCGACCGCGCGCAGGCCGGCGCGAAGGAGCTGCTCGCGAGTCTCCAGCCCGGAGACGCCGTCGCGGTGGTCTTGGCGGGGCGTCCGGCGCGCGTCGCGCTGGGCTCGACGAGCAACCTCGAGGCGGCGCGCGCGGCCCTAGAAGGCGCGCGGCCCACCGATCGCGGCACCGACGTCGATGGTGCGCTCTCGCTCGCTCGCGAGCTGGTCGTGGGCCTCGCGCACGTCGACAAGCGCATCGTGGTGCTCGGCGACCTCGAGGCCGATCCCGGTGCGCGGGCGGACGAGCCCGGGGGCGTTGCGGTCTCCGCGCCGCTCGACGAGCTTCGCGGGGCTGTCGATGATTGTGGGATTGTCCACGCGAGCCGCTCGGGGAGCCGCGTCACCGTGCGCGTCGGCTGCACGCGCGGCGCTCCGGGCGCTCGGGGAGCCCCCGCGCCGAGTGCGTCGGTGGGCGCTGTTTCCGGCGTTCGCGCAGGGGCGCGCCGGGTCGCGATCGTCGCCGGCGACGAGACGCTCGCCGAGTCGCCTGTTCACCTCGACGGCGCGGCGAGCGATC
>VGRJ01000092.1 GCA_016875405.1 Deltaproteobacteria bacterium | reverse complement strand
GAGCGTCTTCGCGGTGGCCCACGCGGAGCCGTTCCACCACTCGACGACGAGCGCGTCGCCCTTCACGAGGCGTACGCCGAACTTACCCGCGAATTTGCTGGTCTTTGCGACAGAGGCGTCCTTCTTCAGCCAGCCGCCGCGGGCGAGGTCGCCGCTCTCGAAGTCGTCGGCGAAGAGGAGGGTGGTCTTGGGCGCGCCGCCTCGGGCTGGGGCGTTGGCCGGGTCAAATGAGGCGAGCGCGAGGAGCTGCCACGATGCGAAAAGTCTCTAGCGCGAGCCGGCCGAAAAGGGGGCGAGGTCCGGCGAGAGCCCGACGCCCTCGACGCTCCGCCCGCTCGGGAGCCGCGCCTCGCCGACGGTCTCGTACGAAGCGCCCGACTCGACGACCCCTGGCAGGACGCGCTGCATGGTCGCCTTCCCGCGCGAGCGCGACCCGCAGAGCCGCGCGCGCCCATGCTCCTGCAAGGCTCCTGCGAAGACCTCGGCGGCGGACGCCGTCCCGCCGTCGATCCAGACCTCGAGCGGAAGCTCCGGCGACGCCGCTGCATGACGCGCGAGGACGGCGCGCTCGTCTCCGTCGGGCTCGAGCACGCGCAGGAGCACGCTGTGCTCGGGCAGGAAGTCTCCGGCGAGCTCTGCGGCCGCGAGCGTGTCGCCGCCCGGGCAACCTCGCAGATCGATGACGAGGCGCTCGAGGCCGCGAGGTGCCGCTTGGCGCGAGAGGTCGACGATGGCCGCGCGCACGCGGCTCGGCGTCGCAAAGGCGAAGAGGCCGATCCGCACGACGCCGACGCCTCCCGGCTCGAGGCGGTGCTCGACCTCAGAGCCGTCGAGCGCCTCGCCGAGCAAGCCCATCGCCCGCCCGTCGAGCGAGCCCAACGGCGGCGCGGCCGGCTCCGCCGTCGTGAAGAACACGTTCGTCACGCTCGGCACGAGCACCGCGCCGAGGCCGTTGTTCATGTTGTTGCCGGTCGTCGGCGTCGTCAGGGAGACGGCGGGCAGGTTGTTCACCTTCACGATCGGGTTGCCGGTGGTGAAGCGTGCGGGCCCCTTCACCGTCGGGTGCGCGAGGCCGCCCTCGTCGCCCGACGTCATCGGGATGACCGAGCCTTGGTGAAGCGCGGGCATCCCGCTCACGAGCACGTTCATCGAGAACGGCGCCGCCATCGCCGTCATGCCCAGGTTGGGATAGGGGACCGGCACGGGAGGCGCGGGTGGCGCCGGCGTCAGGCACACGTCGGGCATGCCGATGGTCTGCCCTGCGCCTCGATTGGTTGCGGGAAGCATGGTTCAGTCTCCTCGGTGTTCGTCGCGGCCGGGCGGGCGCCACTCCTCTGCGGCCTTCCGGTCGGCGTCGTCGCGCTTCATCCCGGTCGTGATGGCGCCAGCGAAGATCGCGCCCGCATCCCGGACGCCGTGAAGGTTCGCGCGCGAGAGATCGGCGCGAGAGAAGTCCGCGCCCTGCACGTCGGCGTGTGACAGCTCGGAGTACTCGAGGCGGGTCGCGACGAAGCTCGCGCCGATGGCCCGTGCCCCGTCGAACATGGCCTCGCGCGCGTCGGCGCCGGAGAGGTTCGCGCGCTCGAGCCGCGCGTCGGTGAAGGTCGCGTGGCGCAGCCCGGCGCCGGAGAGGTTCGCGAGGGACAGGTTTGCGCCGCCGAAGTACGCGGCCTTCGCGACGACGCCCGCGAGCTTCGCGCCCGACAGCTCGGCGCGGTCGAGCGTCGCCTGCGAGAGGATGCAGTGATCGAAGGTCGCGCCCGCGAGCTTCGCGCGGGTGAAGTCCGAGCCCGTGAAGTCGCAGCGAACGAAGGTCCGCCCCGTGAGGTCGCAGTCGCGGAACGAGCAGCGCACCATCGACAGGCCGTGGAACGCGACCGTCGAGAGGTCGACGTCGTTGAACTGCACGGACTCGAAGCGCGCGCGCTCGAGCTTCACGCCGCGGAGCGTCGCGCCATCGAGCGACACCTGCCGAAGCGAGGCTCCCGAGAGATCGGCCTCGGCGAGGTTCGCGCCGTCGAGCGTGGTGAGCTCGAGCCGCGCATGGGTGAGCTGGGCGCACCGGAGGTCGGCGTTCATCGCGAGCACCTGCATGAGGTCTTTGCCGCGGAGATCGGCGAACGGGAGCTTCGCGTCGGTGAGCACGCAGCGCCTCAAGATCGCGCCCTCGAGATCGGCGCCGGTGAGGTCGGCCCCGAGCAGCACGGCCCGCCCGAGGTTCGCGTTCGTGAGCTTCGCGTGGCGCAGGCTAGCGCCGTTCAGCACCGCGCCCTCGAAGCTCGACGAGGATAGGTCGAACCCGGAGAGGTCGAGCTCGTCGAGCTCGGCCTGGCTCAGCTCGACGTCGCGGAGGGCCGCGCCTCCCTCGAGCGCAGCGCCCGTCAGCACGAGCCCGTGGAGGCGCTTCGGGAGCCGAACGCCGCGGAGCTTTGCGCGCTGAAGCGTCACGCGCTCGAAGCTCCCGCCCTCGAACGAGGCGCCCTCGAGGTTTGCGCCGAGAAAGCTCACGTTCGCGAGCGCGGCGCCGTCGAAGGTCGCGTGGGAGGCGTCCGCGTCGTTCATCATCACCCGCGAGAGTCGGGCCCTCGCGAGCGAAGCGCGCCCGAGCTTGGCCTCGAACAGCACCACGTCCGACAGCTCGGCGTCGTCGAGGACGGCGTCGTCGAGCCCTGCCGCGGGGAGCAGCGCGTCCGTGAGCTTTGCGCCACGGAGTGTTGCGCCGGTGAGTCGCGCGTCGCCCAGGCGGACCCGCGCGAGCGACGCACCCGTGAGGTTGGCTCCGCCGAGGTCGATGCCGACGGCGCCCACGTCGTCGAGGATGGCGCCTTCGAGGCTCGCCGACGTGAGCGAGACCGCGAGGAGCTTCGCTCCGTCGAGGCGCGCGCCGCGGAGGCTCGCCCTGTCGAGCTGAACCTCGCTCAGGATCGCGCCCGCGAGCTTTGCGCCGTCGGCGGAGGCGTCGCGGAGATCGAGCTCCGCGAGCGTCGCGCCCGCGAAGTCGAAGCCCGTTCGCACGAGCGACTCGAAGTCTGCGCGTGAGAGCTTCACGAGGACCTCAGCGCGCGGAGCAGGTTCGCGCCGTCGAAGCGTGCGCCGACGCCTTTCGCCCCGATGAGCTTGGCGTCGTAGAGGTTCGCGTCCTGGAAGCGAGCCTGCGCGAGGCTCGTCTTCGACAGATCCACCGAGACCAGCTTGGCGCTCCGGAAGCTCGCGCCGTCGAGCCGCGCCTTCAAGAGGCGCGAGCCGGTGAGATCCGCGGCGTCGAAGCGTGCGCCCTCGGCCGTCGAGCGGTCGAAGTGGCAGCGGAGGAAGCGTGTCCAGCGAAGGTCTGCGCGCGCGAGGTTCGCCGCGAGGAAGCTCGCCGCGACCCCGTGCGCCTCCGCGAACACCGCGTCACCGAGCTCGGCCCGCTCGAACGTCGCGCCGTCGCACGTGGCCCGCTCGAAGCGCGCACCCGTGGCGCGGGCGTTCAGGAAAATCGCTCGCCCGAGCGCCGCGCCCTCGAAGTTCGCGCGCTCGAGCACCGCCCCCTCGAAATCGGCCTGCGAGAGCTTTGCCCCGAGGAAGCTCGCGCCGACGAAGACGCCGTCGGAGAACACGACGAGCTCACCGGCGACGCCGGGGAGGCGCGCGTCGGTCGCGTCGCAGTGCGTGAAGCTCGAGTGGTCGAGGACGGCCTCGTCGAGGCGCGCGCGCACGAGCGTGAGGCGCGAGGCGTTGACCCGAGTGAGCCGCGCCCGACTCGCGTCGGCGTCCGAGAGATCGGCCTGGAAGAGCAACGCTCCCTCGAGGTTCGCCCCGACGAGCCGGGCGCCTTGGAGCCGCGTGCCTTTCAGCGTCGCACCCCTCAGCGACGCTCCCTCGAGGTTCACGCCCGAGAGGTCCAGGCCGCTCAGGTCGCGGCCGTCGAGGTTCGCGCCGGGACCGGGCGCGTCCTCGCCGATCGGCCGCGCAGAGGGGCCGCTCACCGACGGATCGAGGGTGTCGAGGCGCGCGGCATCGAGCGCGGCGTCGAGCTGTGGCAGCCGATCGGGCGCGAGGCGCGCGAGCTCCGCGCGAGCGTCCGCGAGCACGCCACCGAGGCCGAGGTGCACGTTTGGTGCTCCTCGCGACGCCATCACGGGAGCCTCGTTCTCGTTCGCCGCGAGGGCGGCGCGCAGCACCTCGCGGAGGCTTCCGCTTCGGTTGCGCGCCTGCTCGGCCGTCAGTGACGCGGTGGCCCCGGGCCGCTCGTGCTCGAGGAGCGCCAGCATCCCGTCGATGCGCGCATCGGGGCTCGGATCGGCGGCTTTGGCCGCGATCTCCGGCGGCAGCGAGCGCCCGAGACCGAGCGGATCGGCTTCGAACCGGACGAGCTCGTCGCGCCACGCTTCGAGGCTTCCCGGGGGCTCGGCGAGCGGCTCCGAGACGATGAGCAGTCCCGTGACGTCATCGAGCTCGGCGTCGCGAACCGGAGTGCGGCCTCGCCAGGTGAGGAGCACCTCGCTCGCGTCGCCGTCGATGAGGAGCGTGTCGAGGACGAGCGGCACCTCGCGGAAGTGACCCTCGACGTCGTTCGCGAAGGCGCGGATGCGCAGGCCGGGCAGGCGCGTCTCGAGTCGACCGTGCTCGGCGTGGAGGTTCTCGAGAACGAGCGGCTCGTCGCCCTGCGGGAAGCTCGGCAGCCACTGATCCTGCGGCGCCGACTGAAAATGGCTCCAGTCAAAATCCTCGGCAAAATACGGGGCGCGCGACGCGTAGGAGGGCCCGTATGCCGAGCCGAGCTTGTCCGCCCTCGGCGCCCAGGTCGATGCGATCGGGCCGAGGGATGCGGGCGGCGGCCGGTCGTCGCGCGACTCGATCAAGCCCGCCGGGTACTCGATGCACGGCAGCAACACGCCGTTGGCCCCGAGCCCAATGGGGTTGTCGCTGACGCCGGAGCCCCCGAACGCGCGCTCGTAGCCGAGCCGAAGCGACGTAAACGGGGTCGGTTCGGACGGCTTCGCGCCGAGCGAGTCCTCGGCCCAGGCGCGGACCCCGAAGACGCGGAGGCGCTTCTGCCAGCGGCCGAGCGCGAGCCCGATGTCGCACCAGCCAAGAGGCCGATGTCGCGGCGTGTGCGCGGAGCCGACGAACAACACCTCCGCGCGCGGCTTCCAGTCGGCGAAGTCGCCCGCGTAGGTCGGCGCACCGACGCGCGCCTCGTCCTCTTCGGCGAAGGTCTCGCCCGAGAGCGGCCCCTGCGCGAGCGCCTCGACCTCGCCGAGCACCGCCGTCGCGACCGCGCCAGGAGCAAGCGCGAAGCGCCCCCGCACGATGACCACCATCTCGGGGACGGGGGGCCGCGTCGACGTGACGCGCACGCCGACCGGGAACGGGGTCAGGTTCTTGGTTCGCACGCCGAGGTTCAGCCTAGAAAGAGCGCGAGCGCCGCCTGCTTCTTCGTCAGGCTGACCTCGCTCAGCTTGCCGAAGGTCTCTTCGTGCTCGTCGCCGATCACGATGTCCGACTTCTGTCCCCAGGTGATCTCGCGGAACGAGCCCATGTGCAGCTCGAGGTGCGCCCCGAGGAGGAGCTCGATCGTCTTCGCGAGCGTGAGGTTTAGCTTGGCGCCGAAGAAGAAGTTCGTGATCGCGCCGACCACGATCTCGGCGTGCCCGCCGTACATGCGCTGCTGCCTCCCACCGTAGAACGTGCTCACGGTCACGGCCGGATCGGACGCGGTGCCAAAGGTCTCGTCGAGCGAGCCGTGGTACTTCTCGGTCACCGTCTCGGCGTCCTGCACGCGGGTGATGTTGTTCGCGTAGACGCGGTCGATGAACTCGTCGGCGTTCACGACGTTCTTGAACTGCGTCGCGTGTACCAGCGTGGCAACCTTCGGGATCGCGTTGCCGCTCGTGCCGACGTACTCGGTGAGCGAGCTCGCCCACGTCGCTTCGACCACGTCGGGGTTGCCGTTCGGATCGTTGCTCGACGTCCAGTTCGCCCGCGGGCCGTCCTCGCCGAGGGGCGCGACCGTGAAGTTCGTCGGGGTGTTGCCGATGATCGAGATGCGCGACGAGCCGCGGAACTCTTCGCGGAACTCCCCGCGAAAGACCTCGGTGACGTGGCCCTTCTCGACCTCCTCGGTCACCTTCCAGGTGCCGCCGAACTTCTGCGACGTGTACTCGACCGTCGTGACCGCGCCAGGCGTCACGTCGCCGTCGAGGAGCACGCCGCCCGACGCATCGACCGTCACGCCGTCGCCGACGTTGCTCGCGCGACCGAGGACGATGAGCTGGTAATTCCCACCGATCACCTCGACCTTGTCGCCGGCCGTGGTCGAGATTCGGTTGCCGTCGCAGTGGTCGCGCCAGCCTGCGTGCGCGAGCAGGTTGCTCGTCACCGAGGTCGGGCTCGAGGGGGTCTCGGAGCCGTACTTCACGGGCCGAGCGGGGCTCGACGGCTCCGTGCGCCGGTGCGTGCCCGTCGGGCTCTGCTCGTAGAACTGCGAGAACTTTCCCCACAGCGCCGCGCCGTGGACCGACGGATCGACGAAGCCCGCCATGCTCCCGACGCGCAGGTAAGCGTGGCGCTTCTCGGCGTTCGCGGCCGCGTTGGTGAAGTCGGGGACGTCGACGTTGAAGTACTTCCCGCTCGCCGAGTCCGCCTGCGTCTCGAAGATGTCGGTCATGGGTGCGCGCTCCTCTCGCCGTTCGACCCGTCGAAAGAACGCTCGCCCGCTCTGCCAACGGTCGGCTGAGGACGCTACTCGTCGGCCGTCGCGCTCGCAACGCTCGCCCGCTGGTGATAGCGCTCGAATGCCTACCGTGAACACCGAACCGCTCCCGATCGCGCTCGAATCCCAGGCCATCTCGTGCGACGCCGTGCGCGTGCGTCGCTTCGCCGGTCGCGAGGCGATCTCGCGACTCTTCGCGTACGACGTCGAGGTCGTCGTCGACGACGGCGGCCCGTCCGCCGAGGATTTCCTCGGTGTCGCCGTGAGCATCGTGCTCGATCGCGTCGGCGGCTCGGCGGTCGTGCGCCGCCTACACGGCATGGTCGTCGGCGCCATCGACGCGCTCGAGCGCCTCGACGGTCGTCGCTGCTACTCGCTGCGGATCGCGCCGCGCGCGTACGCCCTCTCGATGGTCGAGACCTCCGAGACCTTCGTCCACACGACCGTTCCGTCGCTCGTCGCGCAGAAGCTCGAGGCGACGGCCCTCCACGGCGAGTCCGACTTTCGGCTGCTCGGCGACTATCCCCTCCGCGAGTTCATCGTGCAGTACCAGGAGACGGACCTCGCCTTCGTCTCTCGGCTCACCGAGCACCTCGGCGTGAGCTTCTTTTTCGAGCACGACGACTCGGTCGCGCGCCTCGTGTTCGCCGACGACGCGCAGTCGTTCGGGCGTGTCCAGGGCGAGGTCGCGCACTACCGTGCGCGCGGTGAGGCCCTCGGGATCTTCGAGCTGCGCGCCGAGCGCACGCTCGTGCCGGGATTTCACTCGGTGTGCGACTACAACTACCGCACCCCGCTCGTCGACTTGACGAGCCAGCACTCGATCGAGGACGGCTTCGCGGGCGGTCGCATCGAGTTCGGGAGCCACCACAAGACCCCCGCGGAGGGCGCCGCCATCGCGAGGGCGCGGGCCGAGGAGTGCCGCGCTGCCGAGCTCGTCTACGTCGGAAGGAGCACCGTGCCGACGCTCGCCGCCGGCCATCGAGTGCGCGTCGAAGGGCACCCCGAGCTCGGGTCGGTCGAGCTGCTCGTCACCGAGGTCGAGCACGCGGCGACCCAGGTCGTCGCAGGCTTTGATGCGGCCGGCACCGGCTACGAGAACACCTTCAAGGCCATCCTCGCGACCCGCACCTACCGGCCGCCGCGCGTGACTCCCAAGCCGCGGATCTCGGGCGTCGTGACCGGCCTCGTCGATGCCGGGCCGGGGACCCCCGAAGGGCGCTACGCCAACCTCGACGCCGAGGGGCGCTACCTCGTGCGGTTCTTCTTCGACACGACGTGCCCGACCGAGCGCGCGACCTCGCGGCCGGTGCGGATGCTCCAGAACCACGCCGGCGAGGGCTACGGCACCCACTTCCCGCTCAAGCCGGGCACCGAGGTGGCGGTCGCCTTCGTCGGCGGAGATCCCGATCGGCCGATCATCGTCGGCGCCATCCCGAACGCCCTCACGCCGTCACCCGTCAACGCGGCCAACCCCGGGGTGCATCGTATGCGCACCTCGCGTGGCGTGACGATCGATCTCGTCGAGTGAGGCTCGCGTTGCCGCGGCGCGCGTTCGTGTAGGCTGACCCTCGTATGACCACGCCCGCCTCCGCGCCCGACGCCACGGTCTCGCTCTTGTGCCTCGGCGATCGGCCCGCGCCGCCGACGCTCGCCGCCGACATGGACGCCCTCGTCTCGCTGACGCCCCTCGCCAAGGAGCAGTTGCGCGACATCCTGCTGCCCTGCCTCGCTCCGTCGCTCGAGCCGACGATCGACGCGGACGTCGAGCGCTTCGCTCGTCGTACCGAGGTCGCGACCTCGAAGCTCGTCGCGGCGCTGCGCGGATGCCGGTTCCTCTTTGACGCGCTCGCGCGTGCGGGCGCCGAGCCCCACGTCCTCGCCGCCGATCTCGCGAGGCTCTCGCCATCCCACGCCGAGGCCCTCTCCGCGGTGCTCCTCCCGCTCTTCGAGCCCGCCATCCGGAAGCTTCGCGGCGAGCTCATCCGCCGCACGATCCTCGACCACGGCGCCTTGCTCACGGGCACCGACTGGCGCGTCGATCGCATTCTCGGCTCTCAGCATGGCGCTGGCCTCGACGCGACGCTCGGCGTCTTGACCTTCACCTACAAGCGCGGTCAGCTCGAGGAGCGCCTGACGCTTCATTGCGAGCCCGGCGCGCTCCGCAGCCTGCGCGCGGCGGTCGACGCGATGCTCGCCTGAGGCCCCTACGAGACGCCGCCTCGCGCTACGCTGCGCCAACATGAGCCTCCGCCCCCTCGAGACCGCGAGGGCGCTCGCCGTCGTCACCGTTGCGTGGTCGTCCTCGGCGCGCGCGGACGACAAGACCGTCACGACGAGCGCCGAGCTCACGGCCGCGATCGGAGCGGCGAAGGCCGGCGACACCATCACGCTCGCCGACGGCGTCTACGCGATGGGCGACGTCTCGTGCGCGGCGAGTGGAGCCCGATCACGGTGCGGAGCGCGACGCCGCTCGGAGCCCGCATCGAGTTCGACGCGGTCGAGGGCTTTCACGTGACGGGCGCGCACCGGCACTTCGAGGGGCTCGACGTCCGGGGCGTGTGCGCGAGCGATGACGCCTGCGAGCACGCCTTCCACGTCACCGGCGGCGAGGCCGAGGGCTTCGTGTTGCGAAAGAGCCGCGTGCGCGACTTCAACGCGCAGCTTAAGGCGCTCGCTGCGCCCGACGGGCAGGGCGCGTACCAGATGGCGAGCCACGGACTCGTCGAGCTCTGCGAGCTCGGCGACACCCGCGCGCGACCGCGAGCCCGTTGACCAAGCTCAACATCGACGGCGGGGTCGGCTGGGTCGTGCGCGGCAACGACCTGCACGACTTCCGCAAGGCCCGCAGTTCTTCGCGCCCGCGTTCGACGCGAACGTGCCCTGCGCGGTCGAACACACGAATGGCGTCATGCGAAACAACCTCATCGTTGGTTGCTCGGACGTCGGCATCTACGTGAACCGTGGGAAGAACACGCGCGTGGTCTTCAATACCCTCGTCGCCACGAGCGGCATCGACTTTCGCTTCGACACGACGACCGGCGAGTCGCACGCGAACCTCTTGATGGGCAAGGTGTGCGCACGCGACGGCGCGATGTTCGCTTCGTCGAGCGAGCTCGCAGAGCAGCCGCTCGACCTCTTCACGGGGCCTCGACGCCGCGCCGCTCGAGCTCGACTTCTCGCCGAAGGGCGGTACGGCGGCGCTTCAGGTCGCCGTCCCTCACGCGGACGTCGTCGACGACTACTGCGCGCGCACGCGCCCTGTGGAAAAGCTGACGATCGGCGCGCTGGAGCACTCGCTCGGAGGCTGCAAGGTGTCGCCTCCGCCCGAGGGCGCGGGGTCGGGCGGCGGCGGGGCGAGCACGTCGGGGAGCGGCGGCGCGTCGAGCGCCGCCAGCGTCGCGACGTCGGGCGCGGGCGGAGACGGCTCGAGCGGAGGTGCGGTCAGCGCAAGCGGGTGCAGCTTGGCTCCCCAAGGCGCGGGCGACGCTCGAAGGGTTGGGGCGATCGCCCTCGGACTGTTGGGCGGAGTGCTGGGGCGCCGTCGCCGTCGACCGTAAGGTCGCCACCTTACGCCGGAACGAACAGCTCACGCGGCTCGCCCACGCCCTTCAGCGCGTGGACGCCACGGCTCTCGACGCGGTGCGGGCAGCGTTGAGCAAAGTCGGCCGTCATCAGGATCGGCCCGAGCGAGCGGCACAAGCCCTCGACGCGGCACACCTCGTTCACCACCGCGCCGATCACGGTGAAGTCCAGCCGATTCCGCGCGCCGATGTTGCCGTACATGACCTCGCCGAGGTGGAGCGCGATGCCGACCTCGAGCTCGGGCAGACCGTCCTTGCCGGCGATGGCGCGTACGCCCTCGAGCGCGACGCGCGCCGCTGCGGAGGCGCTCGCACACGCTGCCGACGGGCCGCTCGCGCCGACCGGAAAGATCGCGAGCACGGCGTCGCCGATGAACTTCAAGATCTCGCCGCCGTGCTGCGCGATCGGCCCCGCCACGGCTTCGAAGAACCGATCGAGGATGGTCACCATCTCGGCGGCGGGGCGCCGATCGGCCAGCGTCGTGAAGCCGCGCATATCGCAGAACCACACCGCCGCCTCGATGGGCTGCCCCGTGCCGCGCAAGAACGAGCCTGCGAGCACGCGCTCCGCGGCGTTGTTGCCGAGGTAGACGCGGAGCAGGCTGTCGAGCGTGAACCGATGCGACTCAAGCTCGACTCGCACCGAGAGGGCTGGGAGCAGCGCGGCGAAGACGGCGAGCGACGCTTCGCTGAAGCCGTCGGGGGCGTCGGTCGCGAACGACACGTACGTGCGCTCGCCGCTGCCGAAGACGATCGGGTAGATGACGTAGTCCGTGAGCCCCTCCGCTGCGAGCTCTTGGCAGAGTGCGAAGGAGAAATCGGCGTCGGGTCCGAAAAGCTTGCAGCGTACGCGCTCGGCGCCGTCGCGGACCCGGGCGACCGGGCTCTCGAGGAAGTCGGATGTGCGCGTAATGTCGCGCGCGCGGTCGACGACGTCGATGCCGACGCCCGCGCGCCACAAAACGGCGCGCACGAAGATCTCGGGGTGCTTGGTGGTGGCGCTGGTGCGGAGCCGCTCGACCCGGATCCCGCCCTCGGCGAGGCGCGCGCCGAGGGCGTCGAGCAGCTCGGGCAGGGAGAGTTGGCGCGTGGCGGACTCGAGCAGCCACCGCGAGAGTTCGTCACCCAACGTAGAACTCGTCATCGCCCCGGAGCTTACTCCAAGCGCGAGCCGCCGCAGCATCGCGACTCGCGGCGCCAGCGCTCGCGAGCGACTCAGTGAAGCAAGGAGGCTCCCGCCTTTCAAGTTGACAGGCGACAATTGAACGCAGCTGCTCTCGCCCGGCGCTCGCGCCGAGGTGGCGCGTCCCCAGCCAATCGCGGAGAGAGCCATGAAGACCGTGTCGAGGATGAGGGGGGCTGCGGTGCTGCTCGTGACGGGAGTCATGGCCAGTGCGTGCCGCAACGCTGGGCCGACCGAAGGGGGTGCTCCTTCGTCATCGGCGTCTGCGGAGGCGGGGCGTCCGGCGGGAGAGGCGGACTTCGCGCGCGTGACGCAAGAGCAGCTCCAGGCGGCGCTGCGAGCCGCCGGGGCCACCGTCTCCGAGGACGGCTGGCTGACGCTTCCGCCCGGCAAGCTCGTTTCGCTCCACGAAGCGCACGGCGGCGTCGCGCATAAGGTTGAAGCGGTCACGGCCGTCCGTCTGCGAGGGCGGCTGCTCCTCGCGCGGGACCGGGCCGGCGTCGAACACCAGCTCGCCTCCGGCGACATCTTCGCGACGTCCGTGCTTCTGCCCCCCGAGGGCGATCCGCGTCCGTCGGCGGCCCCGACGCCGTCTGCGTCAGGCTCGGCGGCCGCCCCGCCCGCGAACCCCACACTCACGCTCTCGACGCGGGTGTTCGTGCTCAGCCCAACGAGTGCGCAGCGTGAAACGCCTGGGTTCTTCGACGAAGCGCCCGTGCGCAGCGGATACGGGTATTCCAGCGAGCTGCGCGAGTTCGGGTTCGGCGTGATCGTCGAGGCGGTGAACGAGTCCGACGTGATCCTCGCGGCCGAAATGCGGCCCCGATCGGAGAGCGTCGACGGCACGGAGCGCACGAGCGACAAGGCCTCGAAGGGGACGAGAAAACCTTACGTCGATGTAAGCGGTGAGGTCACGATCGAGGGCGCGCGGGGCTCGCTCAAGTGCGAGCTCGAGTTCCAACGACTGGACAGTGGCGCGGCCTTCTCTTCCTTCAGCGCGCCCCCTGCTCCCGTGCAAGGTCAGCTGTTGCCGACGCCTTGGAAGAGCTGGGACGACGAGTCAAAGGGCACCTTCGTTCCGTTCGAGACCGTATGGCGTCCGAAGGAGCAAGTGCGCCTCGTCGGGCGTGCCGAGCGCTGTGGGAAGCCGCTCTCCGTGTACGAGCTCGACGTTGCGTCGGTGCAAGGCGCGGTCTCGCTGTCGGCGATGGGCGTGCTGCCCGGCGAGGGCGAGCCGCAAACGGGCTCGACCACCTTCTCGTTCGGACCAACGACGTTCGGCGTACAGTCGGGCGCGCTTCCGAACGGCACCGAGGTGTTTGTCGCGGGCGGCGATGCGCTCTTCTTCGACGCGTCGGACATCAAGCGAGCCGACGCCGGGGCGCTCAAAATCGACCTCGCCTCGTTGAAGCCGGTGCCGGCGGAAACGCCGTCTCCCGAGCTCTCGCTCGATGAGTTGACGGTCAACCTGTCGGGTATCAAGCTGACGCAGCATGGCGACGTCGGGCCGGGAAAGCGCAAAGGGTCGCGCGATCTCGCCATCGAGCTGAAGGCCCACCTCGCGACGGACCAAATCAAGGCTCGGCTCGAGGCCGCGGTCGGTGCCGCGCCGGACGCGGCCAAAAAAGCTGCCGCCGAGGCTGCGTTGAAGCAAGGCCCTGACCCGGAGCGCCGCCGCCTCTCCGGGGCGTTTGGCTGCGATGGCGTCACGCTCGTGACCAGCATGGGCAAGCAAGTCTCGCTTACCGCAAACGACGATCGAACCGCCTGCGCAGCGCTTGCGACGTCCGACGATGTGGCTCGAACGCTGCACTTCGCTCTTGGCCGTTACGAGATCCCCGTGGGGCTCCTCGTTCGCTTGGGCACGCAGCGGTTCGTTCCGATCGCGAGTGCGCCGCTCGCGAAATTCGACCGGCGCTGATGTGTACGGCGAACGAGCTGCCGCCCCAGCAGCGCGACTCGCTCGTTCGAGGCAGGGGTAGGGGCCGCGTCTGGTCAAGAAGATTCGAGCCGCCCAGAAGGAGGCCAGGGGCGTGTACGGCAGTCCTCGGATGCACCGCGAGTTGCGAGCGAAGGGGCGGTGAGTCGGCAGGAAGCGCGTCGAGCGACTGATGGGCCACGAGGGCATCGTCGCTCGCAGGAAAGGTCGATTCCGCCGCGACATCGAGTCGAACCACCGCGACCCGATCGCTCCGAACGTCCTCCAGCGGAACTTCGAAGCCGACCTGGTTCATGGTGACGGCCCTCACGGCACAGCGAGGGCGGGGCACCTCAGGTTGACGTGGCACGCTCGCCGGGCTGCTCCTGCTCGCCGCTTGTGGGAGCGACATGGGGTCATCGCCCCCCACCCACCGCCACCGCCGGACCTCACGCTTCCGCCCAGCCCGCCCATTCAGACCCTTGGAACCTGGCCGGCTTCGGCGATGGATCGATCCAGGGCGATGAGGAGTGCGACGACGGCAACGCGATCGACACCGACGACTGCATGAACAGCGGCCGTCCTCCGGCGCCGCTGACGCGAACGGTCGGACCGATCCTGCTCAAGCCGGCGCCGGCCCGGCCCGTCGTCTCGATTTACCTCGTCTCACTCGGCGGCGATCGCCAGGCCGACCTGGTGGTCGACCGCATCGGCTTACCGGGCGGCGCAGGCGAAGCGATGGGAGATCCCTACCCAAGCTCGGCGAACATCGCGCTCGCGCGCGTGCTCGAGCCCGACGAGACGCTGCGCCATTGGCACTACCAGCGCCAGGAGCCCGGTTCGTCGAGCGCGAGGAGGTCATCCTCAACGGTACCAAGCGGCGCTACTGGGAGGACCACGAGCAGGTCACGACCGACCGTGCGGCGCTCGGCCCAGCAGGCGACTGCGCGCGGCTCTTCTCGTCCTACGGGTCGGAGCTGCAGGTTGGTCGCCTCGAGGTCGAGCTGACCGTCCCTGCGAGCGATGGGGCGTCGACGTCGCTCGACGACCACTTCGTCCCCGTCAACGGGGCGAATGGAGGCGCGCCGACGACGGCGACGTTGCGCGGACTCGTATCGACGGGGAAGGCCTCGCCAACGCGCACGATGTAGCCCCGCTTCCGAAGAAACGCGGCGCGGTCAAAGGCCACCGCGCACTCGACGAGGCGCGCACCGAGGCGTCGCCCGTGTGCACGGCCTCGAGGAGCCACTTGCCGTCGACGAGATCGGGTGGTGCACTCGCCCTTCGGCATGTCGGTCTTCCTCGAGGTCGAGCGCGGCGCGTGGGTGGCCGAGAACGCGCGGGCGTTCGCGTTTCGCGACCGGTTTCCGGTCTCGCCGGGCCACACGCTCGTGGTGACGAAGCGCCTCGTCGCGGACTGGTTCGCGGCGACCGAGGAGGAGCGGCGCGACGTGATGGCGCTCGTCGACGTCGTCAAGGCCGCGCTTGATCGCGAAGCCCTTCGACCCGACGGCTACAACGTCGGCTTCAACGCCGGAGCCGCTGCGGGGCAGACGGTGATGCACCTGCACGTGCATGTGATCCCGCGCTACCACGGCGACATGGACGACCCGCGCGGCGGCGTCCGGCACGCCATCCCGAGCAAAGGGAACTACCTCGCGGGCAAGGCGCTGTGACCCGCGGCGAGGCGTTGCCGGTCGACGTCGCCGAGCGCGTGCTGCGCTTGCTCGATGAGGGTCGCTATTCGGCGACGTACAAGCAGGCGGTGCTCGTCGCCTTGCTCGACCTTTGCCTCGAGTCGACCGAGCGCGACGGCTCGCCGCGCGACACGCTCACCACCCGCCAGGTCGCCGAGAAGGTGGTCGCGCTCTACTGGCCGCACACGCGCATCTGGGGCACCGAAGCCGGCGGCCGCATCCTCGTTCAGAGCGCCTCGGGTGCGCGAGCCGCAGTCGAGCGCGGCGGCGGGATCGTCGCAAAAATACGAGCGTTTCGCGAAGCGCTGGAGCAGCGTTCGCCCGCGACCACCACCCTCGCGCTCGCGCACGCGGCGCAGCCCGCGTACCGTCGCTTGCTCGACGACGTGGAGTGGACGCTCATCGCGATGCCGCTCCCGAAACTGCAACGCATCGGGGACCAGAACCTCGAGTGGCTCTACCGCATCGCGTGGCGCGATGCAGAAGAGGGCGGTCGCGCGCATGCCGATAAGCCGGTGCCTCGACGCGGGCAGGTCGCCGCTTACCAGCGCGGCGCGCCGAGCGACTTCGACAACCGCATCCACCTGAAGCCCGGCGTCGCTACGGCGTTCGCGCGGCTCCACTCGCTCTTGCGGCCCTACATCCTGCGGCACTGGGCGGCGCAGGTCGTGCGCATGAACCGGCTGCACGACGACGACGTCTCCGCGTTCCTGTTCGAGCAGGAGCGAGAGGACACGCGCGCGGTACGGCGGCCCCTCGTCGAGCTCCAGCACGGACGGTGCTTCTACTGTGAGTCGCGCCTCACGGCCGACGTGCACGTCGATCACTTCATCCCGTGGGCGCGGCACCCCGACAACGGGCTCCACAACCTCGTCGCCGCGGACGCGCGCTGCAACAGCGCGAAGCGGGACTATCTCGCGTCTCTGCCGCACCTCGAGCGATGGCGAGCACGCTCGACCCACGCGCGCGAGGTCCTCGAGCGCATCGCGGCCGACGAGCGCTGGGACACCGGCGAGGCGCGAATGCTCGGCGTGGCGCGCGCGATCTACCTCTCGCTCCCCGACGAGATGCCGCTCTGGGTCCACGGCAAGGCCTTCGAGCCGAGCGACGCCGCGCGGTTACGGTTGGCGCTGTCGGCGTGACGGGTCGCTCGCGAACCCGCGCTGGACGAAGCAGCCGGCCGACGCTATCCCTCCGACCTTGCCGCCGCCTTCGAGTCCCGTCCGGTCGTCGTCGCTCCACGCGGAGAAGAGGCTCGTCGTCGCGCTCGCCGGGGCGACGGGGTTCGTCGGATCTCACCTCATCGAGAGGCTACGCGGCACGGTCGACCTCGTCGCTCTGACGCGCAGCCCTCGAGCGCCCGAGTCGGGGGTCGAGTGGCGCGAGTGCGACCTCTTCTCCTCGACGAGCACGCACGCGGCGCTGCGCGGTGCCGACGTCGCGTTCTACCTCGTGCACTCGATGATGCCGTCGTCGCGGCTCTTTCAGGGAGACTTTCACGACACCGATCTCCTCCTCGCGGACAACTTCGCGAAGGCGTGCGCGCACGCGGGGGTCGGGCGCATCGTGTACCTCGGCGGGCTCGTTCCGCCCGAGGGCTTCGTCAGCCAGCATCTCGAGAGTCGGCTCGAGGTCGAGGGCGTGCTCCAGTCGTCGGGGATCCCGGTGACGTGCTTGCGCGCGGGCATGGTCGTCGGGCCGGGCGGCAGCTCCTTCGAGATCCTGCGCGCGCTCGTGTCGCGCCTGCCGTGGATGGTGCTGCCCCGCTGGACCCGTAGCTCGGGCCAGGCGATCTTCCTCGACGACGTCGTGTCGGTGCTCGCCGCAGCCGTCGAGGACCCAGCGTTCGAGGGGCAGACCTTCGACGTCGTGAATGGCGAGTCCCTCAGCTACGAGGACCTCTTGCGCGAAAGCGCGGAGGCGCTCGGCAAGCGGCGCGTCATGCTGCCGGTGCCGATCGCCTCGACCGGGTTCTCGAAGCGCTGGGTGCAGCTCTTCTCGGGGGCCTCGCACGAGCTCGTCTCGCCGCTCATCGACAGCCTCCAGTGCGATCTGCCGAGGCTCGAACCGCAGCCGGTGATCGCGCGCCACATCACGCACACGACGTTCAAGAGCATGATCGCCGAGACGTTGCGGCGCTCGCCCGAGGCCGAAGCGGGCGCTCCCCCACCGACCCGGTCACGCGCCCGCATGCCCAAGCAGGTCGATCGCACGGTGCGCTCGCTCCAGCGCCTGCCGTCGATCGCGAACCACGACGCGCGCTTCGTGTCGGATGAGTACATGCGCTGGCTGCCGCGGTTCTTTCGGCCGTTCATTCGCGTCGAGCGGGTGCCGGGTACGGCGCGCGTCACGTTCTCGCTGGCCTTCCTCCGCCCGCCGCTCCTCGTGCTCGAGCTCATCGATCTCGGGGCCGACCGCGCGCGCGACAAGTTTCACATCGTCGGTGGCCTGCTCACGAAGACGACCACGACCGGCTGGCTCGAGTTCCGCCAGGTCGCGCACAAGCGCTACACGCTCGCCGCCATTCAAGGCTTCGTCCCGTCGCTGCCGTGGCTCATCTACCTGCTGACCCAAGCGCCCGTTCATGCGTGGGTCATGCGGGCGTTCGGCAAGCACCTCGAGCGGAGGCTCCGCGAGGGCGCGTGAGGGTCTTGCGACGCGCACCCTGAATCGCCGCGGCTTCTTCGGGGCGTTGCCTTTTAGAGTTAGGCTCCCCTGGCCTGAGCCTGCTGACGCTGTTCGTGCAGTTTTTCGTACTCGGCCGGCGGCATGAAGCCATGCTCCTCGAGCGATGGCGGGTTCACGCGGCGCCTCCTGTCACGAGGTTACGGCAGCAAGCAGGCGCCGCAGCTGCAGCTGACCTTGAACGTGCCGTCCGTCTCGGTGCACTCGCCATCGAACGCTTTGGAGTCGCCGAGCGCCGCGAGGATGCACTCGCACGTCGGACTGTCCACGCATCCAGGTGGCATGACGCGGCACTCGCTGCCGTAGGGTCCGTCCCCGCAAGGCGTACTCGTGACGCACAATTCGTCCTTCGAGCAGGCCAGAGTGCCTCCACACTTGAACTCGTCGGGGCCGACGACGACTTTCGGAAAGCACGAGAAATACGTCCCGCCAGGAGCATTGCCGGCGGCGGCGCAGTCAAGGCCTGCCTTCGTGCAGCATTCACACGTGACCTGCGACCCCGTCGGGTCGCAGACGTCGCCACCGCCCGCGCCGCCACCGCCCGCGCCGCCACCGCCCGCGCCGCCACCCGAGCCGCCGCTGCCACTGGTGGTGGAGTCGCAGGCGACGATGAGCAAGGCACCGGTGACAATCACCCCAACGAACCGCGAGGTTCGAGACCAACCGTGGGAGGGTCGCTTCAACGTCATGTTCCTTGAAAGGTAGCGGCTTCACGAGGCCTGCGTCAATTCGTTCACCCGTGCCCGGTCGTCGTGGCTCCACGTGGAGAAGAGGCTCGTCGTCGCGCTCGCCGGGCCGACGGGGGGTGAGCTTGCTCGTCGCAGGCTTGCCTGCTCGCGCATGAAGCAGGCTGCGAACCGACCGAACGAGCCGCGCGTGCTTGCCGAGCGCGAAGCGGCGGTGGCAGCGCTCTCGCGGAACGAGTGACGCCCACGCGGACGACCGACGAGCGGTGGAATGCGGGCGATCACCGGAACCTCGGCGTGGCTCGCGCGATCGACCTCTCGCTCCCCGACGAGATGCCGCTCTGGCTCCGCGGCAAGGACTTCGAGCCAAGCGACGCCGCGCGGTTACGGTTGGCGCTGTCGGCGTGAGGGTGGGCTGCCGTATTGCACGAATGCCGTGCAACCAGTTTACCCAGTGGTGCCGTGATTCGAGCCTTCGCGGACAAGGCGACCGAGGATGTCTTTCACGGTAACGAAAGCCGGGCCGCTCGTGCGTTCCCGTCATCGCTGTGGCCGCTCGTCCGCCGAAAGCTCGACATGCTCCACGCCGCTCATGACATTCACGACCTGCGCGTTCCCCCAGGGAATCGCCTCGAGAAGCCAAGAGGCGATCGGCGGGGCATGTGGAGCAGCCGGGTGAGCGACCAGTACCGGGTCGTGTTTCGCTTCGAGGGCGGCGCCGCACTGGACGTCCAGCTCGTCGACTACCACGAGGAGTTCCTGATCATGATCCCGAAACATCGCGCGCCAACGTCGCCCGGTGAGATCCTTCTCGAGGAGTTTTGGGGGCCCCTCGGCATGACGCAGGTCGCCCTCGCCGAGAAGATGGGCGTGCCGCTCCAGCGCGTGAACACCCTCGTGAACGGAAAGCGCGGCGTCACCGCCGAGACCGCGATCCTCCTCGCCGACGTGCTCGGCACGACGCCCGGGTTCTCGATGAACCTGCAGGTGTCGCTCGGTCGGTGGACCGCCCGCCGCGCGATGAAGCGCACCGGGTGAGGTG
>VGRJ01000091.1 GCA_016875405.1 Deltaproteobacteria bacterium | reverse complement strand
CGCCCCAGCCCCCGCCCTGCGAGACCCGGCACAGGTCGACCGCCCTCGCGGCGTTCATCGGGTCGGCGTCGGTGAGCGCGAGCCCGTCGTCGCAGAGCGTCGGGCTCGCGAGCTCGTTGTCGCAGATATAATCGGTTGCGTTGCAGTTGCTGCCGCCGCCAGCGCCGGCGCCAACGCTCACGTCGAGGTTATCCCCGCCGCCCGCAGGGCCCGCGCCGTTCGGGCCACTCTCGGTATTTCCGTCGAGAGAGTTGTCGCGCGTAGCAAAGCACGCTGCGACAAAGGGAGCCGCAAGGAGGAGGATGCCGACGACGCGCTTCATGGTGCTCTACCCCCAGTATCACAGTCGACCGCCACGCACGAGCGCGGCCGCTCCGACCGCAGGATTGTGATGGCAGCGCACGTGCGTTCGGTCCCCCGCGACGGCGCGTTCGTGGTACCCCGCGGCGCTGTGACTGGATCGAACGCCCCTCGCCTCTTCGCCCTCATCTTGACCTGTAGCGCCGTGCTCGGCGCAGTTCTTCCGTGCGCGTGCGCGCCGACTCACGCCGCAAAGACGCCGCTCGGGGACCTCGCGAACCTCGGCTCGCTCAACGCGGTGATGGAAGAGCAGGAGCACACCGCCGAGCCGCACTTCGCGAAGGCCTCGGCCGACACGCTCACCGAGGACGACCTCGTCACGCTCGCCGACGTCGGGGACCGCCTCGTCGCGACCAGCGCTCGGACCAAGGCCTTCTCGAAGGACCCGGAGTTCGACGCGCTCGCCGACCAGCTCGGCGGTCACGCGAAGGCGCTCGCCGACGCCGCTCGGGCGAAGGATGTCGCCGCCGCCAAGAAGGCGCTTGGGGACGTGCACGCGACCTGCGACGCGTGCCACTCGAAGTTTCACTGAGCCCACTCAGCGGGCGCCGGCAAAGCGTCCGAGGTAGCGCAGCACGAGATCGGGCCTGTCCGTCTGCGCGAGGTCGATCGGCGCCTCGAACACGGGCGCGTAGACGGCCGGCTCGCCGGAGAGCTTCGCGGCGAGGTCGAGCCCGAAGACGTTGACCATCGTGCGCCGGCCGGTCGCGCGCGCCTTCGCGGCGATGGCCTCGTAGCCCGGCGCGCTGTCGAGCTCGACCACCACCGGCGGGTGCGACGCGAAGTGCGCGAGCTCGGCGTCGAGCTCGGCCATCGACTTGACACGGATCATGGTCAAGACCTTCGGCTCGAGCGCGATGGCGGCGTCGAGCTTCGCGACCTCGTCGGTGTCGACGATCGCCCACTCGAGGGTCTCGGTCTTCTGGATCGCCGCGACGAGCCGATCGATGCGGTCGGTCTTGTTCGCGTCGAGGAGGACATGGACCTTGCCCTTGGCTGCAACGAGGACCTCCTCGATCGTCGGAACGCGCTCGCATGAAAAATCCCCGGGGTATTCGGCGGCCTCGAGCGAGAGCGCGGCGAGCTCGGCGTAGGTAAGGTCGGCCACCGCGCCCGTGCCGTCGGTGGTGCGGTCGACGGTCGAGTCGTGCAGGTTCACGAGCACGCCGTCTTTCGTCGCGCGTGGGTCGGTCTCGATGACGTCGACGCCCATCGCGATCGCGGCGCGCACCGCGGCGAGCGAGTTCTCCGGCGCGACGACGCCCAGCTCGCCCCCGGCGGCTCGGTGCCCGACGACGAAGCGCTCGGCACACGAGGGGTCGAGGAGGCACGAGGCAGGCACCTCGGTGATGCGCGGGGGAGCCTTCGTTGCGCTGCAGTCGAAGAGCCCAGGCGAGAGGACCACGGACGCGCCTCCGCCCTCGCCTCCTCCGCCGGCGCCCCCCGCCCCCGTCGGCGCCTCGCCCCCGTCGCCGCAGGCGGACAGCGCCGCGAGAACGAGGAGGGGATGTCGCAGCGCGACCGGACGTCCGAGCATGGCCTGAGAGAGTAGCTCAGAATCGCGCGCCCTGGAAAAAGCGCGCCGATGACGGGCACCTCGGTTGGGCGGGCAAGCGCGGCCCACTTCCCCCACCTGCGACGCCATCGGTGTGGTAAGTTTCGCGGCCTCATGCGTGCTCGGCTCCTCTTCGGACTCGGTGGCCTCCTCTTCACGACGGCGGTGAGCGTCGGCGGCGCCGCGCAAAACACTCCCCGCGTCCCGGCCTCGGCTGCCGCGCGCGCCGGCGTCAAGTCGAGCACGACGGGCACTCCCGTCGAAGAGTCTCCCGAAGGCGACACCGGACCTAAAGAGCCCGAGACGCGTGGCCCCGTGCGTCTGCCCTGGCGCGGGACGGGCTTCGGCTTCGACAACTCGGTCACGGCGAGCGCGCTCGGCATCGGCGCCGACTACCAGAGCGGAGCGTTCCAGCAGTACGTCCAGACGTACAGCCTCGGGCTAAACTACTTCGTGGTCGAGCAAGAGAAGTGGAGTCTCGCGGTGAGCGCATCTCCGTCTGTGTCGGTCGAGCTCACGAACTCAGCGGACACGACCACGACGCGCGAGCCGTGGTTCAACGACCTGCCGATCTCGTCCATCTACCGTCGTCGCCTCTACGCGAATGAAGAGAAGCAGATCTTCACCGGCATGGTGCTGAACGGCACGGTGCTCCTGCCGACGTCGCCAGCGAGCTACAACGCCGGCACCTACCTCACGACCTCGCCGCGTCTCGTCATGTTCCAGACGTTACCGATCCTGGGACACACGGCGAAGCACTTCCAATCCTTCAGCATCGGCGCCTCGGTTCGCTGGGATCACCGGTTCGGTCGCGCAGACACCGCCGTCAACTCGGACCTCGATCAGCCACGCATGGACTCGCGCGGGTCGACCTTTCTGTCGGATGACCTGACGTTCAACCGCTTCGCGCAGAACAGCTTGCGCCAGGGAGCGTTCATCTTCTTCTCCGAGGACGTCGTCGGGACGACCCTGCAGTTCTTCGCCTCGTTCGGCCTGAACCAAAACTTCCTACCGGCGCTCCCCGACTCGAAGTGCGACGTCACGATCCAGACCGGCTGCGTCGACGTGAAGGGCCAGGGCGCGTTTACGCAGTACGGCTACAGCTTCGCCGCAGGCCTCACGTGGTTGCCGATGGCGGAGTTCGGCCTCTACGTGAACTACGCGAACGGCGGCAACCAGCTCGGCCCGAACGGGCAACGCCAGAGCGTGTTCTACAATCCCAACGCGCAGCTCTCGGCGGGTGTCGCGGTCGGCCTCGACGCGATCTACGAGACACTCACGGGCTGGCGGCGCAAAGACCCCTTCTTCCTCGTCGCGAAGGACGACCCGAAGAAGCGGCTCGAGAAGAAGCTCCCGAAGACGTTCTGAGCTGGTGGCGCGCTAGAGTCCCTGAGGAGCCCCACGCGCGGCCCCGTGCCGTCGCGGCTACCGCTTAGCGCTTTGTGGTCGCTCCTCGGCTCCGGTCGACGACGGCTCGCCGCTCTTTACCAATGTGGGTCCGCGGACGGCGCCACCTAGAGCGTCGTCGAAAACATGTTTGTTGTTGCAAGCCACTTTCAATTAGCCTAGTGTTCTTGAAAACGGATTTCAATTTCAGGAAAACGCATGCGAACCAGTCAGGCTCTTCTCAGCCCACTCAAGTCCCTCCTAATCGTCGCCACGCTCGCGGCTGCGGCCACGAGCTGCGACACCGACCCCGCGGGGACGGTGAGCGCCACCTCGAGCGCGAGCGCGACCTCGAGCGTGGGAGCTGGCGCGGCGGGCGGCGCGGGTGGCGGCGGCGCGGGAGCGGGTGGCACCGGTGGCGGAAGCTACGGCGAGCTCTACGAATTCGAGAGCCGCTTCGACGCGGAGAAGAGCTCCGTGAGCTACGCCGGCCAGACGCTTCGACACGTGCTCATCGAGGACCTGAAGGCGTACATCGGAGGCCTCACCAAGGCGATTGACGACGACACGTTCAGCCCCGCCGACGTGAAGACGACGGTGGCCGCGCTTGAGTACTTCTACGCCTTCGACGGGCAGACCGCGGGTAAGGAACCCATCGGCCTCACGACGACCCCTGCGACTCTCCAGAACGTCTACGACGACATTTCGACCAAGAAGAACCTCAAGGATAAGCTCGCTGGCAACGACACGGCCACCGACCACGTGGACTGGAGCACGACGTTCGTCGGCTGGAAGGACGCGTCGATCGCCGCGCACGGCGGCAGCATCACCTCACCCGAGGGGCTCCTCCTCGCGTTCTTCGGCACCCTCGGCAAACTCGCCTTGGATCGCGAGAACGGCACCATCCCAAACGAGCCCGGCACCCAGAAGCCTCTCACCAAGGTCTACGTCACCGCCGACGGACTCGATTTCCAGCAGCTCATCCAAAAGCACCTCGTGATGTCCGTCGCCTACTCGCAGGGAACGGACGACTACCTCGACGACGAAGCCGCTGACGCTGGCAAGGGCCTTCTCTCCCCAAACACGCGCGACGGCGTGAGCGCTTACACGGTCCTCGAACACGCATGGGACGAGGCCTTCGGCTACTTTGGCGCCGCGCGTGACTTCGCGCTCTACACCGACAAGGAAATCGCGAGCGCGGGCGGCCGCCCCGACTGGCAGGGGAGCCACGACACCAACGGCGACGGAAAGATTGACCTTACGCAGGAGTACATCTTCGGAGCCGCGTCGAACGCCGCAAAGCGCGACCTCGGGGCGAAAGAGCCGACCGACTTCACGCGCGACGCCTTCGCTGCCGCGCACGCAGGGCGCGCGTTGATCGGCGATGCCGGTGAAGTCCTCACCGCCGACGAGCTCACGGCGCTCCGCGGGCACCGAGATGCGTGGGTCGCCGCATGGGAACGGGCCATCGCAGCGACCGTGATTCACTACGTGAACAAGTCGATCGGCCACACGCAAGCACTCGGCACCGCCAGTTACGATTTCTACGCGCACGCCAAGGCTTGGTCGGAGCTCAAGGGCTTCGCGCTCGGCCTTCAGTACAACCCGCGCGCGAAGCTCTCCACGGCGGACTTCGCGAAGCTTCACGACCTCGTCGGCGACCGACCCGTACTCGTGACCGCCGCGCAATCAGAGCGCGATGGGTACGTGACGAAGCTGATCGAGGCGCGCGAGACGCTTCGCAAGGCGTACGGATTCTCGCTCGCGAATGCGGAGGGCTGGTGATGGTTGCGCCAAAGCCCTTCGGGGTCGGATTCGCCGCGCTCGGCAGTCTCGCGGTCGCGCTCACGCTTGGCCACGCCGCCTGCGTCGAGTCGACGAGCCAGACCTACGGCCCGGGCTCGACAGGGGCGGAGGCCGGCGCGACGACGGGCTCCGGCACCTCGAGCTTTGACAAGCGCGCGCTCCTCGCCTCGCTCGGGAATCTCGCGGCCACCGAGACCGCGTCCTTCGCCGACCGCGCACTCGAGCTCGAAGCCACCACGAACGTCCTCGCAGCCGAGCCGACCGCGGCTCACCTCGAGGCCGCGCGCGAAGCCTATCGGGACGCAATGAAGGTCTGGCAACGACTCGAGGTGATGCAGTATGGGCCCGCCGCACCGAGCACCATCCCAGGCGGGCGGGATCTTCGCGACGCGATCTACGCGTGGCCAAGCATCAATCGCTGCGCGGTAGACCAGGAGCTCACGAAGGACGAGCACGCGACGCCCGAGGCACTCGCGCCGAAGCTCCTCAACGTGCGCGGCCTTGGCGCGCTCGAGCGCCTCCTGTTCGACGACTCGTCGAGCAACGCCTGCGGGGCACCGAACGCAATCAACACGACCGGAGCGTGGGCCTCAATCGCCGACGACCTGCCTGCGCGGCGTGCTCGATACGCGGCCTCAGCGGCGGCGCTGGTGGCGCGCACGGCCGAGCAACTCAGCGATGCTTGGGCGCCGACGATGGGAAACTTCATCGGAGAGCTCTCGACGCCAGGGTCGACCTACAAGAGCGATCCCGCGAAGGCGCTTGACGTAGTCGCCTACGCGCTGCTCTACCTCGACACGAAGACGAAGGACCTGAAGCTCGCGGTGCCCGCAGGCCTCGCGAGCTGCGCGACGGCGACGTGCCCCGAGGCGCTCGAGCTTGGCCAGGCGAGGCTCTCGAAGGCCGCGATCCGCGAGAACCTGATCGGCTTCCAGCGCGTGTTCCATGGCGGCGCACCGTTCGACAAGGAGGCGCTCGGCTTCGACGACTGGCTCGATGCGCTCGGCGCGACCGAGCTTCGAGCCGAGCTCGCCGCCTCGATCGCCGCGGCGCTTGCCGCGATCGACGCGATCGAAGAGGAAGACCTCGCCGAGACGCTGAAGACGCAACCGAAACGGGTGGAGGACGTGCACCTCGCCGTGCGCAGCATCCTCGACCTGTACAAGTCGCAGCTCGTGACCGTGCTCGACCTGCACCCGCCGAACGACGCGCCCACCGACAATGATTGAGCGCTCGCTCGCGCAGCGCCTGCGGGCTCGCCTCGATGCGCCGACCGACGTGGCGGCGCTCGTCGCGTTTCGGGTGCTCTTCGGGCTCGTCGTCGCGGCCGGCGCGCTGCGCTTCGTCCTCGAGGGCTGGGTCGCTCGCTGCTATCTCGAGCCGACCTTTTTCTTCAAGTACTGGGGCTTCTCCTGGGTCCGCGCGTGGCCCGCATGGGGAATGTACCTCCACGTCGCGCTCGTCGGCGTGCTCGGCCTCGCGGTCGCCGCAGGCTTCTTTTACCGGGCGAGCGCGGCGCTCCTGTTCCTCGCGTTCACGTACCTCGAGCTCATCGACGTCACCGTCTACCTGAACCACTACTACTTGGTCAGCCTGCTCTCGTTGCTCCTCGCGTGCATGCCGCTCGGCCAAGCGTATTCGCTCGACGTCCTGCGCCGACCCGACCACCGGCTCGATGCGTTCCCTGCTTGGTGCACGTACCTGCTCCGGTTTCAGCTCGGCGCGGTCTACATCTTCGCCGCGCTCACGAAGATGGGGACCGACTGGCTCCTCCACGCGCAACCGATGCAGCTCTGGCTGAGCGCGCGGAGCGACCTCCCCATCGTCGGCCCTTACCTCGGGCGCTTCGAAGTCGCGCTGGCGATGAGCTGGGCCGGCTTTCTCTACGACTTCACGATCCCGCTGTGGCTCTCGTGGCATCGCACGCGCGGGCTTGCATACGCAGCCGTATGCGCGTTCCACGCCGCGGTTGGCGTCCTGTTCAACATCGGGATGTTCCCGTTCATCATGACCACTGGGGCGCTCGTGTTCTTCCCGTCCTCATGGCCACGGATGATTCGGGCGAGCCTTCGACGACGCGCCTCCTCCGCCGGAGGTCCGCAAGTCGCGGAGCCCGCGACTCCGAGCGAAGCGCCCCGCGCGCTTGCACCACGACTCGGTCGAATTGGCCTTGTGCTCGGTGGTGCGTTCGTCGTCGCGCAGCTCGCGCTCCCGCTGCGACACCTCGCGTACCCCGGAAGCGTGCTCTGGAGCGAGCAGGGCATGCGCTGGGCATGGAAGGTGCTCGTGCGCGAGAAGAATGGCGCGGTGACGTACGTCGTCAGGAAGCGGGACGGCAGGCGTGAGCTCGTGGAGCCTCGGGCCTACCTCACCGAGGCGCAGGCGCGCGAGATGAGCGGACAGCCCGACCTGATCCTCCAGCTCGCGCACCACATCGGAAGGGACTTTGCAGCCCGCGGCGAAGGGCCGGTGGAAGTCCGAGCCGAGGCGCGCGTGTCGCTGAACGGCCGCCGTCCGAAGCTCCTCGTCGACCCGACCGTTGACCTCGTGACCATCGAGGACGGCCTAGGGGTCGCGCGCTGGATCGAACCCGAGCCGGGCGAACCACCGCTTCGGCTGAAGTCGCTCGCGAGGAGCTCGAGATGAATCGCTCGGTCTCCCTTGCGCGCCATCGAATCGGCGGCCCGCTGGCAGCGCTCGCGCTCGTGCGCGCGTCCGTCGCGTACGCGAGCGAGGAGCCAAGCGCGCCGACGACACCTCCCCTCGAGGCACCCACGACTTCGAGCGGTTCACCTGCTCCGTCGGGCTCCGCATCGGACGTCGTCGAGCTTGGTCCAGCGCCTTCGGCAGACCTCCCGGCCGAGCAGCGGACGGCGGAGGACCTCGCCCGCGACCACTCGCCAGTCGACGTGACGATTTTTGCAGGCGAGCGAGGCAAGCGGATCACCGGCTCGGCGCACAAAGTCTCGAAGGAGGAGCTCGAGCGCTTCGAGGATGACGACATCCATCGAACGCTGATGCGTGTCCCCGGAGTCTATGTGCGCGGCGAGGACGGCTACGGCCTACGCCCCAACATCGGCCTGCGCGGCGCGAGCTCGGATCGCAGCAAAAAGATTACCCTGATGGAGGACGGCGTCTTGATGGCGCCCGCGCCCTACTCCGCGCCGGCCGCTTACTACTTCCCGCTCGCGACGCGCCTCACGGGAGTCGAGGTGTACAAGGGGCCGGCCGCGTTGCGCTACGGTCCGAACAGCATCGGGGGCGCGGTGAACCTGCTGACGCGCTCGGTGCCGATGGGCCACCGCTTCGGCGCCGATCTCGCGATGGGCAGCCAGCTCTACGCGAAGCAGCACCTGCACTACGGCTACGGTACGCGGCACGCGGGCTTGCTGCTCGAGGTCGCCCGCATCCGCACCGATGGGTTCAAGGTCCAGGAGGGTGCCCGCCCGCTGCCGCTCGGCAACACCGGCTTCGAGAAGGCCGAGGCGATGCTGAAGGCCCGGGTCAACAGCGACCCGGACGCGCACGTCTACCACGAGCTCAGGCTGAAGCTTGGCGTCACGCACGAGCGCTCGAACGAGACGTACCTTGGCCTCACCGAGAACGACTTCCGCGCGAGCCCGTGGCGTCGGTACGCCGCGAGCGCGCTCGACCAGATGAGCTACCGAAACACGCTTGGCGAGGTGACGTACTCACTCGTCGTCGGCGGCGTCCTCCAGCTCGCGACGACCCTCTACCGACACGATCTCTCGCGGGCGTGGTTCAAGCTAAATTCGCTCGCAGGAAGCGAGGTGCTCGACGTGCTCGCGAATCCTGGCGCAGGCCAAAACGCCATCGATTACGCGATTCTGACGGGAGCCGAAGACAGCCTGACCCAGGACCAGCGGCTCCTGATCGGCACCAACGACCGCGTCTTCGTCTCTCAGGGGATCCAAACGACGGGCCAGTGGACGCCGCCGAAGCTCGGGCGAGTGTCCCAGAAAATCCAGTTCGGCTTCCGCGTGCACCAAGACTCGGTCCGCCGCCTGCATACCGAAGACGGCTACTTCATGCGAGCGACCACGACCGGCGGCCTGCTCGTGCGTGATGCGACACCCCGCGCCATCACCGAGCACAACGTCGGCAGCGCCCTCGCGCTCTCCGCGCACCTCGTCGACGAGGTCTCGGCGTTCGGCGCGATCCTCGCCCCCGGCGTGCGCACCGAGGTCATCGAGACGACGCTCGCCGACCGCCGCACCGGCGTCATCACGCGAGGAACGCAGCAGGTGCTCCTGCCCGGCGTCGGCGCGCTCTACGAAGTCGCGCGCGACGTTTTCGTCCTTGGAGGCGTGCATCAAGGCTTCAGCCCTGCGTCTCCCGGCCAAGGCTCGGGCGTGCAGCCGGAGCTCGCGGTGAACTACGAGCTCGGCACGCGCGCGACGTATCGAAAATGGAGCGGCGAGCTCATCGGCTTCTTCAGCGACTACTCGAACCTCACCGGGGAGTGCACCTTCTCGAGCGGCTGCCCTGAAGGCCAGGTCGATACTCAGTTCAACGCGGGCCAAGCGCAGATCGGGGGTCTCGAGGCAGGTCTTAGCGGCGAGGTGACGGCGCCGCGTGACCTTCGCTTCCCGTTGCGCGTGGGATACACGTTCACCGCGACTCGCTTCATGACGGGCTTCACGTCGGACAACCCGCAGTGGGGTGACGTGGAAGAAGGCGACGAGCTTCCGTACGTACCGAAGCACCAGCTCTCGGTGACGGGTGGCATGGACTGGGGAACTCGCGCGGGGCTCACCTTCGGTGTCACCTACGTCGACTCGATGCGCGAGGTCGCGGGCCAGGGCACTCCGCTACCATTCGATCGCACGGACGCGTTTGCGGTGCTCGACGCGTCTGCGTTTGTGCGCGTCTTACCCGAGGTGCAGCTCTACGTTCGCGGCGAGAACCTGCTCGACAACGCCTACGTCGTCTCGCACCGGCCATTCGGCGCGCGACCTGGACAGCCGCGGTTGCTCTTTGCAGGCGTGAAGATCGACCTCGACCGCCGCTGAGGGTAGCTTGGGCAAACGCTCCTCCGCTGTTCGACGAACCGCCCTGGGTAGACGGCTCGGTCCTTGACGCAAAACGCTGTGTCGACGATGCTTGAGTCGTGCCTGGTCAGTGGCCCGACTGCGAAGTGAAGCGTGTCCGACGATGCGTCCGGAGCCACCGAAGGCCTGACCACGCCGGTTTCACGCTCATGCTCCGTGGCGCTGACCGCCTTCGACCGGCGGCGTAACGCGCACGAACTGTGCGGGGCAAGTGTATGTCTCCGATCGGCCCTCGCAGCGTCTCGAGGAGTCTCTTCGCATGTCGCCTCCGCCCGAAGCCCCGCTCGCCTCGCGCCGCAATGACCTCACGGCCGGGATCGTCGTCTTCCTCGTCGCTCTGCCGCTATGTCTCGGGATCGCGCTCGCGTCGGGGGCCCCGCTCGTTGGCGGTCTCGTCGGCGGCATCGTCGGCGGCATCGTCGTCGGACTGCTCTCCGCGTCTGAAGTGAGCGTGTCCGGGCCGGCGGCGGGGCTCGCCGTGCTCGTCGCGAGCGCCATCGCAGACCTCGGCTCTTTTGAAGCCTTACTAACGGCGGTCGTCCTGTCGGGAGCGCTTCAGTTGGTCTTCGCAGCCCTCCGACTCGGTGTGATCGCCGACTATGTGCCGACCACCGTCATTCGCGGCATGCTCGCGGCGATCGGTATCGTCATCGTCCTGAAGCAGATCCCATACGCGCTGGGACGCGACTCTGATTACGAGGGCGACTTTAGCTTCCTCGAGCCAGGCGGGAAGGAAAACACGCTGTCCGCGATCGCCAAGGCCGTCTCGTCCGCGAGCCCAGGCGCCATCGGGATCGCCGTGCTGTCGATGGCTCTCTTGCTCGCCTGGGAGAAGGCTGTCGTTCCTCGTCACCCTCGTGCGACGCTGGTTCCCGGCGCGCTCCTCGTCGTGGTCCTTGGGGTGGGCCTCAACGAAGCGCTGAAGGTCCTCGCACCGAGCGCGGCACTCCAGGCGACGGATGGCCACCTCGTATCGCTCCCGACGTCACTCGGCGCTCTGCGGAGTCAAGTCGCCAGCCCATCGCTGCATGCCCTGACCAACCCTAAAGTCTATACCGTCGCGGTCACGGTCGCCGTCGTGGGGAGCCTCGAGACGCTCCTGTCGCTCGAAGCGGCTCGGAAGCTCGACCCCTACCGCCGCATCGCCTCACCGACGCGAGAACTCTTCGCCCAAGGCATTGGAAACATCCTCTCGGGGATGCTCGGAGGCCTGCCCGTCACCTCGGTCATCGTCCGAACGTCAGCGAACGTGTACGCCGGAGGGCGAACGCGTTGGTCGGCGATCGTGCACGCGCTTCTCCTGCTGTTCGCGGTGGTCGCGCTTCCTCGGGTGCTGCTCCACATTCCGCTCGCGTCGCTCGCGGTGATTCTGATCGTGATCGGCGCGAAGCTCGCTCCTCCATCGCTGTTCCGAAGCATCTGGCGAGAGGGCTGGACGAGCGCGCTGCCCTTCTACGTCACCGTCGTCACCATCGTCTTCACGAGTCTGCTGGAGGGGGTGCTCTTCGGCATCGCCGTCAGCGTCTTCCTCGTCATCCGAAACAATCATCACGCGGCCATGACCATGGTGAGCGAAGGCCACGATTTCCTGCTCCGCTTCAACAAGGACCTGACCTTCGTGAACAAGGCTGAACTTCGAGCGAACCTCGACCGTGTTCCCCATCAGGGGACACTCCTCGTCGACGCGACCCGCGCGCTGTTCGTCGACCGGGATGTGTTCGATGTTCTCGATGACTTCATCGAGAGCGCGAAGCACAAGGGCATCCAGGTCGAACTCAGGCATTTTCACGGCAAACGACCCGAAGGAGGGGCGTGATGGAGAGCTACAAGCACTTGCTGTTGGCGAACAAGGCTTGGGTCGCCGAGAAGCTGCAGATTTGAGGCGACTACTTCGAGCGAACGGCCAATGAGCAGACGCCCCGCTACATAGGGATTGGCTGCGCCGACAGCCGGGTCCCGGCCGAGGACGTCACCGGGACAGAGCCGGGCGAGTTGTTTGTGCATCGCAACGTGGCAAACCTCGTCGTTCACACGGACTTCAGCATTCTGAGCGTCCTTCAATACGCCGTCGAGGTCCTCCGGGTGAACCACGTCATCGTCTGCGGTCACTGCGGCTGCAGCGGCGACAAAAACGCGATGTCAAATTGCGATTTAGGCCTCATCAACAAGTGGCTTCGGAACATCAAGGACGTCTACCGGCTCTTCCACCGGGAGCTCACGTCCATCGCTGACCTGACCTTGCGCTTCGAGCGACTCGTCGAACTGAACGTGTGCGAGCAAGTACAGAACCTCGCTCAGACGTCCATCGTCCAAGGGGGGTGGAACAAGAGGCAAGCCCCGACCCTCCACGGCTGGGTGTACAACCTGCGAACTGGCTACCTCGAAGAGCTGGCGCGGATAGAACTAGGGGCAGACCTTGACCCCATTGATCGATTCGACTTCGGTCCGAAAGACGACCAAGGGCGTCGCGCTTAAGCCGCGCTGGACCGAGGGGTAGCCGACTCTATCTGACGTGCTACGACTCGTCGATGAACGGTGGTTCCCCCGTAGAGGAGCGGCGATGAGCCAAGGGCTGACCACCGATCGCTGGAGCCGCTCGAAGAGCGTCCTCGCCATGGCGGCCGGGGTCGCGTCGAAGGAGCTGAAGCACCGGTTGCGTAGCGGGCTCGCCTCCACGGCAGAGCGCGTCGCGTCGTCCGAGCTCCGCACGCGCATCGAGCAAGCGGCGCTGCTCGCCGACAACCTCGGCCGGCTGAAGGGCGCATTCATGAAGGCCGGCCAGCTCTTGTCGCTCGACGCGAGCGACTTCCTACCGCCCGAGGCCTCCGACATCCTGACAAAGCTGCAGGGGCAGGCCGAGCCGATCGATTTTGCGGTCATCCGCGGTGTGCTCGAAGCTGAGCTTGGGGACTCGCTCGCGCGCCTCGACGCTCTCGAAGAGGCCCCAGCCGCTGCGGCCAGCATCGGGCAAGTTCACCGCGCACGCGTGGACGGGCGCCTGGTCGCCGTGAAGGTTCAGTACCCTGGGATCGCCGAGAGCATCGACGCCGACATCGGCCTCCTCGAGAAGCTGGGGACCAGCTGGCTCGCGATGACGCGCCGGCCCATTGAGATCCATCAAGTATTTGAAGAGCTTCGCTCGATCCTTCATCTCGAGGCCGACTACGAGCGCGAGCGTTACTACCTCGAGCGCTTCGCGGAACGCCTCGAGAGCGAGCCGCGCTTCGAGGTTCCCAGCGCGCTCCCCGACCTGTCGACGAAACGCGTCCTCACGATGACGTGGGAGGAAGGCACACCGCTCGGCGCCTGGATCTCGCGGGGGCAGCCTCTCGCGCAGCGCGAATCGATAGGGCGCGCGTTGCTCGAACTGTACTGCCTTGAGTTCTTCGAGTGGGGGATGGTGCAGACCGATCCGAACTACGGAAACTTCCTCGTTCGGCCCGACAACCACACGCTCTGCCTCCTCGATTTCGGCGCGACGGTCGAGTACGAGCCCGACTTTCGTGCGCGCTACGTCGACATCCTCCGTACCGTCGCGAACGGCGACCCGTGCGCGATCATAGACGCCGCGATCGCTTTTGAGCTTCTCGACCCACGCGAGCCGACCGAAGTTCGCGAGCTCTTTGTCGCGATGATGAAGAGCTCGATGGAACCTTTTGAGCGTGCCAAGCAGCCGTTCGTGTTCCGCGACGCCGACTACGCGGTGCGCTCACGCGACGTGGGCATGGCGTTCGCGCGGAGCCTGCGCTTCTCACCGCCACCGCGACGATTGCTCTTCCTCCACCGCAAGCTCGGCGGCCTCTTTCAGCTCTTGCGACGCCTCGATCTGAGCCTCGACCTCGCCCCCTACTGGGAACGCATGGTCGCGACCTGAGCATACCGTTCGGCGGGCTTGCTCTGTCCCTTCGCGCGCTGCCCCCTCGCGCAGAGGCGGGTCAGCGGTCGGGCCGGCCGAGCGACCGCAGCCAGCCCTCGGCGAGCACGGCGGGATCGAAGCCCGTCTCGTCGGCGATGGTGTCGAGCATGTCCTGCATCCTCGCGGCCTTCCCGCGGTAGCGCGCGTAGAACGCAGCCAGCGCAGCGTCGAGCTTCGGGCGACCGACCTCGGTCTCGACGGCGCGGTAGAAGAAGGCGCCCTTCATGTAAGGGACCTCGTTCCAGAGGTCGCGGAGCACGTCGACCTCGTTGCAGCTCGCCGGCAGCGCGACGCGATCCTCCGTCGCGATCACGTCGTCGAGACGCGACTCATAGTTCTGCCACACCGTCGCTCCGAACGACGCCCCAGCGACCGCCTCGAGCGCGCGGGCGGCGAGGTAGCTGACCGTCCCCTCCGACAGCGTAAGGTCCTCCCAACACGAGAGCCGCACCGCGTCGCCGAACCAACCGTGGGCCGCCTCGTGCACGTGAGTCTCCTCGTCGTCCATCGCGGAGCTCGCAACGTGCCAGAGCGGGTGGTGCTCCATGCCGCCAAACGCACCCGGCCCCCACGCGGCCGAGACCGAGCCGACGTCGTCGCCGTAGAGGTACTCCCCGTACGTCGACTCGAGCCACTCGAAGGCCGCGACGAGGTGCTCGGTGCCCCGGACCGCCTTGGACTTCTCGCCAGGAAGGTAGTGCACGCTGACGCGTCGACCGTCCTTCGTCTCGCCGAGGTCGAGCTTGGTATAGTCACCGACGGCCCACGCGAGCATGTAGGAGGGCGCGTCGGCGACGATGCTGCTCGGGTAGACGACCGAGCGACCGCTCGGTGCACCGGTCACCGCGAGCTCGAAGCGCTGCCCGTCCGCCGGCTGCGACTTGCATGGGAAGACGTTGCCGCAGAAGTGCGGCCACGTGAACGTCGTCCCCCCGAGCGTCACGCCCTCGAGCGCCTTCGACCGCTCAAAGGAGTACCGCACGCGAACCTCGGCGGGTTTGCGCGCGGCGAGTCCGACGTCGAGGCGGCCTGCGTCGACGCGGAATGGGATCGGACCGGAGGGGCCCTCGACCGACTCAATCGCGAGCGTACCGACCTCGAACGAAGCGCCCGTGCGCGTCGAGGCCGCGAGGTCGAGGGTCGCGATGGCGCTGTCCGAGGCGAGGTCGACCTCGAGGCGCGTCGCGACGACATCACGCTGCCAGTTCAGCGAAGGCGCGGGCGAGGTGACGTCGTACTCGTCGGCCCCAGAGCTCGGCGAGCAAGCTGCAAGCGCCACGAGGCACGAGGAGACCAGGCCGCTGCGAAGCACAGACGCGCCTTAACACACCCCGGCACAACCTGCTGCAAGAACCCACTCGATCGGGTAACCTGCTGCCCGTGACCATCTCGACACTCGCCTCTCGCCTCGCCCCCCTCGCTCTCCTCGGGCTCGCGATCGCGCAAACGAGCTGCGCCTTCGACGTCGGCGACGATGAGAGCGACCTCACGAGCATCACGGCGCGCGAGCGTATCCTCACCTTCGAGGGGTACGTGTACTTGCCCGCGACGGCCTCGACATCAGAGATCACCGCGGCGGTAAAGCGCCAGACGCGCTCGGCCTTTGGCGCGCTGCTCGAGTCCGATGTCGCGACCGCCACGCGTGAGCTCGCGGCCGTCGATCCCAAGACCTTCGTCAAGGAGCGCGTCGCGATCGTCGACAAGAACGGTCCGACCGGCAAGGAGGCGCTGCGTGTGCACTACCGCTACAGCGATCGCGCCATCGTCCCAAAGACGATGGCCTCGGTGGGCGCGCTCCGGCTGGGCCTGCTCCACGGCGACTATCCGGCGCAGGCCGAGCGAGTGCTCGTCGAGTGCACGAAGAACGGACCCGACGAGCGCGAGATGGCGGGTGACGTTTGGTACGTGTTCAACCCGTCGCTCGCGACGTGCAAGCAGGCGATGACGGCCGAGCAGCTCGGCATTGAAGCAGCTCGGGAGGGCGCCGCCGCAAAGTCGAGCCAAATCGTCGCCGCTGAGCTCGCGCGACTCTACGTGCCGATGACAGCGAGCCTCACGCCGACGCCTGAGAGCGGCAAGGTCGCCTACCCTGAGTACGATCGGCTCTGGTCAGGAGGCATCCAGCCAGGCGTGCTCACCGCGACGCTCCTCACCGGGATGATCGACCACGGGAAGCCCGGCGAGGTGCATCACGAGGCCGATGACCTCGGGTACTGGGAGACGATGGCGACGATGGACGAGCTTCTCTACGCGCGTCCGAAGCTCTCGGTCGTCTCGGTCGATCCTCCGACGGATCTCTCCACCTTCAAAGTCGGCGGAAAGACCGTGAGCGGGCTCAACTTCAAGGATTTCGTCGAGTGGAACGTGTACGAGAGCGGCTTCCCCGCCGGGCTCACCGACCTCGAGAAGAAAGACCTCGAACGCCAGGCGGCAAAACGTCTCCGCGATCGTTGGGTCACCTTCGAGGAGAAGGTCGTCGTCCGTATTGGCCAATCGACGCCGCGCCCGACGACCATTCGCGTTCAACTCTACTTCGGTGCCGAGGAAAACGTGGCGCCCTACCGCCGAGCGCTCAAGACGAGCGACGTGTTCCTCTACAACGGCCACTCCTACGTCGGCAAGGGACCGCTCGATCCCGCAAACTTCACGAAGAAGGACTTTCCGCAGAGCTACCAGCTCTTCTTCATCGATAGCTGCATCTCGTACAACTATTACAATTCGGATTATTACGCCTTCAAGACGAACGGCTCGCGCGACCTCGACATGATCACGAACGGCGTCGAGAGCGAATCCAATGGATCGGGCGCGGCTCAAGGTCGCTTCCTCGCCAAAATTCTCAGCGGCAAGACGACGAGCTACCGAGAGCTTCTTAAGACTGCGGGCACCACGGGCCCTGACTACGCGTGGGGCAAGGACGCGCTCCGCGTCGTCGAGGGCGAGACCGACAACCGCTACTCGCCGAAGACCACGCCGATCCAAGTCACGAGCCCCTGACGGAGGTAGCTGACACGGCACGCCGGGCTCGGCGATACATCGCCACAGCCTTCGAGCGCGTTCGTGCTCCCGAGGCGGCAGCTTCAAGCTGACTGTCCACGGAGCTTGGAAAGTCCACGCGGGGGTCCCCGGCCCCGCAATCTCCCGTCGCACGTGCGGCGCGCCCGAACGAACCGACTCGCAAGCTCGGCCGCACCGGCGAGTCGAGGTGCCGAGCACCGCCAAGTCAGGCGAATCCTGAACGGGACGGTAGCGACCTCGCATCGCTCCAGACCGCCAGCACCTCTCCGCGCGCAGGCACGCGGCCTAGCCCGAAGCGTAGGCTACCTCCCTGCGCCGTCACATCGTCGCGCTGGCGCCGCCTCGGATCGGTGCGTCCACCCTTGACCCGGATTTCCTCGCGAAACTTTGCGGGGGAAGCCCCTACGGCTTCTTGCAGCCGAACACGCCGTCGTAGGGCGCGAGGCCAGCTGGCAACGCCTCGTCCACCTGGATGCGCGGAAGAAAGGTGTCCGCGTCCATCGCCACGCCGCCGGCCTGCAGGGGCAGCCCCAGCATAGAGCGGATGGCGTTGGCGCCCGAGTTGCTCACTTTAGCCTTCGCGTCCACCTCTGCACGGCTGACCTCCTTGCGCGCGGCGTAGAGCTTGGCGAAGCGCTCGCCGACCGGGAACTTCACTGTCTTCGAGACGTTCCCCGTACTGTCCTTCAACTCGTCCGCCTCGTCTTGCAGCTCGGAGACCTTCACCGAGGTGTTGAACTCTCGGTAGTCGTACTGCCGATGGCCAACGAAGAGGTTGTTCTTGAGGGTGATCCCCTTCGCCTTCTTGATGTTGTCCACGCCGCCGTAGTCGCCGAAGGCGAAGACGTTGTCCGTGGCAAGCAGCCCCACCTCCTGGTCCAGCTTCAGCGAGTTTCCACCGTACGTGGCGATAGGATCGTGCTTCCAGGAGAAGAGCACCGTGTTGTGGTCCACGGTGAACTGCGGCAGCCCTTTGCCATCCCGCGACTTCCAGCTGCTCTGCACGAAGATGCCTTCGCCGGTGTTGTTCACCACGAGGTTGTTGCGCACCGTGGCGCGCGCGTCCTTACCGCCCTTCACCTGAATAGCGCCGCCCGTAGGCGCGGTGTTGAGCACCACGTTGTTCTGTACCAGCCCCGTACAGCCTGCGCCGAGGTCCATCTTGAGTGCCCCCGACTCCGGCGTGGCATTCCGCCCCTTCTGCGCGTCCGCCGTGCGCAGGATGAGAAGTTCCTTCCCGTCCTTGTAGTGGTTGCGCGGCCCATTATCGAACACGATCCCGTCCACCACCACCTCGGAGGGGCAGCTGCCCGCGTCGATGATCAACCGATACTGCGTGGAGCCGCGAATGGCACCGGTGCCGGCGAAGATCGTCTTGTGCGCGCCCCAGGGATCCCTCTTGCTAAAGTTGTCTGCGTAGCCGCCGATGATCTTCACGGCCACCGGAATGGAATCGGACCCCACCTCGTCTCGGCTGACATACGTCCCCTCGGCGATGTGCACCGTGTCCCCCGGCTGCAGCTTTGCGAGGATGTTGCCGAGGTCCTTCGCTGGCTTCTCTTTCGTGGCGTCCTTTCCCTGTCCACGCCCGATGGAGACGTAATGTTCTGCGGCGAGGGCTGTAGGCGCAGTGAGAACAAGCGCAAGCGTGAGGGTGCTGCGTCGAATCGTACGATGGAGTAAAGACACGGTAGGTTGGCTCCTCAGGGTGCAGGGTTAGTAACCTGCAACGTTGATCGAAAGCTAACATGGCTGGGGCAGTTGCAGCCGCGGCTTCAACGCCGCGTGGTGACAGTCGCGAGGAGGAAAGCGTGCGCTGTCGCTGGGGCGTGAGTTCGAAGTGCCGATCGGCGGCCTTGGTTCCGGACGCGAACCCCATCCTCGTCAAAAACGTCCAACGGCCGTCACCGTAGTCGGTCCCTGCACCCCCGCCATCAGACCTTCACCCCATCGGCTATGGTTGTCGCTTGGTAGCTCATAGGTCCGCACTCCCTGGGACGGGCGACAGCTCGAGGCGATACGCAGCTCGGTCACGGAATAGAACACCGGGTCGTCGAAGGCGTGACGCCGCTCGGCGCGGCAGCCGCAGCGTGCTCACGGTGAGGAGCCGGGGCTGATGACGAGTGAGCGCGAGCGGATGAACGAGGTCGAGCGCATGGCGCTGCTGCTTCGCCGAGCAGAATGTCATTCTGCGGAAGACCTCGTTTTTTGCTCAGGGGGAGCACCGCCGCAGCCCGAAGCGATGGTCCGCTTCATCGACGACCATCGCGCGGTCAAGCCCGGACGCGTCACGAGACAGGCGCGAAGCCGAAGGGGATCGGCCGCGGAGCGCCTGAGGGCCAGTTCGCGACCAACCGCATCGTGCGACCGTCGTTGAAATCGAAGTCGACGACGACGTTCTTGCCGCGGACGATCTGCACGACGAGACTCGCGCGGTCCCCGAACATCCCCGAGAAAATCTGCTGGCCCGACGACTCGACCTGCCGAAGGGCCGTCGCTCGAAACCCGCCGCGGGGGCGACATGAGACGCGGAGCCATTCGCGGACCATCTTCGTCTCGCAGTTGAGCGCAGAAGAGCCTCGAACCGTGATCTCACGCGGGACGGCCTCCCACTCCGCCACCGTCGGCGGAGGTGAAGACGGTTGCGGGATCTCGAGCGGGAGCCCGTCGTTCCCCTGGGCGGTCGAGCTCGCGCCATCGACGGCGTCCATCGCCCTCGGCTGCGGGTCGGCCACGGGTGCGTCCGCCTGCACGTCCGCCGAGCGACGCTGTTGAGCGGTCGCGGTTGCAGTCTCGGCGGGAGCGACTCGGTCAGGCTTCAGCGCCTCCGAGTCCGTCTTGTTGCATGCGACCGGGAACGCGAGGACGAGGATTGAAAGCGCAATTCCCGAGGAACGACGAGCAATTGACATGGC
>VGRJ01000090.1 GCA_016875405.1 Deltaproteobacteria bacterium | reverse complement strand
TATGCCGACAACTTGTCCCGCTGCGCACGACGAGTCGCTCGCCGCGCTCGCGTGTCGTTCGATCGCGGGCACCGAGGGCGGGGACGTGTTCTTCGCGCCCGCGGCCGGGAGCTTCGTCGACACCGGCTACGTCGAGGGCGACGGCTGCAATCACGGCGGGCCCTGGCTCTACGACCGCGCCGTGCCGCTCATCGTACGGAGCCGCCGTGGCACGAGGCCCCGCGCCGCGCCGTTCGCCCCCGAGAGACGCGTCGACGAGCGTGCGTTCGCCGCGACGGTCGCCGCGCTGCTCGGGGTCGAGCCGCCGCCCGCGGCGCGCGGGGGCGCCGTCCTCGCACCCTGAGCCGGGCGCTGCGCGAACGGAGCGCCAGCTCGCCTTTCCGGCCGGCGCTCCACTACCATGACCGACGTCATGCCGCGTCCGAACGGCCTCTACCCCCGCGAGCTGCCGCGCAGCACCGAGAGCCGCGCGGAGCGCTCGCTCCACGACGCGCTGAAGCGCGACCTTCCCGAGGGTTGGGTCGCCTGGCACTCGCTCAGGATTCGCGGCGAGGGACGCGAGGGCGAGGGCGACTTCGTCTTCGCCGTGCCCGGCAAGGGGATCCTCGTCCTCGAGGTGAAGAGCGGCCTCGTGCAGCAGCGCGACGGCCGCTGGTACCAGGGTGGGCGAGCGCTCAAGGATGCGCCACGCGAGCAAGCCCACCGCTTTCGCCACAAGCTGCGCGAGCGGCTCGAGCGCGCCCTCGGCGGACGCGGGCCGTACATCGAGATCGGCACCTGCTTTCCCGAGACCGCGTTTCGCGACGAGCCGACCGCCGACGACGTTCGAGGCGCGCTCCTCGGCAAGCAGGACATGCCTCGGGTGGGTGCGGCACTCTCCGCGCTCGCCGCGCGCAGCTTCCGCGGCGCCGAGGTGCCGAGCGCCGAGGTGCCATGGGTCGAGGTGCTCCACGAGCTGTGGGGCGAGACCTGGACGCCGCGCCTCGCGCTCGGCGCGCGCGCGGCGCTGTCGCTCGACGAGCTCGTGCGGCTCGAGGACGAGCAGCTGGAGCTCGTCGATGGCCTCGAGGCGAACCCGCGCCTGCACGTGAGCGGAGGTCCCGGCACCGGCAAGACGCTGCTCGCGCGCGAGCGCTTCACGAGGTGGCGCCGGACGGGCTTGAACCCGGTGTACCTCTGCTCGACGAGCGCGCTCGCCGCGGGGCTTCGGCGCGAGGGCCTCGCCTCGGTGCACACCGTCAAGGAGTACGCGGCGGCCTTGCTCGACGCGGCGAACCTCGATCTCCAAGACGGCGCGAGCCCGGCCGAGTGGACCCCCGAACACTGGGAGCTCGCCTCGCTCCGCGCCGCCCACGAGGCGCTGCCGACCCTCGGCCGCTCGCACGACGCGGTCGTCGTCGACGAGGGTCAGGACTTCACCGCCAACGACTGGCGGCTCGTCGAGGCGCTCGCAGGCCGGGGCCACCTGTGGATCTTCTCGGACGAGGGACAGAGCTTCTGGAGCGACCGCGGCGTGCCGTCCCACCTCGCCCAGCCGAGCTACCGCTTGCGCAAGGCCTACCGCTGCCCGACCGCACTCGCCGAGTTCGCGGCCCGCTATCGCCTCGACGCGCCGCGCGAGGCCGCTTCGCCGATCGAGGGCCTGCGCGAGGCTGCCGCGCTCGTGGCGCTCCCCGACGACGCGCCGCTCGAGGTCGGCGTCGCGGCGGTGCTGTCTTCGTTGCTCGAGCTCGGCGCCGCGCCCTCCGACATCGCCGTGCTCACCCTCGCCGGGCAGACGCGCACCGCGCTCGGCGTCGCCGAGGTCGTCGGCGAGCAACGCGTCGTGCGCGCCGACCACCCCGAGCGCGAGGCCCACGTCGTCGCGGACACCTTCCTGCGCTTCAAGGGCCTCGAGCGTCCTTACGTCCTCGTCGTCGAGCTCGAGCACGGCGAGCGACGCTACGACGTCCGCATGCACGTGGCCCTGTCACGCGCGCTCGTGCAGGCGTTCGTCGTCGCGCACGCGAGCGTGGTGGCACGCGATCCGCGGCTCGCGGTGCTCGCCGCTCCTTGAGGCGGCGCCACTTGGCTTGACGGATCGCAATCGCCGCGGCCTCGCAGGCACGCCCTCCGACCGGCCTGGACCGGGTCTCAGCCCGGCGGCACGAGCGGCTTCACCACGCAGCGCCCCATCTCGCACGCCGCTATCACGTTGTTGGGAGGCGAAGGCGCGCACTCGGCGCAGACCTCGTCCTGCTTGCAGAGCAGCGCCTGCAGGTCGGTGCGACGCGCGGTCGCGACGGCGACCCACTCGCCCGCCTGCATGCACTCGCAGCAGCTGAGGCCGAGGCGCATCGAGCAGTCCGCGTCCTCCTTACAGGCGGCGTACTCGGTGAGCGGCAGATCGGCCTCGACGCAGCTCTTGGCCGCGAGATCGCAATACGCGAACAGGTTCGGGTTCGCCTGCGTCGCACACGCCGGGCACGGGCTCGTCGGATCTGGGCAGACGGCCTTCCGGTGCGCGTCGACGGCGCTCTCGCCGATCGCGTCGAAGTCGTCGAGCGTCGGCACGCCACACGTGCCGCAGCACGAGTCCGAGGCGAGCACGCATGTGCCGGGCGCCGAGCACGCGTCGAAGTTCGCGCCGCCGCTCCCCGTCCCGGTCGTCGTCGGGCCCGTCGCGGTCGTCGTCGTGGTCGTCGTCGTGGTCGTCGTCGTGGTCGTCGTCGTGGTCGTCGTCGCGGTCGCGCCGCCCGCGCCATCGTCGACCACGGTCTTGCCTCCGCAGAACGCCGTGAGCAGGACGAGCGGGAGGGCGAGGAGCGAGACGCGGAAGGGTAAGAAGGCGCGCATCGCGACAGCACACCAAAGGTGCGCCCTCTCTGCAACTTTAGGCGAGCGATCAGGCGTAGCGGACGCGGACGGTGTCGAGCACGAGCTTCACGGCCGCCTCGAGGACGCGCTGGTCCGGGTGGCGCAGGATCACGTAGCCGTCGCCCTCGTAGCCGTCGGCCTTCGGCGCGCCGAGCCTCGGCAAGCGCACCTCCTCGACGAGCTTGCCGATCGCGCGCTGCGCCTCGTCGAGGCCGTCGATCCGCGCGACGCGCCCGCGCCCCATGCCGCGCAGGAACACGGTCGCCGCCGCGTGGCGGCGGACCCACGGCGCCTCGAGCCGACCGTCGACGACCGCGCGCGCCCAGGCCTTGTAGATGTCGATGTCGTGGACGAGCCCGGTCATGCTGGTGAGCTGGCCGCCGGGCGGACGCGCGGCGATCTCGCCGACCGCGAGCGTGCCGTCGGCGCGGCGGAACCACTCCATGTGCGCCATTCCGTCCTCGAGCCCGAGCGCCTTCACGGTTCGCGCCGCGACCTCGCGCACGTCGTCGTACTCGGCGATCGAGATGTCGCGGGGCAACAGGCACACCCACTGGATCCAGGGGTTCTCGACGACCTCCAGCGGGTTCGGCAGGTAGTGGCTGACGCTGTGGGCGAGGATCTCGCCGTGCGCCACGATCGCCTCGAAGCTTCGCTCGGTTCCGCGCAGGAACTCCTCGCACAGGACGGGCGCATCAGGTCGAGGTGCGAGGCCGGCGACGAGCTCGCGCAGCTCGTCCTCGCGCTCGACGCGGAAGGTCGCGCGGCAGCCGGCCCCCGCGGGCGGCTTCACGACGAGGGGGAAGCCCACCTCGGCCGCGAAGGCGAGCGCCTCCTCGGCGCGGTGGGCGAGCTTGTGCCGCGCGCACGGGAGCCCGGCGGCCCGCAGCGTGTCCTTCATCAGCGCCTTGTCGCGAAAGCGCTCGGCCACCTCGGGCGACGGCCCCGCGATCCCGAGCCGCGTGCGCGCCACCGCGAGCGGCGTCTGCAGCGGCTCGAGCACTCCGGTGAGGCGATGGATCGGGCCGTGCGCCGCCTCGATCTCGCGCGCGGCCGCGACGAGCTGGTCGGGATCGAGGGCGTCTCGCACCGCGACGAGGCCGTCGAAGGTGCGACCGCGCTCCGAGCGAGGGAGCTCCTGAAACACGCCGAAGAGCCGCACCCCTTCGAGCCGAGCGAAGCCGCGCGCGAAGCGCAGCGTGGCGTCCATCGGGAACGGTGCGACGAAGACGACGTTGCGCATCGACGGTGCCCGCTCAGCCGAGCCCGGCGAGGGCGCTCTCGAGTTCCCCGGCGGCGTGCTCGTTGCCTGCGGCGCGCGCCTTCTCGAGGCCGACCGTCAGCCAGTCACGCGCTTCGCTGGCCCTCCCGAGCTTGGCGAGGTACTGCCCGCACATCAGGTACGCGGGGACATAGCTGGGATCGCGCTCGCGGAGCTTCGAGTAGGTGGCGAGGGCGTCGTCGTGGCGCTCGAAGCTCGCGTACTCCATCGCGAGCCCATACCAGACGAACGAGTCCGTCGAGCCGTCCGCGACCATCTTCTCGAGCAGCGCGAGGCGCTTCTCGCTCGCCATCAGGCGTGCTCCACGATGCCGATGAACGGCAGGTTGCGGTAGCGCTGCGCGAAGTCGAGGCCGTAGCCAACGACGAATTTGTCTTCGATGGTGAAGCCCAAGTAGTCGATGGGCACCTCGATGCGCGTGCGAGAGGGCTTGTGCAACAGGGCGCACACCTTGAGGCTCGCGGGCTTGCGCGTTCGGAACAGGTCGAGCAGGTGCGCGATCGTGAGCCCGGTGTCGACGATGTCCTCGACGAGCAGCACGTGCTCTCCCTCGATCGGCCGCGTGAGATCTTGCGTGATCTGGACCTGACCGCTCGTCTCGGTGCCCTCGCCGTAGCTCTGCACGCCGAGAAACTCGATGCGGACGTTGCCGTCGATGGCGCGGCAGAGGTCGGCCGTGAAGACGAAGCTGCCCTTCAGCACGCACACGAGCACCACCGGCTGACCCGCGTAGTCCCGCGCGATCTGTGCCCCGAGCTCCGCAACGCGCGCCGCGATCTGTTCCGCCGAATAAAACACGCTGAATCGTTCGCTCACGCGCCGAGGGCTACGAGGGGCACCCCGCGCCGTCAAGCGCGTCCGCGCGCGGCGGCTCGAACGTGCTACACCGCAGGCCGTGCGGCCCTCGATCGATCGCCTCGGCGAGCTCCTCCGCGCGACCCCACCGAAGCAGGTCGAACGCGGCCCCGCGACCCGCGTCGCGGCAGTGGCCGCGGTGCTGCGCGAGCGCGCCGAGCCCGAGATCCTGCTCATCAAGCGCGCGGTGCACCCCCGCGATCCGTGGTCGGGGCACATGGCGTTTCCGGGCGGGCGACAGGATCCGGCGGACGTCGACAGCGTCGCGACGGCGATCCGCGAGACGCGCGAGGAGGTCGGCATCGATCTCGCCGCGCACGGCAGGCTCCTCGGGACGCTCGATGACATCCAGGCCGTCTGGCGCGCGCAGCGGGTCGACATCGTCATCGTGCCGCACGTCTTTCGCCTCGACGCCGAGGTGACGCCGGCGCCCGACCCGTCGGAGGTCGACGCAGCGCTCTGGACGCCACTCGGGCCGATGCTGCGCGACGAGACGCGCACCTCGTTCGCCTACCGCCACGAGGGCCAAGACCTCGAGCTGCCTGCCTGGCGCGTCGGCGAGGAGGTCGTCTGGGGCCTCACGCAGCGCATGCTCGAGGGGCTCTTCGGGCTGCTCCGACGCGAAGGGGTGGGCACGTGACCGCGACGCGACAGCGCGGCCGTCGTCTTGGCGCGGGGCAGCGAGAGGCTCCGGCTCCCGGCGAGACTTCTCCACAGGCTTTCCCGCCGCGCGCGCTTCTCCACAGGATGGGCCCAGGGCTCGTGGCCTCGCGCGGTCGTGGGGCCACGCGCCTCGCCCCGGATCCCTCCTCGCTCCCGCGGCCGACAGGGCTCGCTCGAAAGCTGGTGTGCAAGTGAACGAATTCCATCGTATTTTTGACCTGGTGGCGGGCCTTGCGCGGGCAGTCGCCGAGCCCGCTCCCGCGCCGAACGCCGACGCCGCGCGCGGTCGGCATGCGGCCCGCTTCTCCCCACAGCCGGTGGAGAAACTGTGGCGCGAGCGCCGAATCGGCAGGTTCTCCACAGGGCTCGCGGTCACGGCGGCGGCGTGCGCCCTCCTCGTCGGCGTCGAGGCTCGCGCAGCGGAATCCGACCCCAACGCTGCGCCCCCCCGGCGCACGCGACGCGGGGGGTTCACCGCAGGCCTTGCGCTCGGACCGCTCGGCGGCGCGGCCGTCGGCTACCCCAACGACCTGAAGCAGATCGGCCGCCCCGAGTTCCGCTCCGATACCGGGTTCTCCGGCGGTGGCGCCGGCACGGCCTGGATCGGCGTCACCTTCAACGACTACCTCGCCTTTGGCCTCGCGGGCTACGGCGGCGCGATGGTCGGCGCCCAGCACCTCACCACGTTCAACGCCTTCGCCTTCCGACTCGAGGGCTACCCGGCGTTCGGGCTCGGCGGGCCGCTCCGCGATTTCGGCTTGAGCCTCGAGTCCGGCCTCGGTGTCGCGACCACGAAGCCCGTCGATTCCGACGCCAAGGTGATCGAGTCGGGCGCCGCCTCGCGCGTCGCGCTCGGGACCTTCTTCGAGGGGCTGCGCGTCGGGAAGTTCGCGATGGGCCCGTTCGCCGCGGTCGATCTCAGCTGGAGCCCGTCGTCCTTTCGCCACACCACCTGGATTGGCTGGCGCACCAACTTCAACGTCGGGCCGTGAGCGACGACGCGCTCGACCTCTCCCCGCGGGGCGACGGCGTGCGCCTGCCGCTGCACGTCCGGCCGCGCGACTCGCGCTCGGCCATCGTCGGCGTCAGGCAAGGAGCGCTCGTCGTGGCGGTTCGCGCGGCCCCGGGCGAGGGCGCGGCCAACGATGAGCTCGTCCGCGTGCTGGTCGAGGCTCTCGGCGTGAGGCGCGGCGACGTGTCGGTCGTCGCGGGGGCGACCGGGCGGCGTAAGATCGTCGAGGTGGCCGCCCTCTCGGTCGACGAGGCGCGTCATCGCGTTGCGAGGTCGGGAGGCGCCACGTGAGCGCGCTCGCCTTCGAGAAGTGGCAGGGGCTTGGCAACGATTTCTTGGTCGTCTGCGGAGACGATCCCGGCCCGGAGCTCGCCATGCGCCTCTGCGATCGACGCCGTGGCGTCGGCGGAGATGGCGTCCTCGCGATCACGGAGGAGCCGACCGGGGTGCGCATGATCGTGCGCAACGCCGACGGCTCGCGCCCGGAGATGTGCGGCAACGGCGTGCGGTGCGTCGTGGGTTCGGTCGCGCGCGCGCGTGGCCTCGAGCGGGGCGACCTCGTCGTGCTCTCGGACGCGGGGCCACGACGCTGCGCCTTCGAGCGCGCGGCGGACGGGAGCTACCGCGTCTCGGTGTCGATGGGCACGGCGCGCCTCGAGGGCCCGATCCTTCTTCCCGAAGCCGAGGGGCGCGACTTCGTGCGCGTCGACATGGGCAATCCCCACGCGGTCAGCTTCGCGCCCTTCGTCGACGCCGACCTCGACCGCGTCGGGCCAGCGCTCGAGCGCGCGACGCCTGGCGGCATCAACGTCGAGCTCTGTCGGTTCGTCCGCCCGCGCCACATCGAGGTCGTGGTGTGGGAGCGTGGCTGCGGTCGCACGCAGGCCTGCGGCACTGGCGCATGCGCGGTCGTGGCGGCCGCGATCGACGCCGGCCTCGTCGCCGCAGGCGAGTCGGTCGAGGTCTCGTTGCCGGGCGGCAAGCTCGCGATCGTCGTCTCGCCCCGATCGTTCGAGGTGACGATGTCCGGCCCCGCCGCGCTCGCGTTCGTCGGTGAGGCGCCGTCGACTCCCGCGCGGGCGTGGACGAGACAGCCCTGAGGAGAAGCGGTATACGAGCCGCGATGCCGGCCCTCCACCTCTCGCAGCGCGGGGCGAACGCCCCGGCCTCGCCCATTCGTCGCCTCGCCCCACTCGCCGACGCCGCGCGCGAGCGAGGGCTTGTCGTGCACTCGCTCAACATCGGCCAGCCCGACATCGCCACGCCGCCGGGGATGATCGAGGCCTACCGCCGCTACGACGAGCGCGTGCTCGCGTACTCGCCGAGCGACGGCTTCCGCCCCTACCGAGAGAAGCTCGCCGCCTACTACACGGACGTCTCGCGCGAGGGTGGCGGCGCGCCCGTCGGGGCAGGCGACATCGTCGTGACGGTAGGTGGCTCCGAGGCGCTCCTCTTCGCGATCGCGGCCACCTGCGATCCGGGCGACGAGCTGCTCGTGTGCGAGCCGTTTTACACGAACTACGCGGGCTTCGCGCACATGCTCGGCGTCTCGGTGCGCGCCGTCACGACCCACGCGAAGGACGGATTCCGCCTCGACCCGGAGGCCGTTCGCCACGCGATCGGGCCCCGGACGCGCGCGCTCTGCCTCCCGACGCCCGGCAACCCCACGGGCGTCGTCCTCGATCGGGGCGAGCTCGAGGCGCTGGCCGCGATCTGCCGCGAGCGAGGCCTCTACTTCGTCAGCGACGAGGTCTACCGCGAGTTTGTCTACGACGGCGCGCGAGCGCCATCGATCCTCTCGCTCGCCGAGTTCGACGAGCACGCGATCGTCATCGACTCCGTGTCCAAGCGCTATAGCGCGTGCGGCGCGCGCATCGGTGCGCTGGTGACCCGCAACAAGGTTCTGCGCGAGGCGGCGCTGCGCTTCGGGCAGGCTCGCCTGTCGCCCGCGACCGTCGATCAGTACGCGGCGATGGCCGCGCTCGACACCCCGCCGGAGTACTTCCGCGAGGTCGTGCGCGAGTACCGCGCGCGCCGCGACGCCCTCGTCGCTGGCCTCCGCGGCATCGGCGTTCCGTGCACCACGCCCGATGGCGCCTTTTACTTGGTCGCGCCGCTGCCCGTCGACGACGCCGACGCGTTCTGCCGCTTCTTACTCGAGCGCTTCGAGCTCGACGGCGAGACGGTGATGCTCGCGCCTGCCTCGGGCTTTTACGCGACCCCGGGCCTTGGCAAGACGGAGGCGCGCCTCGCCTACGTGCTCGACGTACCGCGGCTCGAGAAGAGCGTGCGCATCCTCGGTGCCGCCTTCAAGGCGTACCGCGGAGCCTCGGGCGCCTAGCGCCAGCGTGATCGGAGCCCTCGAGCACCGCTCGGGGCACGCCGCGTGCAACCTCCTCGCAGCAGCGCCGAGCGCGCGAGACAGCGAGGGATTGCCATGAAGTGCTCCGAGATCATGCAAAAAGAGGTCGTCACCTGCGACGAGACCGAGTCCGCGAGCGACTGCGCCCGCGCGATGGGCGAACAGAACATCGGCTTCGTGCCCCTGGTCAACGCGCGCGGCTTCGTCATCGGGACCATCACCGACCGCGACCTCGTCGTGGGCGGGCTCGCGGCAGGGAAGGATGGAGCCTCGCCGAACGGCGACCTGATGAGCCGCGACCTCGTCGCGTGCTCGCCCGAGGAGGACGTCCGCTCCTGCGAGCGCAAGATGAGCGACGAGAAGAAATCGCGCGTGCTCGTCCTGCAAGGGGGCCGCTGCTACGGCGTGATCTCACTCTCGGACATCGCGCGGGTCGAAGATCTCTCGCGCGCGGGCGAGGTCCTGCGGCGCGTGACCCAGCGTGAAGAGCGGCCGATCCACTGACGGTCGCGGCCGGCGCGCGGTCGAGCGCCGTTGGGCTTCACGGGGCGCCGAGCGCCGTCGAGTGGTCGGCTCGCGCGACCGGAAGTACGCTCTTCGAGATGTCCCACGAGCCCCTCTCGACCCGCGCGTTTCCGATCCCGTTCGACCGCATCACGCCCGACCAGATCCGCCCAGCGGTAGACGAGCTGCTCGTGTCCACCGCGGCGGCGCTCGACGCCATCGGCGCAGCGGAGGGGCCGTACACCTTCGACGGGACGCTCGGCGCCCTCGAGCGCGCGACCGAGCGGCTCGAGCATGCGATGCATCTCGCGAGTCACCTCGAGCACGTCCACACCTCGCCCGAGCTCCGCGCGGCGTACTCCGAGGCGCAGCCGCGCGTGGCCGAGCTCCTGAGCCGCATTCCGCTCCACGCAGGGCTCGATCGGGCGCTTCGAAGCTACGCCGAGACCGACGAGGCGCGCGCGCTCGAGGGCGCCGAGGCGCGCCTCCTCGCCAAGACGCTCGAGGCGTTTCGGCGGCACGGCGCCGCGCTGCCTCCTGAGGGCAAGGAGCGGCTCGCCGCGATCGAGGGCGAGCTCGCAAGGCACACCCTGCGCTTCGCCCAGAACACCCTCGACGCCACCAACGCGTTCGAGCTCATCGTCTCCGACGAGGCGCGGCTCGCGGGCCTTCCCGACGGGGCGCGCGCCGCCGCGAAGGAGAGCGCCGTCGCCAAGGGCAAGGAGGGCTATCGCTTCACCCTGCAAGCGCCGAGCGTCATCCCCGCGCTCACGTACCTCGACGACGCGAGCCTGCGCGAGGCAATTTACCGCGCTCACGTCGCGCGCGGCACCGACCCAGCCCAAGACAACCGCCCTCTCGTCGTCGACATTCTCCGCCTGCGTCGCGAGAAGGCCGAGCTCCTCGGCTACGCGACCTTCGCCGATCTGGTGCTCGAAGATCGAATGGCCAAGACGGCGGCGCGCGCCCGCGCGTTCGTCGACGATCTGATCGAGCGGACGACGCGCGCCTTCGAGCAGGAGAAGCGCGACCTCACGGACTACCGACGGGAGCTCGAGGGACCGGACGCGAAGGAGCTCGCTCCTTGGGATGTCGCGTACTACGCCGAGAAGCTCCGTCGTGCGCGCTACCAGTTCGACGAAGAGGCGCTCCGACCCTACTTCGCCTTCGAGCGCGTGCTCGCCGGCGCCTTCGACATCGCGGGTCAGCTCTACGGCGTGCGCTTCGAGCCCTGGCACGACGCGCCCACTTGGCACGAGTCGGTCCGCGCCTACCGCGTTCTCGACGCACAGGGAGGCCGCTGGCTCGCGGGGATCTACGTCGATCCCTACCCGCGCGAGACGAAGCAGGGTGGCGCCTGGATGGACGGGCTCCTCGGCCGCGGCGCGCTCGAGCACGACCGCCGTCACATCGGCCTGCTCGCGACCAACGTGACGCCGCCGGTCGGAGGTCGCGACGCCCTCCTCACGCACCAGGACGTTGAGACCGTGTTTCACGAGCTCGGGCACCTCATGCACCATTGCCTGAGCCGGGTCGCGCACCGCAGCCAGGCGGGGACCAACGTGGCCTGGGACTTCGTCGAGCTCCCCTCGCAGATCCTCGAGAACTGGTGCTGGGAGCGGGAGGCGCTCGACCGGTTTGCCCTGCACGTCGACACTGGCGAGCGCATCCCTGACGAGCTCTTCGACGCGATGTGCCGCGCACGCACCTTCCGCGCGGCGAGCGCACAGATGCGGCAGCTCGGCTTCGCGCTCGCGGATCTGTCGCTCCACACCGAGTACGACCCCGCGCGCCACGGCGATCCGGTCACCTATTCGCGCGCCATCCTCGAGCGCCTGAGCCCCACGCCGCTGCCTCCTGAGCACGCGCTCGTCGCGTCGTTCGGGCACCTGTTCTCGGATCCGGTGGGCTACGCCGCGGGCTACTACTCGTACAAGTGGGCCGAGGTCCTCGATGCGGACGCCTTCACCCGCTTCCGCGCCGAGGGGCTCCTGTCGCCCGAGGTCGGCGCCGCCTTCCGCCGCACCATCCTCGAGCGAGGCGACGAGGCCGATCCGGCCGAGCTCTACCGCGACTTCATGGGCCGCGATCCCGCGATTGCGCCGCTCCTCGAGCGGCTCGGACTCGCGGCCTAGCCGGGCCTCGCGCGCCGCGACGGAAAGTTAGCCAAGTTTGCCCTCTGTGTTACGGCCGCACCATGGCCGCATCAGCCTTGGTTTCCGGAGCCGCGACGTCGCCATCCTCGTCGAGCGAGGGTGGGCGAAGCCTCGAGGCGCTCGTCGTCGAGCTCGAGGGCGATCTCCTCGAGCTCCGGAGGCTGCTCGCCGTCTTCGCCGTGGCGCCCTCCGATACGGCGCTGCGCGACCGCGTCGCGGAGCTCGTCCGAAAGCTCGCGGTGAAGGCCTCCTCCTTCGACTGGCCCCGCCTCGCCGCCGATCTCTCGCGTGCCGAGGCGCAGATCAAGGGCGCGGGCGTGCTCGGCTTCCTCGCGGACGAGGAGCGTGACGAGCTCGAGGCGACCTTCGACGCCTTCGTCGACGCGCTGCAGTCGACGCGCGACCGCGAGGTCACGCCCACCTCGGGCCCGGTTCACGCGCCGCCTCCTTCGCAGGCGCCCGAGCGCCGCCACACCCAGGCGCTCAGCGTCCCCGCGCTCGTCGTCGGCGGCCGGCCCCTCGTCGAGCTCGTGCGGGCTCGCGGCGCCGCCGAGGGCGACGGCTATGCCTTCTCGGTGCGCCACGTCGCTCGACTCGAGACCGCGCACGCGAACATCCGCCAGGCCGAGCCCCGCCCCGAGGTGATCGTCGTCGACGCGGACGAGCCGCTCGCGGAGCGCCTCGTCGAGGATTTGCTCGTGGATTCGCGCACCGAATCGATTCCGGTCGTGGTCGTCGGCACCTGGCGAGCGCCCGAGCAGGCGGCCCGCTATGTGGCGCTCGGCGTCGCGCGTTGCCTCGCAAAGCCCGTCGCCTCGGGCGAGCTTCGTCGCGCGTGCGCTCTCGTCGCGCCTGCGACGGGCGTCGCGCGTCACGAGCCCCTCGGTCGGGTCACGCTCGATGAGCTCGGCGCCCGCCTCGCGAGCGAGCTCCACCAAAACCTGTGCGACGCGGCGGCGGACGATCGCACGCGCCGCAAGGCCGTCGATCTCGCCGACGGGAGCGCGATCCTCACGGTCATGTGGGACGCGGTGATGCGCGTACGCGAGCTCGTCGGTGCGGCATCGTCCGGCGAGATCCGCTTCCGTCCGTCGTGCCGCGACGAGGCGCTGCCGACAGGGCTCGCCCTCGAGCGTGCGTCGGGGCGCGAGCAAGGCGGCCGAGCACAAGAGTTGGCGCGCCACACCGAGGTCGAGTCGCTCGCGGGCCTCACGGTGGTCGTCGCGGTCGAAGATCTGTCGACGAACTGGTTCCTCTGCGGGGTGCTGCGCGACGCAGGCGTGAGCGTCCACGATGCCTTCTCGGGGGCAGAGGCCCTCGACCTCGCGACGCGTGTCCTTCCGGACGCGCTCGTCACGGGCGTTGGCCTCACGGTGTCGCCAGGGCGCTCCCTCGCGCGAACGCTCCGCGAGGACGCGCTCCTCCGCGACGTTCCGATCCTCCTCGTCGGCGGCGATTCGGCGATGCTGCGTCGTGCCGAAGATCTCGGCGAGCCTTGCGACGGCGCGCTGCCTCTCGGCGTGGGCGGAGAGCTTGCGCTTCAGCGCCTCGGTGAGGTCACGAGGCCGCGCGCTCGGCTCTCGGCGCGCCTCGCCGAACCGACGGCTCGCGTGCAAGGCCGCCTCGACGGGCTCGTGCCGACGACGCTGCTCGCGCTGACGGGGCGGTCGCGCCCGGATGCGCGCGTGACGCTGCACTCGGGGGACGCGGTCTTCGAGATCGACGTCCGCGAGGGCCGCCCGGTGCGGATCTGTCGGAGCCTCCCCGACGGGGCGCTGCTCCACGGCGCGGCGGCATTCGCGGCCCTCCTCGCGATCGGCGCGGGGCGCTTCGAGGTCGAGCGCAGCGAGCAACCGATCGCCCACGAGCTCTCGGGGTCGCTCGGCGAGCTGCTCGTCGGCCCTGCGAGCGCGGCGCGGAAGTGGCACGCGGCCATCGTGGGCGCCGAGCTCTTCCGGATCGCGCGCATCGCGTTCGATGAGCCGGCCCTCGCGGGCCTGCTCGAGATCACACCCGAGCCCGCGCGCGCGGTGCTCGACGCCCTGCTCGCCGGCCGCCCGCCGCGCGAGCTGGTCCTCGCCGGCGAGGCCACGCAGAGTCTCGTCGAGCGAGTGCTCGTCGACGTCGCGCGTCGGCAGGGCTTCGTCCACATCGACTACGCCGCGGCCTCGTCGCCAGGGTCGTGCCTCGACGCACACGCGAGCCTCGAAGCGCTCTCCGACGAGCTGCCGTCCGACCTCGCGCCGCTCGAGGTTCCGAGGGTCGCGCCCGCGCCGCCGCCGATCGCCGTGCGCCGTGCGCCGTTGCACGAAGCGCTCCCGCAGGCGCCGTCGTTCGAGTCGCTGCTCTCCCCCGAGCCACTTGACCACTATCAACCAGCCGCGCGACATGAGGTCGCCGCGCCCGTTCGGCTGCCGCCTCCCCGCGCGCCGGGGCGTCTTCCCGAGCGCGCCCCCGTGGCGGCGCCTCTCGATCTCGCGGCCGTCGAGCCCGAGCGCGATCGAGAGTCGTTCGAGGTCGACGTGTCGGACGACCCCTCGTGGCGCTCGCCCGTCGCGCGCGTCCCCCACGAGTCGGACGTCGCGTCGCGCGCCGACGAGGCGGTCTTCGAGCCCGTCGACGAGGACGAGGTGGCGCCGGATCCCGGGCTGCTGCGCGGCCGCGCGTCGATCCGCGTCAGCCAGCCGCCGCGTCGCGTCCCGGAGCCCGCGGAGCGTCCGCCTCGCGACGAGCGTCGGGCGTCGGTCGTCCACGTCGCGGCCGGCACGAAGGCGGCTCCTGCCAACGGCGACGCCGCCCCGCTCGAGGCCGCGTCGCTGGCCGCTCCCGCGGCCGAGGCGCCCGTCGAGGTCGCTCCGGCGACTCGAACGACCGCGCGCGTCGCGGACGTCGACCTCTCGACGACGGCGATGCCGTCGAGCTTCGTGCCGCGCGGCCCTGCGGCGCCCGAGTCTCGGCGCTCGGCGATGCGCTACGTCGCCCCTGCGCTCCTCGTCACGCTCGGAGTCTCCCTCGCCGTTGGGGCCCGCTGGTGGCGCTACCAAGAGCTCGCGCGCGTCGACGTCCCTGCCCCGCGCACGGAGGCGGTCGCCCAGGCGGCGGCCGCTGACGCCGCCCCACCCGCTGCCGCCGCGGCGGTCGTCCTGCCGCCGGACCCCGAGGCCGACGTGTCCGGCGCCGACTCCGCGCCGCCCGCTGGCGCCACCGAGCCCTCCGATTCGGCCACGTCGAACGACGAGGCTCCGGTGGAGCTAGCGCTCACCCCGCGGGAGCAGAAGCGTCTCTCCGCGACGCAGGGGCTCGTCGAGATCGTCGCCGGAAAGAAGGACGAGATCTTCCTCGACGGAAAGCGCGTGGGTCAGGGCCCGGTGCAGCGCGTAGCGCTCCAGGCCGGTGACCAGAAGCACGAAGTGCGCGTCAAGATGCGCGGTGAGGAGCGCGTCCGCTACGTCACCCCGAAGGCCGGCGTGAAGCTCAGACTTCGCATCGCGCCCCCCTGGACTCGCTGAGCCCCGGAGGCGCGGGAGCCGACCGTCCGTGCCCTTGGTTCGTCGTGGCTCGAGGCGCCGCCGCCGCATCGGCGACGACGCCCCGCCGCCGCTCACATCTCGGCCGTGCCCGGGACCGTCGAGTCGAGCAGCCACTTGAAGCCGTCGAGGACCACGGTCGAGTCGATGCTCGAGTCGCCGACGTCCCACACCACGACCCGCAGCGTGACGAGCTGCCCCGGTACGACGTTGCCCGTCGTGGTGAGCCAGAACGAGCCGCCGCCGTTCGGGCAGGAGTCACCGTTCAGCCCGAAGCCCGAGTTGACGAGCTGACCCGCACCGAGCGAGCACGACGCTGCGCTCACCTTGGCGTTTCCGCCCTGGTTCGGCTCGGTCGCGCAGGCGAGGTCGCACACGTTGAAGAGCGACGTTCCCTTGGCGATGTTGATGCCGATCGGCCACTTGCCCTTGCCGTCGTCGAACACGAGGAGGTTCTTGTCGACGGGGTTCGGCACCGGGAGTGTGGGCTTCGGGGTGTCGACGAGGATCGCGAACTGATCGTTGAAGTTCGAGCAGACGAAGGTCGGGAACTCTGCCGAGAAGAAGTAGCTCGACAGCGCGAAGGCGCGGGCGTTCGTCGGCGCGCGCAGCTTCAGCACGAGCATCACCGAGTCCCGCGCGACGTTCGGGCTTCCCGAGTTTCCGGTGCCGCAGTCGGGGGCGACCGGCAGCTCGTTGGCCTTCTTCAGCGGCGCGTTCGCGGTCGAGAACCAGTCCTTGATGCATAGCGGATCCGCGCACGTCGTGATGTCGACCGAGCTCACCGGGGTGTGCGTGGTGCTCGGCTTGTCGGTCGTCGTGTTCGGGCCAGGGTTCGTGTGCTGCTTGTCGGCGGCGATGCCGGTCGAGAGCACGACCGACTTCTGCCCCTCGAGCGTCGCTGGCAAGATGGAACCGTAGGTGTTGCGGATCGAGCGTGCGCGCGCGTCGCCGAGTGGTGAGCCGTCGGCGCGCACGAGCCTCGCTTCGACGAGGCCCCAGGTCCGGTTCTTCAGCGCCGGGTTCGCGCTGGTCGTCCGACAGATCCCGAGCGCCTTCGCGTAGTCGGTCGGCGAGCCCGAGTTCGAGGTGAGCGTCGCGTCGCACGAGGCGGTGTCGGGCAGGTCGTAGAGGTCTTGCTTGCCGTTGCAGTTGTCGTCGATCCCGTTGCCGAGCACCTCGACCGCTCCCGGGTTCACGAGCGCGGGGTTCGCGCCGCACGCGCCCGCGAGGTCGCAGCAGTCTCCGTCGGCGACCTTCCACCCGTCGCCGTCGCAGTCGGTGACGCTCGAGTCACAGGCCTTGCACGCGCCATTGCTGCACAGCTCGTTCGTCGCGCACACCGTGTTGCAGTCGCCGCAGTGGCTCGTGTCCGTCGTGAGGTCGACGCAGCTCGAGCCGCACTTCTCGAGGTCGATGCCGCACTTGTCGAAGCAGTTGCCGCCGTCGCACACCTCGCCGTCCTTGCACGCCGTGCCGCAGCCGCCGCAGTTCTTCGGGTCGCTGAGCGGCTCGACGCAGAGGCCCTTGCAGTTGGTCGTCCCGCCGAGGCACGAGAAGGCGCAGAGTCCCTGCGAGCACACCTGCCCCGCCTGCACGTCACAGGACTTGTTGCAGCTGCCACAGCGCGTCGGGTCGCTCTTCAAGTCGAAGCACCCGTCGTCGCACTTGGTGGTGCCGAGGCCGCACTCGAGCTGGCAGTTGCCGCCGACGCACACCTCGCCGGCGTCGCAGGCCTTGCCGCAGTCGCCGCAGTTCTTGACATCGGTCATGACGTCGACGCAGCTCGTGCCGCAGGTCTTCGTCCCGCCCGACTCGCAGGTCTGGGCGCACGCGCCGCTCGCGCACACCTCTCCGGCGCCGCAGGACTTGCCGCACGCGCCGCAGTTGCCGGGATCGAACTTGGTGTTCGTGCAAACCTCGCCGCACAGCGTCGCGCCCGGGCAGAGGTCGCCGCCGCCGGACCCGCCGCCGCCGGTCGACATGGTCGCGCCGGCCGACGCGGTCGTCGGCTTCTTCACGGTGTCGACGCTGGGATCGCCCGACCCGCACCCGCTCCACACTCCTCCGAGCACCGCGGCGACGCCGAGCGCCGCCGCAACCTTCCGCCGTTGCTTCGCCATCACGAGCTCCTTTGCGCGCCTGTCCGTGCCGCGCGCCGCCGCCGACAGTGTAGCGCGCTCGTCGCGCGCGGTGGAATTCACGGACCGTCGGTCGGGGCGCGGAACGTCTCGACGAGCCCTTCGAGGCGCTTCGAGATCCACACCTTGTTCGCCGCGTCGACGATGACCGCCCCTGCCCCCTCGATCGACTCGACGAGCGCGAGGCCCTTCTCGGCGCCGAGGATGAAGACCGCGTCGTCGATCGCGTCCGCCGTCAGCGCGTCCTTCGCCCAGACGGTGACGCTGCGCGTCCCCTCGGCCGGATAGCCGGTGCGCGGGTCGAGGATGTGATGGTAGCGCTTGCCCTCCTTGAAGAACGAGCGCTCGTAGTCGCCGGCGGTCGAGAACGCGTGATCTTCGACGGCGAGGCGAGCGAAGAAGCTCCCCTCTGGGCCGCGGGGGTCGCGGATCCCGGCTCGCCAGGGCGTGCCGTCCGGCTTCTTGCCCTCCACGTAGAGGTCGCCGCCGGCCTGCACATAGAACGAGCGCAAGCCCGCGCTCCGGAGGACCGCCGCGGCTCGGTCCACGGCGTAGCCCTTTGCGATCCCCCCGAGATCGATGCGCTGGTCCGCGCGCTCAAGGAAGAGCGTATGGCGCTCGCGATCGAGCTTCACGCGTCGGTAGTCGATGCGTCGGCGCGCGAGCTCGAGCTCGCCGCGTGGCGGCACGGCGCCGTCCATGTCGTGGTTGAACCGCCAGAGCTTCCCCATCGAGGCGAAGGTGATGTCGAAGACGCCCTCCGAGCGCTCGGCCGCCCACAGGCTCTTCTCGACGACTTCGAGCATCTCCGGGCCGATGTCGACCGCCTTCTTGCCGGCCGCCGCGTTGACGGCGGAGAGCTCGCTCGTCTCGCGCCAGGGCGTCATCAGCCCCTCGAGCCGCACCACCTCGTCGTAGGCCGCGCGCAGCGCCGCGCGCAGCGCCGCCTCGTCGTGCGTCTCGTCGACGTACGCCGCGAACGTGAGGCGCGTCCCCATCGCCTGGCCGCTCATGTCAATCCGCGTCCCCCAGTTGGGCGGTCGCGGAGGCGTACTCGCCGCACCGACGCTCGCGGTCGTCGCTGCGCTCTTCGGCGTGGGTCGGGCGGGCGGGGTGGCCGAAGCTTCCTCGTGGGCGCCCTCGCGCGCGGGGGGGGCGCTCGGTGCCGGGACCTCGTGGCAGGCGGCGAGCGTCGCGACGAGGAGCAGCAGCTCGCTACTTCGCGCCATCCTGAGGGGCGCTCTCGGCGGCGCAGGTCTTCGCGTCGGCGGCGGTCATCGGCGTCTTGCGAAAGAACGCGAGGCAGTCCTCTTTCAAGACCCAGGTGTAGTCGGCGCAGGGGACCTTCGCCGGATCGTCTCCGGTCTTGTCCTGCGCGAGGCCGGAGGCGCATTGTTGACAGCACTCGCTGCGCAGCTGCCGAGCGTCCTTGAGCACCGGCTTCGTGCCCTTCTCGGCCGCCGCCATGTCGGACTCGCCCGAGTCGCGGAGCTCGTCGGCCTGCGGCGTGTTGGCTTGCTTCGGCTTGGTCGCGGCGCAGGCGACGAGGCCGAGGAGGAGCGAGGCTGCGAGGGCGTGCTTCATGCGGTGAGAGCTATCGCGCTCCACCACGGGACGCAACGGCGTCCGCGCCAACGAGACGCGCTTCGACTATGCTCCCCCGACCTGCATGCACGATCGTTTCCTCCGAGCCTGCCGCCGCGAGCCCGTCGACGTCACCCCGGTCTGGTTCATGCGCCAGGCGGGCCGCTACATGGCCGAGTACCGCGCGCTCCGCACGAAGCACACCTTGCTCGACATTTGCCGCACGCCCGAGCTCGCGCTCGAGGTGACGCTGCAGCCGCTTCGCCTCGGCATGGACGCCGCGATCCTCTTCGCGGACATCCTGCTCCCGCTCGAGCCGATGGGCGCGCCGTTCGAGTTCGCGAAGGGCGAGGGGCCGGTGATTCACTCGCCGGTGCGCTCCCGAGCCGACGTCGAGCGGCTCCGCATCTGCGACCCGGAGGAGGGCCTCGGTCACGTCCTCGAGGCGGTGCGCCTCATCCGCCGCGAGCTCGACGGCAAGACGCCGCTCATCGGCTTCGCCGGCGCGCCGTTCACCATCGCGAGCTACCTCATCGAGGGCGGCAAGTCGTCGCACTACCAGCTGACGAAGAAGATGATGTGGTCCGAGCCCGAGCTGTGGGCCCAGCTCATGCACAAGGTGAGCGAGGTCGTCCGGCTGTTCTTGAGGGCCCAGGTCGCGGCGGGTGCCCAGGCCGTGCAGCTCTTCGATTCGTGGGTCGGCTCCCTCGCGGTCGAGGACTACCGCGCCCACGTCCAGCCCTACGTGGCGCGCATCCTCGGCGACGCCATGTCGCTCGGGGTCCCGGTGATTCATTTCGGCACGGGCACCTCGACCTTGCTCGAAGCGCAGCGCGATGCGGGCGGGACCGTGATCGGCGTCGACTGGCGCATCCCGATCGACGAGGCGTGGGCCCGCATCGGCCACGATCGCGCCGTTCAGGGCAACCTCGATCCGCTCCTGCTGCTCGCGCCCCGCGAGGTCGCCGTCGCCCGCGCCAAGGACATCCTCCGCCGCGTCGGAGGCCGCCCCGGCCATATCTTCAACCTCGGGCATGGCATCGTCCCCGAGACGCCGGTCGAGACGGTGCAAGCGGTCATCGAGGCGGTCCACGCCGGCGTCTGATGCACCACGAAGCGGCCTTTCATTCTTGAAGCCTCGACTTCAGGATTGCACCGAAGCCGGAGGGGTCGTGGAGCTCGACAAGCGGCCTAGCCGAGCAAAATGAGGGCGTTTTCGAAATTCGATCGGGTGGCCCGCTTCGTGCTTACGAGAGCGGCGCAGCGCCTCGGCGGAGACCTCCCCCCCAGGTCCGCCGAGGGGCTGTTTTTTTTCGCGCGGCGGCGCTCGCGGTGACTTTGTCGACCGAGCGCAGCAGATGGCGCTACCATCATGGAATGAACTCTCCGCGTCCCTTCCTTGGTGTCGCTGCGCTCCTCGTCGCGGCGGTGATCTCCAACGGCTGTTCGTCGGATTCGAACGACACGACGGGAGGCGCTGGAG
>VGRJ01000089.1 GCA_016875405.1 Deltaproteobacteria bacterium | reverse complement strand
CGTGTGCAGGCCGCGGTGGGTTGACGATCGTGTTCAAGTGGCGATGCACGAATCAGGCGTGCGGCTTCGTCTGGTGCAACAACTGCGCGGCGGGGTGGCTCTTCCGGTCGTGTCCGAGTTGTGGGAATCGCTGCGAGTGACCTTGGTCGACGAGCGGAGGAGAGGCGCATGAACCAGGAGCCTGGACATCGACGTGCGTGGCTGACCTTGGGCGGCTACGTCGCGGGGGCTGACGGCCTCTCGCCGGAAGAGGCGGATGCCCTCGGACGCGCGGGCGCCTCGGAGGACTTGTCGGCCGAGGACGGGATCGCGCTGATCCTCGCGGCGGGGGAGAGCGACTTCCCGACCGCGAGCGCCGAGGAGGTCGTGGGCGTCGATGTCGCGTTCAAGGTCCAGTGCCTCGTCGAGGTCGCTCACGCGGTCGCGTCGGACGGCATGTCGGCGAACGAGGAGGCCCGCTTCCGCGAGGTCGTTGCGCGACTTCTCGGGACGAACAAGGTCGACGCGCTCCTGCGCCTCGTCCGGGCGGACTCCGAGGCCCGCTGGGCGCGGACCGAACTCCTCGCGTGAGGGTGGCTCGAGCGCACACGTGAGTCGAGCGCAAGCGGTGACCTCCCAACGTGACGGGGCAGCCTCGCGCGCCCTCCGGGCGCTCGGTGCGGCCTTCGGGGCGCTCGTATTCGTCGGAGTGTGCGAGGCGAGCGCGGACGAGGGCCCGTCGGCGTCGGGAGGCGCGTCGAGCGCGGCTGTCAACGTCGCGGGTCCCGCGGCTTCTGCATCTCCGGCCCCTGCATCTGCGGCTCCTTCGGCGGCGGCTCCTCCCGCTCCTGCGGCCACTGCATCGACGACCTCTGCACCTGCGGCGACTCCGGCGCCTTCGATCCCACCGACCGAGTCGCAGGAGGCACGAGCGCTGCGCGTGGCGCGGAGCGAGCTGACCGCGTCGTGCCCGTTCGCCGATTGCGACCCGAGGCGCCAGCGAACGCTCGCCTTCACGCTCGGCAAGGCGCTCGAGAAAGCGACCCGACGCGAGCTCGCAGGCGCTCTCGAGGTGCGCGCGGTGCTCGTTCGGGCAGAGCCTAAAGCTGGCTCGCCCCTCGCCCGGACGCTAGCGACCGCGCGCCGGCGCGTGGACAAGTTGGTCGACGATGAGCTGAGAGCGCTCGTGTCGGCGCGGGGCTGGGACGAGGCCGAGGCCCTCCTTGCGGCTCATGAGGGCGCCCGCGGGAGGCGCTGGGGCGCCACGTCGCGAAAGACGGTGGCGCGCGCGGCGTCGCGCTCGACCGAGCTCATTGATTCGTGCTCAGCTTCTCGGAGTTGGAGCGTCTGTCGCGGGGCGCTCGAGGCCCTCGTCGGGGCTTGTGGCGATGCACTGCCGACCTGCAACCGCGCGTCATGCATCGCGCTCGATCGCGCGCTCGCACCGCTGCTCGACTCGGACGAACACGCGACCGACGAGGCCCTGCTCGCCATCTCGAAGAACATTCGCTTCCTCGATGGTCTCTCAGCTCGCGACCCGCTGCGCCGCCTCGGGGAGCGCGCGTTCCGCATCGCCCGCGAGCGGATCGAAGCCGCCATCGTGGCGAGCACCGAGGCCGGCGATCCGGTCCCTGCGCGGTTGATCGCGAGCGCGCACGACTCCGACTTCGGCGCGGCCTGGGTCTCCCGCATGCTCGCGGTCGTCGCGGCCGAGGAGCGGCTGCGCGAGCGTGCGGGGGAAGCGGAGCTCACACCGAGGGCCCGGAAAGCTTGCGTAAGGCGCTGCGCGCGCGCCCGTGTGCAATGCGGGGGAGGTCTCCTCGAGCCCTGCGATTCGAAGCGCGAGCGATGTTGCGCACCCAAGCTGAGCGACTGTGAGCGCTACGCGCCGCTCCGCTGCGGCGAGTGAGCTTCGCGGAGCACGACGAGCCTAGCGCCGATACGACGTCGCGATCTTGGAGCCACCTTCGAGACTTGAACTCGAGACCTACGGTTTACGAAACCGTTGCTCTACCACTGAGCTAAGGTGGCGAAACGGAGGCGGAGCCTAGTCCAAACTCCCTCTGCCGCGCAACCCGTTCCCGCATCGTGCGCGAACACGCGTCGAAGGGCTCGCGTCATCGGCGCGGCGCCGCCATGAACGCATCGATCGCCGCCGCAAGCTCCGCAGGGCGCGTCCAGTGGACCATGTGCCCAGCCCCCTCGAGCTCGACGCGGGTTACCTCAGGGATCGCGGCGAGTCGCTCGTCTTCGTCTTCGGGGTGAAAGCCGGTCGGGCCGCCGCCGACGTGGAGTACGGGGACCCGAATCGCGCGCAAGAACGCCTTCAGCGCCTCGACGGAGAACGGCATCGGCGAAGTGGTTCGGTGCATCGGGTCGTGGCTCCACACGAGCTCGTCATCGCTCGGTCGGGTGAGCTGCCGGGCGCGGAGCTCGAGCAGCTCACGCGGGACGGCCGGGTGATTCATCGCGAGTCGGCGGACGGCGTCCTCGTGCGAGCGCAGCGTCCGAGGGGTCGGCGGTCGCTCGAGATCGGTGAGCCACTGACGCATGCGGAACAGGCCCTGCTCGTGGCTCATCGCCGGGGGGCCAAGCCCCTCGACGAGGACGAGCTGGACCAGCCGCTCCGAGCGCGCGCCAGCGTAGAGGCACGCCACGGTTCCGCCCATCGAGTGCCCGACTAGGACGAGCTTCGGCCGGTCGAGCGCGCGCACGACGGCGTCGACGTCGGCCACGTAGTCGGGGAAGTGGAGGTAACCGCCGCGGCCGACGGACTCACTCTCGCCGAAGCCGCGAAAATCCAGCGCGAGCACCTCATGACCGATGCCCGCGAGTGGGGCCGCGACGCGATCCCAGGTAGCGCCCGCGTCGAGGAACCCGTGCAGGCAGAGGAGCGTCGTTCCGCTCGGCGTTGCGGTCGGGGCGACGAAACGGTGAAGGGCGAGCTCGAGGCCACCCTGGCCTGCGACTCGTGTCGTCTCTCGCTTGATATCAATCATTTGGCCCGCCGCTCCCTTCTCCGTGTGCCCCGGTCATGCGAGCGGCCACCGCTCGCCCTCGAGCTCTCGACGCACCTCCGGGAGGGCGGCTCGCAGCTGCGACACGGACCCGCGCGACGTCGGCGATTGACGAAGGCACGCGCCGAGGAAGGCGACGAGGCGGGGTCGGTCGGCGAGCCCTGCGAGGCCCTGCGGTAGGCCGTCGTGGCTCAGGTGCTGGGCGATGATCGACACGTCGCTCGGGCCATCGAAGAGCGTCTTCCCCGTCAGGATCTCATACGCCGAACAACCGAAGGCGTAGACGTCGGCCGCGGCGGCGGGCAGCAGGTGCGAAGCCTCGTGCGCGGTCGTCCAGATCTCGGGCGCCCCGAAGCACAGCGTCGCGCACCCGGGGCGCACCTTGCGGCCCGCGAGGCCGAGATCGACCAGCACGGGGTCCCCCGTTGCCACGCGGAGGATCACGTTGGACGGCTTCACGTCCAGGTGTGCGATGTCGACGCCATGCATGGCCTCGAGGCCGGCGAGGACGCCGTCCAGGACGTGCAGCGCGAGCGGCATCGTGAAGCCCTGCGAGCCGAGGATTCGCTCGCAGTTCATCCCCTCGACGAGCTCCATCACGAGGATTGGCTTCGGCTTGGCTCCCGCATCGAAGGTCACGAACGCGGCGACGTTTGGGTGTTCGGGGATCGCGAGCAGCGCGCCCGCCTCCTCCCGAAAGAAGCGAAGGAACTCGGCCTCCGACATGGTGCGCGCGGCCGTCGCGTTGTACTCGGGCACCTTCAGCGCAAACCGCTTGGCGTCCCGCTCGCGTCGCTCTTCGGCGCGCATGACGACGAACACCGAGCCGACGTTGCCTCCTCCGAGCGGCCGGACGACATAGAAGCCGCCGACGATGCGGCGCGCCGGCACCCACGCGGGGAGCTTCGCGGTCTCCGCCGACGGCGGCGACGGAAGGAGCGAGCCACGGTCCGAAGCCACGTTCGCGAGGAGCGGGAGCGTCTGCGTGACGAGCGAGGCGATCGGCGCAGGCAGCGCGGCCTCCGCGGCGCGGGTCGTCATGCTCAGCGCGTAGAACAGCTCTGACTCGAGTGATGCTGCGGTGCCATCGTCCCGTGGGCCGTGCACCGCAGCGATCGCCGCCTGTGCGAGCGCGTGCCGCTTGGGAAGGAACGCCCGATCGCGCGTCGCCAAATCGCCGACGCGACGCTCCGCGCCGAGGACGAGCTGCTGCAGCTGCAAGATCGCGTCCTCGATGTGGGCGAGCGCACCCGTGTCTGCGCCCGGTGTCTCGGGCAAGAGCACGCGCATCGACGTCGCGGTCGCCACAGCCGCGAGCGAGGACCGGAGGAGCGAGGCCGTGACGCGCAGCGCCTCGGTGCGCGCCGTCGTCTGGCGTGGGAAGACCTCTAGGAATCGCTCCCAGGACGCGAGGCGCGCGCGCGCTTGCTCTTGCTGCGTGCCGCTGACGGGCGCACGAACGAACGCGAGGTACGCGGCGAGGAGCTCGGTCACGTCCGGGTGCATGCTCGCCTCGCCGATGATCGAGACGTGCGCGGGCTCGGGCAGCTGCGCCGCCACGAAGAGCAGCACGTCGACCGGCTCGGCGGAGCCGTCGCGCACCAGCGCGTCCAGCGCGCGGGCGATCGTCGCGAGGTGGACGCGCGCCTGTCTGCTGGCGGGCTGAGTACGAACGATCGCAGCGAAATCCCCGACCACGCCGGTCCAACGCTGCCGTACGGCGAGCCGACGTTCGCCGTCGTCACCGAAATCGGTGTGGCCTGCGTCGATCACGTGAAGCAGCGCGCGAAGCTCGCGCTGGTACAGCGTGGCTTGCGCGTCGAGGTCGGCGGGGGCGGCGTCGCGGTGGGATGGGTTCGTGAGCCAGCTCGCGAGCTCGGCGTGGAGCACGTCGACCGAGTCGACCCCGCTCGCGGTCGAGCCGGGCGCTCGACCGAGCAGCAGCAGGGCCCCAAGGACGTGGGATTCGAGCAGCTCGACGTCGAGCTCACGAAGGAGCGGCAGGGCGCGTTGGCGCGAGAGGCTCGACGGTGCGCTCCCGTCGTAGCGGACCTCGATCGCGGTCAAACCTCCGACCGTCGCGGTCGCCTCGTCGAGTGCGCGCCGAGCCTGCTCGAGTGCCTCGCGCGCGCCGCGGTTTCGGTAGGCATGCATCGCGGCGTCGAGGCTGTGCCGGAGGTTCGAGGGGGGCGCGCCTCCTTCGAGCTCGTGTGCGAGCTGACGCGCCAGCGCCAAGACGCCGTCGTCGAACTCGGGGCGCGACAGGCTCGTCCGCAGCGCTTCCGCGCACTGAGCCGCGGCATGGGTGCCGAAGCCAGGGTAGGTCCGTCGGAGCTCGAGGAGGCTCTCGGCCATGGCGATCGGGACGAGCGCCGCCATGGCGTCGAGCAGCTCCTCGGCGGCCTCTGGCTCGGCATCGACCGCGGGACCGAGGCCCCACACCATCGCCATCGCGACGCCCGGATCGCGCTTCGGGATCGGGCCCTCGAGGAGCGTGAGCGCTTCGTCGAGGGCACGCTCGCGGTCGACGGCGATGCGCGCGACGAGCGAGGTCGCGCCGCGTCGCCACTCGGTTGGGGAGAGGTCGGCTGAGAGCTGGGCGCGAGTCGTGTCTGCGAGCGCAGGCAGCGCTCGACCGAGGAGCCCACGCGCCACTGCGACATGCCGCCATACGAGCGACTCGCGGTCCGCTAGCAGCGCCTCCCATGCCGACTCGATCCCCGACGCGTGCGGCGCCGCGGTCGCGGAGCGTTCGTCCGAGTGCGCGAGCGCTTCAAACAAGCGCAGCGGATGACGATCCCCACTGTCCGCGCGCCGCGCAGCCTCACGGGCCGCGCGCTCGAGGAGCTGACCTGCGAGTCGGCGGTCTCGGAGGGCCGCGGTCGCCGCCTCCGAGATCCAGTCGCGGGCGAGCTCGCGTCGCATCGCCACTGCCAGGGCGAGCCGGTCCGTCGGGGCCTCGAGCGCGCCTCCGAGGGCGAGGCAAAGCTCCACGCGTGCCCGAACCCCCGCGCCCTCGAGCGGCTTCGTGGTGCCGAGCGCCATGCGCGCGGCGAGCGTCGCGAAGGTCTCGGCGTCGCCCTCGTAGAGAAAGGCGAGGATACGGCGCCCCAGCGCTCGACGCTCGGGGCCATGAGGCAGCGCCGTGCTGAGTTGGTGGAGCGCGCTCGCGGCGTCGGGGGCTCGCAAGAACCCGAGATCATCGAGGCAGCCCTCGCGTGTCGCGACCTCGACGCTGCGAGCGAGCGCGCGCGGGTCCACTCCGGCGAGCGCCATCGGCGCGGCGAGCGCCTCGTCTTGCGCGAGCGTCGCGAGCGTCTGCCGGACGGCCACCCTCCGCGCCTCGATGTCGGTGAGCCGCGGCAGTTCGAGGAATCGAGAGAGGAGCTGGCAGCGGGTCGTCATCAGGGGAGCGCGACCGGAGGCTAGCGTACCGCGGAGGTCGAACCAACCGCGACGCCTCGACTTGCGCGCAGCCTCACGCGGCGTTAGCGCTATCCAGTGAACGCGCGTGTCGTCCTGGGTCTCGCGCTCGTCGCGTTGGCGAGCGGTTGTGGCGATTGCGGAAGCGGCGGAGCACCTCCGTCCGCCTCGACGGGCGCCCCATCGCCGCCCGCGAGCGCATCATCCGAACCCTCGGCGTCCTCGCTTCCCGATGCGCCGAAGGCCGCTTCGACCGCCGCGCTTCGCACCGGCCCTGCGCTGAGCGTGGCCGAGGCGGACGCTCGGGTGACGGGCGGCGGCGTGCGGGTCGATCTCGTCTCGCCGGGCGCAGAGCCTCGGCGCTCGCTCAGGTACTTGGCGAGCGCCGTCGCGCAAGTGAAGCTCCAGCTCGATTACGAGGTGGCGATGGTGCAGACCACCCGCGGCGACGACCCCTCCGCGCGTCCGGTGCCGGCGCTCTCGCTCGACGTCACGCTTTCGCGAGAAGCGACGGGCCTCGGACTCACGGTCGACGGCGCGCGCGCCACGCCGGATGGCGACGCCGAGAAGCTCCTCGCCGAAGAGGTCGCGCCGCTGCTCAAGCAGCTCGTCGGCAAGAGCGGGACCCTCGCGCTCTCCGAGCGTGGCGTCACAGGGACGTCTGTGACGCGGCCCGGCGGGCTCGAGCGCGAGGTGCTCCAGATCTGGAGCAGCCTCGACGAGACGACGCGGGACCTCGTGCCGCCGCTCCCGGAGGAGGCCATCGGCGTCGGCGCGCGCTGGCGTGCCGTCCAGCGCCTGCGTCGCGGCGGGCTGCCGCTCCTCCGCACGGTGGAGTACGAGCTGCTTGCCGGAAAGGGCGTGCCCCTCAAGCTCGTCGTCAAGGAGCAGCCGATCGCCGACAAGGCACAGGACCCGCTGATGCCCGAGGGGATGAGCGTGACCGCGCGCGGCGGCGTCGGTGAGGGCACCGGTACCCTCGAGCTCGACGGGGAGCTGTTGCCGCGGGCGGCGTCGCTGTCGCTCGACAGCTTGACAGAAATCACGATCGCGGGGCCTCCTGGGGGCGCGCCCCTCGAGACGATGCTCCGCTTGAAGCAGACGGTCCGCGTGAAGGCTCGGCCATGACGGCCGACGTCGAGCGCATTCGCGCGGCCTACTCGAGGTTCCTGCGTCCGGGCCGGATCCTGCTCACGGGGCACTCGCACCAGGCGTGGCCCGACGTCGCGCGCGATGCGCAGCTCGAGGCGTTCGACGACGCGGCGGAGTTCGTGGATCACAAGTGGGAGCGCGCCGTCTTCCCGCTCGTCGAGGAGGTCGGCCGCGGGCTCCTCGCTCGGATGGGCTGCGCGAGCGACGACGCGATCGCCTTCGCGGAGAGCACGCACGCGCTGCTCGTCCGCCTGTTCAGCGCGTTCGATCACCGGAGGTTGCGCGTGGTCACGACGACGAGCGAGTTCCACTCGCTCGACCGACAGCTCCGTCGCTATGCGGAGCAGGGGCTGTACGTCCGCTGGGTCGACGCGGAGCCGCGCGCTGGCCTCGCGGAGCGCTTCGTCGCGGCGCTCGAGTCCGAGGCTCGCGCGGGCGGTCCCGTCGTCGCGGCCTTGAGCGCGGTGATCTTCGAGGACGCCTGGGTGGTCCGCGAGGTCGGTGCGATCCTCGACGCGTGCGAGCGGGTTGGCGCGACCCCGGTCGTCGACGCGTACCACGCGTTCAACGCGGTCCCACTCGACTGGGGCCCGGCCGTCCGGTCGGCATTCATCCTCGCCGGGGGCTACAAGTACGCGGGCATCGGCAACGGGCTTTGTTGGATGCGGGTCCCCGAGCACACCGACCTCCGCCCCGCCGACACGGGCTGGTTCGCGGACTTCGCGTCGATCGCCGCTCCGCGCGTCGCCGACGGCGTGGTGTTGTCGCGGCCCGTCGGTTATGGGCGTGGGGCGGCGCGCTTCGCCGGCGCGACCTTTGAGGCGAGCGCGTTTTACCGGGCGCGCGCGGTGCTGCGTCACTGGGATGCGCTGGGTCTTGGCGTCGCCGAGCTGCGAGCGCGCTACGTCGCGCAGACGAGGCGCATCCTCGATGGTCTCTCCGACCGCGGCGTCCTTGGTGAAGGGCGTGCGCTCGGGCGTGTCTCGGCCGACGACGACGCACGGCGCGGCGCCTTCGTCTCGGTCCGACACGCCGACGCGAGCGGGCTCTCCGCGGCGCTCCGCGAGCGCGGGATCTGGACCGACTCGCGCGGGGCGAACTTGCGCCTCGGCCCAGCTCCTTACGTGCTCGACTCCGAGATCGACGTGGGCCTCGACGTCCTCGCGAGCCTCGTTCGCTGACCTCCGCGCGCCCCCGCTGCGGATCCTCGAGGCGGCAGGCCTGACTTTGTGGAGCTCACATACGGACGCGTATGTTTTCCCTTGGGCGTCCTTGGCGCGCGTGCTACGCCCCGGCGCATGTGTAGGTTCCGGTGTGCCCTGCTCACTCTCGGCCTCCTCGGGCTTCTCGGCTGTGGGGACCCGGCTCTCGGTCGAGACGCGCTCGAGGTGAGCTCGTCCTCCGAGGCGCTGTGCGAGGGCGCGAGCCTCGGACCGCGAGGCGTCGCCGTTGCCACGGGGCTCGCCGACACCTCGACGCTCGAGGGCATGGCGGACGCGGAGGCTCGCATCGCCGAGCTCGCCGCTACCTTCACCACTTGTGGCGATCGACGGGGAGTCTTCGCGGTCGTCTACCGTCCGATCACACGGCGCGCGGTCGAGGCGGTCGGGGCAGGAGAGTTCGAGGACCCGGCGTTCGGGGAGCGGCTCATCGTCGCGTTTGCGAAGCGCTACCTCGACGCCGTGCACGCCTCGCTCTCGGGCGCGGGCTCGCTGCCAGCCTGGCGGCGCTTCGACGAGCTTGCGTCGAACGAGGACGTCGGCACGCTGCGGGTCGTCGCGACGGGGGTCGCCTCTCACCTACTCCTCGATCTTCCGAGCGCGCTCGTCGACGCCGGCGCGGCGGCCGCGAACCGCGCCGACTACGACCTCTTCGGTGAGCTCCTGGTGGACGAGACTCCCGTGCTCGTCGCCGATCTCGCGGCCTCGTTCGGCGTCGACGCGGCGCCGCTCTTCGACGGGTTCTTCCTCGGGGACTGGATCGACGGGGCGTTCGGCGAGGACGTCACGAGGACGTTCGTGTTTCAGACCATTCGCTTGAAGGCCTGGCGAAACCGCTGGCTCATGCAACACGGAATGGGGCCCATCGCGAAGGCCGAGATGGCCGCGTCGTTCGCGACGGTCGACGCCGCGCTGGCGGGGCTCGACGCCTCCGGCGTGCTCTGACGAGGTCGCCCGCCAGGCTCTGACGATCCATCGCTTGGATCGTTGGGTGTCCATGTCTTCCGAGCTGCGCGCTCGAGGATCGACGAGAAACGGGGGGATTTTCCCTCCCGCTGCGCCAATGGTCGCTTGGCACGGAGCGTGAATATGGCGCCCGCGACGCCCCGACCTCGGAGGTCTTCCCGATGCGCTCGTCCTTCCTTCGCCTCGCGCCCGCTGCTCTCGTCGTCTCGACCGTCGTGGCCTGCGGCTCCGCCGAACAGACGGTGCCCCTCGTCGAGCCGCTCACGAGCGGAGTCGGCGGCGACGAATCCTCGGGTGCTGGCGGGAGCGGGGGCGAGGGCGGCGGCGACGTCGGCCCGAAGGTGTGTCCGGATGCGACCGCGGTGCATGCCGTGTCGCCTGCGCAGTCGAACCTGCTGTTCCTCATCGATCGGTCGGGCAGCATGCACATCCGCGTCGGCACGGCCGGCGACACCCGGTGGTCGTTGACGAAGGCGGGTCTCTTCGAGATTTTCGACGCGCTTCCTCCCGCCACGGTCGGCGGCCTCTCGCTCTTCCCCTGGGGTGACAAGCCCGTCACCTGTTGCAAGATCACCGCGGCCAATAACGTCGCCTGCAACGCCTGCGCAGACGGCTCGCTGCCCAGTCCGGAGTCTCGCTGCGAGCCGGGCTCGTACGCCTCGCTGCCCATCCCGCTCGCGCCGCTCGACACCGCGCAGGTCGACCAGATGAAGGCGCTCGCGAGCACCGTGGACGACGAGTTCTACTGGGGCACCCCGCTCGCCCCGGCGCTCTCCGGCTCGATCGCGGCGCTGTCGAACATGAAGCTCCCCGGCGTCACCAGCATCGTGCTGTTGACCGATGGTCAGCCGACCTCGTGCGACACGCCCGGCGACGCGACCGCCAACGACATCCAGCGCGTCGTCGAGGCTGCGGCGAAGGGCGCGGGGCAGGCCGTGCGCACCTACGTCGTCGGCGTCTACGACACCGCGAACGGCGCGAACCCAGAGTACCTCTCGTACGTCGCACAGGCTGCCGGCACCGGACGCTACGCCGGCTGCGAGGCGAACGACGACTGCGCGTACCCGGTCAACACGAAGTCCTTCGCGAGCGACCTCTCGCTCGCGATGCAGGACATCGCGCTCGACGCGATGAGCTGCTCGTTCGACGTGCCCGAGACGATGGGGGGCGTACCCGCCTACGACAAGCTGAACGTCACCGTCGAGTCGGGCGGGACGAACACCGTCGTGGCGCAGGACACGACACATGGCGACGGCTGGGACTACCTGCCCGGCAAGAAGCAGTTCCAGCTCTACGGCGCCGCGTGCGAGGTGCTGAAATCCGATCCTTCGGCGAAGGTCGAGGTGGTGATCGGCTGCGAGACCGTGGGGAGCTGAACGCCACGAGCGAATCGTCGACCGTTGGGTTCACCGACCGGTCGGTGCCGTGTCGGGCATCACTAGGTCCGACCCGACGAGTAGCGCCGGCCCAACCCGCGGTCGCTTGACCGAGACGAGCCCGCTCGGCTCCACCTCGCGCAGCGTTGCGGGAACCATGCGGCCGTGCCACGCGACGCGCACCGGGCTGCCCGGCTTCAACTTGCGGACGTCCGGGACGGGGGCGAGCTCGCTCGCTGCCACGAGCCGGGTCGCGCCCTCTTCGCCGAGCGCGAGCCAGCGCTCCGTCCCCTCCGAATCGCGCGCGACCGAGACGAGCAGGAGGAGCGCATGACCGCTCTCGTCCTTGACGAGCGCATACCCGCCGGGCTCGAGACCACCCGAGAGGACACCGACCTCTTCGGCGAGGAATCCATGCCCGCCTCGCGCCGCATCGACGTCCGAGTAGCGGACCACGATCCGCTCGCGCGTTTGTCGCTCGACGACGCCGTGGCGCAAGCGCTCGCGATGCGGGACGACGACGCGCGTTCCGCGCGCGACCTTGCTCGTCTTCGGCACGACGACATAGCCAGGGTGAACGGCGTAGGCGGGGCCATTGCCCATGCGCACGACGATGTCGCTGCCGTCCATCGCCTCGACCTTCGCGGCGCACAGCTCGAGGCTGGCGCCGAGCTTCGCGGACGAGAGCATGCGCTCGGGGACGGCGTAGAGGAACGTGCCCTCCTCGAGCTTTAGGGGCGACGGCGGCAGCGAGAGCGGATTCGGATTGGCGAGCCGGCGCGGCGGAACGACCGTCTCGTCCACATCTCGCGGCGCAGTCATCGCGAGCGCGGTCGCGGAGGGCGCGGGTGACTCGGCGGTGTCCTCGGGCCCCGAGCAGCCGATGAGGGCCGCGATGCCGAGGCAGAGCCCGGTACGAGCCGTCAGGCGCGTCCCTCTCACGAGGAAAAGCGTCGGCTCGCGCATCACGAGTCGCTGCGTCGCTCGCGCGCCTGCCGGTGCAGCTCGACGACCGCACGCCGGACATCGTCGCGCAGCGCCTCGACGCGAGCCTTCTCGGTGCCGTCGGCCTTCGGCGCGATGGGCTTGCCGATCATCACGACGACGCGGCGCTCGCCCTTTTTCCAAGAGCCGGTGTCGACCGCGCCCTTGCTCATCAGCTCGGCCGCGCCGTCGAGCGCGACGGGAACGACCGGGCGATTGGCTCGAACGGCGGCGTAGAACCCGCCGCTCTTGAAGTCCTTTACGGTGCCGTCTTCGCTGCGCGTCCCCTCGGGGAAGACGAGCAGCGGCTTGCCCGCGGAAAGGACCGCCTCGAAGCGCTTGATCACGTCGGCGGCGGCGCGCTTGCCGGACTCGCGGTCGACCGGCACGTGACCCGCGAGGCGCAGGTGCCAGCCGAGGAACGGGACCTTCATGAGCGAACGCTTGGCGGCCCACTTGAAGTCACCGGGCAGAGTCGCCCCGAGCACGAGGATGTCGAGCAGGCTCTGGTGGTTCGAGGCGAACATGAAGCCGCCCTCGGGGACTTGCTCCCCGCCGTGGCACTCCGCCTCAATCTTGAGGCCCTCGATGCACGCGCGCGACCACTGCTTCATCGCCCAGAGGCTCGCCGAGTGTTCCGGCGTCAGCGGCCCGAGGGTGAGCGAGATGGTGCCGTAGCCCACCGTGCGCGCGCCCATCGGCACCCACTGGCGAAGCCAGCGCACGCGCTCGTCGAGCGACATCTGCCCGCCCTTCGCGAGGATCCCCCACTCATTTCGCGCCCAGTCGATCGTGTCTCGAAGCGCCATGTGCCGTCTCTCTCGTCTGCGCGCGAGCGACTCGCCGAGGCTCTCGTCGCTGCACCCTGTAAAGAAGCTCGTAGCATCAACGACCGAGCGGCGTCCATGCTTGCGCCAGGGGGCGATCTCGGGCCATCGTTCCGTCATGCCGAATCCGAAGGTCCTCGTCTCCGCCGCCGCGAGCTATCTCCGCTCGCACCCCGACGAGCTTGCGCGGGTCGTTCGGAGCGCAGCGGGGCTCCGGATCGGCATCCCGCTCGACGCGCTGCGCTACCTCGTGAGGGAGCTCGCGACGGGCAAGAAGGCACCGACGGACGTCGTGATCGAGGCCGTACCTCCCGGCCTTCGCCTCGCCGCGTCGTTCCGCGTCATGGGCAGCTCGGTCCGGGCGCGGCTCACGCTGTTCATCGAGTCGGTCGAGATCTCGCCGGGCAAGGCGCTGCTCGCGGCCCGCATCGCGAACCTCGACCTCGAGGCGCTCGAGGGCGGTGAGTCGCCGATCAGCGGCCTCATCAAATCCGGTGCGCTCGATCTCTCGAAGCCAGGAAATTTGCTGGCATTTCTCCCGAATCGGCCGCCGATAATCGTCGACGCGAAGGACGACCGGGTGGTCGTCGACCTTCTCAAGAGCCCGAAGGTTGCCTCGAACGCCAAGGTGCAGCGCGCCCTCTCGGTCGTGACGCCCGTGCTGACCGTGGCGTCGATCCACACGCGAGACGATCACCTCGACGTCCAGCTGCGCGCGAGCCCGTCGAGGCTCGCGGAGGCCGTCGCCGCCGCGCGCTCCTGAGCGCTGCGCAGGAGGCGGACTCTCCCGCCGATGGTCTGATAGACTCGAGTCCGTGGAGCCTTCGCAGGACACCGCCGAGCCGCGCTTCGAGCAGCTCGCCGAGATCGCGGTGGGCAACACGGCGCGCGTCGAGCTGTGCCGCGTCGTCGGCGGAGCGCGCTCCGGGGAGCTCTGCGCGGTCAAGCGCCTCCACGCCCACGTCGCGGAGGACCCCGCCTTCGTCGACATGTTCCGCGACGAGGTCTGGATGACCGGGGCGCTGAAGAACCGTCACGTCGTCGAGATGCTCGGCTGGGGCGCCAATCAGGGCGGCCCGTGGCTTGCCGTCGAGCTCGTTCGAGGGGTCTCGCTTGCGCGCCTCATGAAGACGGTGTTCGAGACCGGTGAGGTCTTCAGCGAGCGGCTCGTCGTCTTCCTCGGGCGCTCAGTCTGCGATGGGCTCGGTGCCGCGCACGCCCTCGTCGGGGCGAGGGGAGAGCTCCTTGGCCTCGTGCACCGAGACTTGACGCCTGGCAATGTGCTGCTCGGCTTCGCGGGCGAGGTGAAGATTACGGACTTCGGCCTGGCAAAGGCACGCCAGCGCGTGACTCGGACGCTCACGGGGCTCTTGAAGGGCAACCCGCAGTACATGTCCCCCGAACAGGTGAAGAACGAGGAACTCGACGCGCGCTCGGACATCTTCGCGGTGGGCGTGCTGCTCTTCGAGCTCTTCAGCGGTCGCCGTCCGTGGACGGCGGCGAACGACTTCGACACCATGCGTGCGATCACCGATGATGCGCCGCTCGACCTCTCCGAGCTTCGGCCTCGCATCGATCGCGCGCTCGCCCGGATCGTCGAGCGCTGCCTCGAGAAGAACCCGTCCGAGCGGTATCAGAGCGCTTACGTCCTTCGGGATCGCCTCGACGAGTGGCTCGAGGCGCACGGCTATCGCGAGGGAAACGACGAGGCGCTCGCGCGCTTCGTGAAGCGGAACGCCATGCGGCAGATGCGCTGGTTCGAGCGCGCGACCGCGAGCGAGGTGAGCGACGGCGACGAGCGCGAGGCAGACGTACCGCTCGACCTCGGCGACGAAGGGCCGACGCTCGTGCAGCGCTCCGATCACGCCGCGGCGCTCGTCGGCGAGCTCGGCGGAAACCCCGCGGCGCTCGTGGTCGAGGGTACGACGGTGAAGCAGCTCGCGAAGCTGGGGACGCTCGACTTCGACACCCTCCCGACCGGCAGGCACCAGCCCTCGGACGCCTCGGATCTCGTCACCGTCCCAGGGGTCTTTGGCGCGCGACTCATCGGCTTTGAGGAGGTGTCGAGCGCGTTCGCGCTCGAGGCCGGGACGACCACGCCTTACCGCGATCCGAGGGCGACCGATCGGCCGCCGCCCGGTGTGGTCGCGGCCGCCGACGCGCAGGTTCCGCCCGTGCCGCGCTTGCTGCCGCTGCCCGATTCGACGCAGCTCGTCCAGCCGATCCCCGAGGCGCCGCCGTCGAGCCCCGTGCAGTTCGAGGCCTCGTGGCGCCGCGAGGTGCCGAAGACGCTCCAAGGGCTCGGCGCAATGCCGATCCCCGAGGTCCTCCTTGACGCGAGGCGTACGGCCGCCGAGGCCGCAGTGCCGCTCGGAGCGTCGCCGAGCCAGCGCGCTCCCGTACCGCCGCTCCCGCCCGAGCCGCTCGTCACCGCGCCCCAGGGGCGAAACGGCGCGCACGGGGACCTGCCGGCCGTGGGGGCGCAGGTCGCTCCGCTCGTTCGGCGCCTCAGCGACAGACCTCCTGGCACGGCCGGAGTTGACGCTTCGTCCGCTGCGCCACGCGGGCGTTCGACCTCCGGGATGCGGCACGACGCTCCGCGCGGTGACTTCTCCGAGGAGGCGGACCGCTTGCGCGCCGCGGCCCTGCATGCGTCCGCAGCCGCTGGGGGGGCAGCACGCGCGGCCGAGCTCGCGGCCGAAGCGACGGTGCTCGCGAGGCGCGGTCATCGAGCCGAAGCGACCGAACGCCTCGACGAAGCGCTTCGCATCCATCGCGCGCTCGCGGAGGGTCAGCTCCTTCCGCCGCGGCCGCTCGCGAGCGACGCGCTCGTCCAGCGTCAGGGGTCGTGGTTCTCGGGACAGCTCGCGGTCGTGCGCCGCGGCCTCGGCGATCGGGAGCTCGTCGCGATGTCGATGTTCGCGGTCGGCGCGGTGGTCGTCCTGACGGTCCTCGTCCTCATGCTCCTCGCTTGAGGCCACGCGCTTCGGTGAGCTCGCCCTCGCGCGCGACAGCCGCGCGAATTCGCGGTAGGAAGCGGGTCCCATGACGAAGCCGAGGCTCCGATTCGCGCCGTCTCCGACCGGCTACCTCCACATCGGAGGTGTTCGCACGGCGCTCTTCAATTGGCTCTGGGCTCGCAAGACGGGCGGCACCTTCGTGCTCCGCATCGAGGACACCGACCAGGAGCGGAGCACGCCCGAGAACGAGCAGATCATCTTGCGCGAGCTCGCGTGGCTCGGACTCCACTGGGACGAGGGGCCCGATACGGGAGGGCCGCACGGCCCGTACCGTCAGATGGAGCGGCTCGAGATTTATCGCGAATTCTCGGACCGGCTCGTCGCCTCTGGCGCGGCCTACCGGTGCTACGCGACCAAGGAAGAGCTTGACGCCGCTCGTGAGGCGCTGCGCGCGGCCGACCCGAAGGCGCAGTTCCGTTACCCCGGCTGGTGGCGCGACAAAGGCCCCGCAGACTGGCTGAGCGATCGCCCTTACGTCATTCGGCTCCGCACGCCGTCGTCCGGCCACACCGGCTGGAACGACCTCGTCTTCGGTGAACAGCGCGTCCCGAACGACACCATCCAGGACGTGGTGCTCGTGCGCTCCGACGGGGTGCCCCTCTACAATTTCGGCTGCGTCGTCGACGACATCACGATGGGGATCACGCTCGTGGCCCGCGGCCGCGACCACATGATCAACACGCCGATCCAGCTGCTCGTCTATCAAGCGCTCGGCGTCACGCCGCCGACCTTCGGGCATTTGCCGATGATGCTCGGCAAGAGCGGCGAGAAGCTATCGAAGCGTCATGGCGCGGTCAGTGTCGGCGAGTACCGCGAGCAGGGCGTGCCCGCGCTCGGGTTGCTCAACTACCTCGTGCGCTTTGGCTGGTCGTTCGGCGACCAAGAGGTCTTCACGATGGTCGACCTCATCGACAAGTTCGACTGGTCTCGAACGAGCCGCGCCGACGGGAAGTTCGATGCGGCGAAGCTCACCGCGATCGCGTTCGAGCACATGAAGCGAGCCGACCTCATGGATGACGACGGGTACGTCGCCTCGCTCCTCCCTTGGCTCGCGCGCTACGGCGCGATCGACGAGCGCAAGCTCCGCGCCGTGCTCCCGACGGTGCGACCACGAGCGCGGACGTTTCGTGAGGCGGCCGAGAGCGTGGACTGGCTGTTTGCGTTGGAGCCGACGTTCGACGAGAAGGCGAAGGAGAAGTTCCTCCTCGGCGAGAAGGCGAGCGTCCTGTCACCGCTTCGCGACGTCCTCGCGTCGGCTCCGGAGTTTGCGGCCGGCGAGCTCGAAGCCAAGGTGAAGTCGTGGGCCGAGGAGCGTGGCTACGGTCTCGGTGACGTGGCGCAGCCCGCTCGCGTGGCGCTCACCGGGCGCACTTTCTCCCCAGGGCTCTTCGAGGTGATGGAGCTCCTGGGGCGCGACGTCACCCTGGCGCGGCTCGACGCGGCGGCTCGGCTTCGCGGATGAGCTTCGTCGCCTCGGCTCCGTCGTCGTACGAGCTGCCCTGGGTCGGCGGGCTCCTCGGTGCCGTTTTGAAGATGGCGCTGCCGCTCGCGGTCTACGCGGCGATGGCGCCCGTCCTCTGGTGGTTCTTTCGCTCGACGTGGCGCGAGCTCGACGCCGAGGCGCACGAGCACCGGCTCGAACAACAGAGGACCGGCGCGTTCGACGCTCGTCCTTGGGCGATGTTCGCGATCGTCGCGCTGGTGCTCACCGCTCAAGAATATTACGGCGGAAGCCGCTTCTTCTCGACGTACCTTCGGCCGTACCTCGCCGACTTCGAGCAGGCGCGCCACCGCGCGCACGTCCCCACGGTCATCGACACGCGCTTCTACGGCGAGCTCTACGGCTACGGCTGGTGGGCATGCTCGCGCGTGGTCGGTTACGTGGTGTTCCCGATGGCCGCGTGGAAGCTCCTCTTTCCGCGCGACAGCTTGCTCGACATGGGGCTCCGGACGAAGGGACTCCTGTCGCATGCCTGGATTTATGGGCTCTGCCTCGCGGTGGTCTTGCCTTGCGTGTACGTGGCGTCTCGCTCACCCGAGTTCGCCACCTACTACCCGTTCTACAAGTCTTGCTCGCGCTCGTGGCTCGACTTTCTCGTCTGGGAGGCGATGTACGTCGCGCAGTTCTTTGCGCTCGAGATCTTCTTCCGCGGCTTCATGCTGTCACCGCTGCGTCGCACCTTCGGCAGCGGAGCGGTGGTCGCGATGTGCGTGCCGTACGTCATGATCCACTACGGAAAGCCTTACCTCGAGTCTGCTGGAGCCTTCATCGCGGGGGTGGCACTCGGCTCACTCGCGATGCGGACGCGTAGCATTTACTCGGGCTTTTTCGTCCACGTGGGCGTCGCCCTCCTGATGGATCTGCTCGCGCTCGAGCGTGGCCCCGGGCTCCCGACTCAGCTCTGGCCTCGTTGAGCTCGGCCCCGCAGAGGGCCGCCCTCGACGGGCCGAGCCGTTCGGTGCGCGCCTTCGTCGCCACGACGGCTTCGGGACGCAGCGGATCAGCACCGTGCCGCAGAAGAGCAGGGCGCTGACGACGACTGCGGCGCGGAGGCCATGTACGCGCGGACCTCCTCGGCGCGCTGGTGCGAGTTGGCGTTGCGGTGGGCGTTTGGTCTACGATGTCGCCGTGAAGCGACGTCTGGGCTCGTGGTCGAGACGCCTTTTCGGGGCGGCGGGCATGCTCGTCGCGAGCGGAGTCGCGTCGCGCGCGCACGCGGACATCTACGTCTACACGGATGCCGAGGGCGTGATGCACTTCACCAACGTGCGCACGGCCGGCGCCAAGCTCTACGTTCGCTCACAGCCGAACAAGAACAAGCCGAGGCCTGGCGTCACTCCGGTCCCGCCCTCGGACAAATCGCTCGAGCGCTTCAGTCGCTTCGACCGCGCCATCGTCGAGGCTGCCACGCTCTACCAGTTGCCGCAGGAGCTCGTCCGAGCGGTCATCAAAGTCGAGAGCGACTACGACCCGCGCGCCGTCTCCTCCGCTGGGGCGCAGGGGCTGATGCAGCTCATGCCCGAGACCGCGCTGAGGATGCAGGTGCGTGACTCGTTCGACCCGCGGCTCAACATCCTCGGCGGGACGCGTTACCTTCGCATCCTCGCGAACACCTTCAACGGAGACCTCCAGCTCACGATCGCGGCCTACAACGCAGGCGAGGGCGCGGTGGCCCGCCACGGTGGCATCCCGCCGTACCCCGAGACGCAGGCCTACGTAACGAAGGTCCTCTATTTCTACCACCGGTACCGAAGCATCAGGGATACGTCCCTCGCTTCGGCGCAGGATTGACCCGACGCGGGCGCTTCGCGGGCGCCGGCTTTGTCACCTCGCCAGGACCATCGCTCTTCCCGACGGCTTGGGTCTCGCGGTAGCGGTCGAGCGCCTCGGCGAGCGTGCGCGCGACCTCGGCACGCAGCGTTGTTGGTTCGCGAACGAGGGCGAGCGGACCAAATCCGAGCACCCAAGCGGCGACCTCGCTCGTGTCACCGAGGTCCATCGTGAGTCGTAGTCCGCCGTCCGGAAGAGGCGAGACATGCTGGCTCGGGTGAAAGCGTCGCGCGGCGACTTGTGCGGCCACGCGTGCGTCGAAGTCGATGACCACCCGTGTGGGCTCGCGCTCCGTCTTCCACAATCCAAACTGACCTTGCAGATAATCGCCCACATGAAAGTCGGCCGGGAGCTCGAAGTGCGCGCCTTCCCCGAGCTGGGTGTCACGGACGAAATCGAGCTCGAGGGTCCGCACCTTCCGGCGTGAGGCGTCGTATCCCAGCACGTAGAGCGACTCCTTGTAGAGCAACAGCGCGTACGGGTGCAGCTCGACGCGCTCGAGCGTGCCCGCCGCGTCGGGGTAAATCAGCGAGACTGGGCGAAGGTCGGCGACGCCCTGAAACAGGTTGTCGAGCTCCTCGGCGCGGGACGCGAAGTCCTTGGGAGCGAAGGCGACATAGCGGAAGCGCTCCTCGAGAGCGGTGCCGAGCAGGCCCGCGTTCGGTCCACGACCCGGGCGGCGCGCGAGGCCGAGGAGGCTCTCGGCCGCGAGCGCGATCTCCTCGTACACCGTCGAGCCTTGCATCGCCGCGAAGAGCGGACGCGCCGCGAGCAGCGCATACGCCTGCGTACGTCGGATGGCGACGCGGCGCGGTACGTCGACGTCAGGGATCCGCCAGCGCCGCGTCCCGCTCGCGTCCACGACGGGCTCGAGCTCGACGCGCAGCTCCGACTTGAGCGCCTCGACGTAGCGCCGCGCCGAGCGCGGGTCGACTCTTAGGTGCCAGGCGATCTCCGCGGTCGCGAGTCCCTTCGGGAATTGAATGAGCAATTGTTGCAGCCGCGAGACCTTCTGGACTTGCGTGAGCTTGCCCCGTGGGCGCCCGGGCCTTCGGACGCTCTCGCCGCGCGGGCTCTCCTTCTCGCGGTCCACGCCACGGGTGTTGCCATCGCTCGCGAGCGACGGCAACGCCGTCACGAGCGCTCGTCGTCACGGCATGTCGAAGGATTGCATCGCCGCAGACACCCCCGGTGCGCCTTC
>VGRJ01000088.1 GCA_016875405.1 Deltaproteobacteria bacterium | reverse complement strand
TCGGTCCCTGTGAAATCGCTCGTCTCCCTCGCACGCTCGATCGCGATCGGTGCGAGCCACGCGTGCGCCGCCCTCGATGACGGGACGGTCAAGTGCTGGGGCTACAACTTCTACGGACAGCTCGGCGACGGCACCAAGACAAGCAGCCAGTCGCCCGTCACGGTCCTGAACCTCACGGGTGTCGAGCGCGTCATCGCGGGCGGGAACCACACCTGCGCCCTCATCGCAGGCGGCACGGTCTCGTGCTGGGGCCGTAACTTGTACGGGCAGCTCGGCAACGGCACGACCACGGACAGCACTCTCCCCGTCGCCGTCAAGGACATCACGAACGCGAAGGCGCTCGCCGCGGCGGGCAACCACAGCTGCGCGCTCCTGACGACCGGCGCGCTCCGTTGCTGGGGCTACAACTCGTACGGTCAGCTCGGCAACGGCACGAACACGAGCTCCTCGAGCCCCGTCGTCGCGGGCGTCTCGACGGTGAAGGCCGTCGCAGCAGGCGACCTGTCGACCTGCGCCGTCCTCGACTCTGGCAGCGTGAGCTGCTGGGGCTACAACTTCAACGGACAGCTCGGGAATGGCACCACGACCGACAGCGTGTCGCCCGTCGCGGTGAAAGGCCTCGCGAACGCCGTCTCGGTCGGTGCCGGTACGAGCCACGCCTGCGCGACGCTCGCCGACGGTCAGGTGATGTGCTGGGGCTACAACTCCTACGGCCAGCTCGGCAACGGCACGAAGACGAACAGCTCGACGCCGGTCGTCGCTTCGGGCGTCACGAACGCGCGGGAAGTCGAAGGCGGCAACAACCACACCTGCGCGCTCGCGCGAGGCGCGCTCCGCTGCTGGGGCCGCAATCAGAACGGCCAGCTCGGGCTTGGCAACTTGACGGATGCCAACGTCCCGCAGGTCGTGACCGGCTGGTGAGCCAGCCGGGAGATTCAACGCCGGGCGAAGGCTAACGCCTCTTCGCGCGGCGAGCCGGTCTCTTCGTCGCGTCGCCGTCGTCGGTGACCTTCGTGGGACGGTGCTTGGCCGCGCCGGCCTTCGACGGCTGGAGCTCGACGGCCCGACTCGAGGCCTTCTGGCTCCGCCCGCGCTTCGAGGAAGCCCCATCCTCCTCACCGCGACGGCGACGCTGCGTGAGGCGACGCGGCGGCAGGAGCTCGGGCTCGACGGGGATCTTCTTCGCGAGGAAGATCGAGGCGTCGAGCTTGTGGAAGAGGCGCTTCCGGTAGAACGAGAGCGCGCCCTCATTGTTCTCAGCGACCTCGAGTACGAGGTGAGTGCACCCGCGGACCCGCGCGAGGTGCATGAGCTGCTCGATCATGAACGAGCCGACCCCTCGTCCCTGATGATCGGGGTGAGTCGCGAGCTCCTCGATGAACATCGGGCGCATGTCGCGGTTGTCGAAGTACCGCGGGTTGATCCAGTTGTCATCGCCCAGGACCTCGAACGAGCACTCGGCGTAGCCGACGATATGCCCGCCGATCTCGAACAAGAGCTGCTCGACGCCCTCCTCGTCGTACTGCTCCGCGAAGCGCGCCTTGCTGCGCGGTCGCTGGTACTCGACCGTCTGTGCGTGGACGTCGCGAAACACCCGCTTCAAAAACTCCCACGCGCGGTTGATGTCCCGCCGGTGCATGCGCCGAACCTTCAGCTCGGGAGCGCTCTCGTTCGCAGCGGACAGCTCTACCATGGCGTCGTCGGCATCCTAGTGACTCGACCAGGCGCGGCAAGCTCGATCGGTGCGGCGCGTCGCCCACGGAGGACGTCCTGCGCGGCCGACGAGGGACGTCACGAAGTCCCGCCCGCTTCGGCGCCCGACGGGTTTCGAACGAAATCGAGGATCGCCTTTCGGCAGTCATTCGCGAGATCGAGGAACTGGAGACCGATGGCGTGCTCGCCGCCGCGGGCCGCGCGAGACCAGCGCACGTTCGCCTGGACGGACGCGCTCCGCCCTACGCCCGGCAGCTGAAACGTGACCTTCACCTTCGCTTGCGCAGGCAAGGAAGCGGTCGCGCGGACAAGCATGCCGCCGAGCGAGATGTCTTCACTATGCCCCACGAAGGCGCCGTCGCCATGATTGATCTCCGTCACGGTCACGTACGGAACGCGCTCGAAGAGACGCTGGACCCGCCCGTCGGAGGGCGGCGCGCCGGGCAGCGACGGCCGGCTCGAACGATCGAGGGCTTCGAGCATGCTCGGGGTCGCCTCACCGAGGAGGCACGTGGTCCCCGCCTCGAGGCCGCTCGCGAGCCCCAGAGCTCGAACGAAGGCGCTGGCAGACGAGAAGCGACGCTCGGGAGCGAGCGCGATCGCCATCGCGAGCACCTCGTCGAGGTCGACGTTGAAATCCTTCAAGGTCGCGCGCACCCGAGGGACGGGTCGCGTACGGTCCGCGAGCTGCGCCACCACCTGAGCGGCCGTGCCGGGATACGGCACCTCGCCCGTCAAGCACTCGAAGAGCGTGACACCAGCAGCGTACACGTCGACGCGGTGATCGATCGCGCCGTCGGCGAAGAGCTGCTCGGGCGCCATGTACTCGGGCGTACCGAAGGCATCCTGCTCCGCCGACGCGTCGCCCGCGCCACCAAGGGCCGCGATCCCAAAGTCGAAGAGCTTCACGACCTCACGCCCGCCCTCGAGCGCGACGAACACGTTGCTGGGCTTGAGATCCCGGTGGACGATGTTGCGCTCGTGGCAGAAGGCCAGCGCGTCGCACATCTGTCGTCCGATGTGGACGACGTCCTCGATCGGGAGGCTTCGCCGGGAGGCGATGATGCCGTCCAGCGTACGACCGACCAGCATTTCGAGCGCGAGGTAGGGGCCATTGACCGCGCACACGCCGACGTCGAGGAGCTCGACGATGCCAGGATGACGAGCGGCCGCGATCGCCTGGGCCTCGAGCAAGAGCTGCTCCTCGGAGATGCGCACGAACCGCGATCGCCGGTGGACGATCTTCAGCGCGACGGCTCGGCCGGTCTCACGTTGTTCGGCCTCGAACACTCGCCCCATCCCGCCGCGCGCGATCTCGCGCGTCAGCACGTAGCGCTGGTCGATGAGGTCGCCGACGACGGGATCCTTGATCACGACTCGCGGAGCCTACCAGCCTCGACTTGGCGGCGTCAGCCGAGTTCGTCTACGGAGCCTGCGCCCTCTCTCAACACGCGAACGGTGCCGTCCGAGAGATCGACCACCGTGGTCGGAACGTCTCCGCACGCGTCCGCCTCGAGCACGAGGTCGAGGCTCGGGAAGGTCGTGTCGATGGTCCATGGGTCGATCAGGGTCTCGTCCCCTAGCGCCGCGGTCGTCGACACCAGCGGTCGCCCCAGCGCCTCGACGATCGCGCGCGGCACCGCATGATCGGGGACTCGAATCCCCACGGTCTTCTGCTTCGACATCAGCAACTTCGGGACGTCCCGCGTCGCGCGGAGCACGAAGCAATAGGGCCCCGGGAGGAGCCGCTTCAGCAGGCGGTACTCGGGGTTCTCGACGATGGCGTAACGAGCAATGTCCGACAGGTCCTTGCAGACGAGCGCGAGCGGCTTCGTCCGCGGCATCGACTTCACCTGATAGAGCCGCTCGATGGCCTGCTTGTTGTTCGGATCACAACCGAGGCCGTAGACCGTGTCCGTCGGGTACGCGATGAGCCCGCCCGCCTCGAGGATCTCCACAACGCGCTGGATCTTGCGCGGCTCGGGGTGCTTTGGATGAATCGATAACAGCATCGAGCCGAAGCCTCGGTCAGAACGTCACGAATCGAAACGCACGAGCCCCGGCGCCCAACACGGGCCCGGGGCTCACACGAGTTCATCAGCCGCGCGCTCACGAGGGCCGGCTCCTCGAGCGGTTCCACGCTCGCGAGTCAGCCCTTCAAGGCCTCTGACCCGCCAATGATCTCCATGAGCTCCTTCGTAATCGCAGCCTGCCTTGCGCGGTTGTACTGCAAGGTGAGCCGCGCGATCATGTCGGACGCGTTGCTCGTCGCCGAGTCCATCGCCGTCATGCGCGCGCCGAGCTCGCTCGCGATCGACTCGAGCATCGCGCGGAGCACCGAGACCTGAACGTACATCGGCACCAGCTGCTCGAGCAGCGCGCCCTCGTCGGGCTCGAACTCGAACTTCACCTCGGCCACGACCTCGAAATCATCCGAAGCGGCGCGCTCCTCCTTTTTGGGTGCGTCGACCGGGAGAAGACGCTCGCAGGTGACCTTCTGCGAAATGGCGCTCTTGAACTCATTGTAGACGAAGTAAACCGCATCGGAGCGCCCGTCGTGGCGCAGGAAGGGTTCGAGGGCGGTACGCGCGAGCTTCCTCGCGCCGGCCCACGACACGTCGTCCCAGACGCCCTCGACGTACTCCATTGGCGCGTTTCGCCGCCGGAAGTAGTCGCGGCCCTTGCGACCCGCGACGATGAGCGAGACCTTCTGGCCCTCGGCGGTACGGCGCTTCCACTCCTGCTCTGCAAGCTTGCAAATGCTCGCGTTGAAGCTGCCACAGAGGCCGCGATCGCTCGTCAGCACGACGAGGCTCACGCGGCGCTCCGGAGTCTGCTCGAGCAGGGGATGCGCCGGGACCACCGAGCGAAGGTCCGGGAGGTCAAGCGCAACGACGCCCTCGTCAGCACCGACCTCCTCGACCTCGGCAGACTCCGAACTCCCCGCACCCGCGAGGGCAGCGCGCCCTTCGGCGGTCACCTCGACGAGGACCTCGCGAGTCTTGAGCGCGTATGGCCGAAGCTCGGTGATGCGCTGCTGCGCGCGGTTGAGGCGCGCTCCAGCCACCATCTTCATCGCGCGCGTGATCTTCTGCGTGGACTTCACGCTCGCGATGCGCTTGCGAATGCTCTTCAGCGACGGCATAGGCTACTTGTTGCTCGCCTTCTGGCTCGCGTCAGCGACGAATACCTCACCGAAGGCCTTGATGGCCTTGTCGAGCTCGGCCGTGATGTCGTCGGTGAGCTCCTTCTTCTTGACGATCTTCGGGAGGAGCTCCGGGTGCTTCGTATCGACGAAGGCGTTGAGCTCGGCCTCGTAGCGCGCGAGCGACTCGACCGGCAGCGCATCCACTTGACCCTTCGTCGCTGCGTAGATGATCAGGATCTGTCGCTCGACCGACTGCGGCACGTACTGCCCCTGCTTCAGGATCTCGACGAGGCGCTTGCCACGCTCGAGCTGCGCGCGGGTCTTCGCGTCGAGGTCCGAAGCGAACTGCGCGAAGGCCGCCATCTCGCGGTACTGCGCGAGATCGAGACGCAGGGTGCCGGCGATCTTCTTCATCGCCTTGATCTGGGCGTTGCCACCGACGCGGCTGACCGAGATGCCGACGTTGATGGCGGGGCGCACGCCCGAGTAGAAGAGGTCGGACTCGAGGAAGATCTGGCCGTCGGTGATGCTGATGACGTTGGTCGGGATGTAGGCCGAGACGTCACCGGCCTGCGTCTCGATGATCGGGAGCGCCGTGAGCGATCCGCCAGAGTGCGGGTCCTTCTTGATCTCGTAGTCGCTCGCGGTGAGCTTGTCCTTCAGCTGCTGCTCGACCTTCTTCTTGTCGGCGCCGCCCTTCTCCCACTTCTCGAAGAGCTCCTTGTCGACGAGCTCGAACGCGGCAGCCTCGACCGTCTCATGGCCCTGCTTGCCGACGTGTACCTTGCCATCCGCTCCGACGAAGGCCGGGTCGCCGGACGGGACCGCGGTGTTCTTCTTCACGACGTAGAGGCGATCGGCCATCTTCGCGGCGCGCTCGAGGAGGCGCGAGTGGACGTAGAAAACGTCGCCGGGATAGGCCTCGCGCCCGGGCGGGCGACGGAGGAGGAGCGACAGCTGGCGGTAGGCGACCGCCTGCTTCGAGAGGTCGTCGTAGATGCACAGCGCATGGCGGCCGGTGTCTCGGAAGAACTCCCCGATCGTGACGCCGGTGTAGGGCGCGATGAACTGGAGGGGCGCCTGATCGCTGGCGGTGGCGGCGACGACGACGGTGTACTCCATCGCGCCGTTCTGCTCGAGCTTGTCGACGACCTGACGGACCGTCGACTGCTTTTGGCCGATGGCGACGTAGACGCAAAAGACGTCCTTGCCCTTCTGGTTGATGATGGTGTCGACGGCGATCGCCGTCTTGCCGGTCTGACGGTCACCGATGATGAGCTCGCGCTGGCCGCGACCGACGGGGATCATCGAGTCGACGGCCTTGATGCCCGTCTGCATCGGCTCGGTCACTGGCTGGCGCGCGATGATGCCCGGCGCCTTGAGCTCGACGCGGCGTCGCTCCTTCGAGTCGATCTCGCCCTTGCCGTCGATCGGCTGACCGAGCGCATTGACGACGCGACCGAGGATGGCGTCGCCGACCGGCACGTCCATGATGCGTCCGGTGCGCTTGACCTTCGAGCCTTCGCGGACGAGCGCGGTCTCACCAAAGAGCGCGCAGCCGACGTTGTCCTGCTCGAGATTGAGGACCATGCCGTAAATGGCGGCGTGGTTCGTCGCTTGCTCGGGCTGGAACTCGACGAGCTCGCCGGCCATCGCCTGCCCAAGGCCGTGAATGCGGGCGATACCGTCACCGACGGTGAGGACCGTCCCGGTCTCTGCGACGCTAGGAGCGCCGTCGATGCCCTGGATCTGGCGCTTGATGATCTGCGAGATCTCTTCCGCTCGGAGCTGCATGACTTATTGAATTCCTCGTGATGTGGGTCGGGCTTGGGGCGGGAGGCCGCCCTTGAAACGTGGGGTCGGATCGAAAACTAGGATGGGCCGAACTCAGGACTATCGGAGCGAGGCCGAGAGCCGATCGAGTCGCCCGCGAACGGTACCGTCGATGACGCGATCGCCGATCTGAGCGACGACGCCCGCGATGAGCGAAGGGTCTTCCTGGGTCGTGAGGATGACGTTGCGTCCCGTGACGTCTCGAATCCGCTCAGCGAGTCGCGTGACGTAGGCGGGCGAGAGCTTCTTCGCGCTCCGGACCGTCGCTCGAACGACGCCCGCGTGCTCGTCGCTCATTTCCTGGAGGAGGGTCGCCACGTCAGGGAGCAACACCAGCCTCTGCCGTTCGGCGAGGAGCGCCACGGTGTTCACCGTCGGGTCGGAGGCCTGGAGGCGCTTGCCGAGCTCCGTCAAGACCGCACGGCGCGCCGCGTCGTTGAGGTTCGGTAGGCGCTCGAGGTCTTGAAGCTCCGGGCTCGACCGATAGGCTTCGGCGAAGCTGTTGAGCTCGGTGACGAGGGCGTCGAGCTTCTTGGTCTCGCGACCGATCTCGAAGACCGCTCGCGCGTAGCGGCGTGCAATCGCTTGGCTCATGAAGAAGCTCCGGGAGTCGCGCCGTTGGCCTTCAGCCCTTCGGCCGTGGAGAGGGTCGTGCCGATCTGGTCGAGGAACTCCTCGCACAGCCGGTCATGGTCGGCGTCCTTCACCGACTTGCCGAGCAGCGACTCGGCCGCGCCCAGCGCCTCGTCGAGCGCCTCGCGCGAGAGGCGGTCGCGGGTCGACTTCCCCTCTTGCTCGATGCGGAACGACGCGTCGGTCAACAGGCGATCGCGGGCCTGGGCGAGATCTTCGCGCAGCCGCTTCTCCTCGAGCGCCGCCTCATCCGCGTACTGCTTGCGGAGCGTCTCGAGCTTGACGTCGAGCTGCTCGATGTCGGCCTCGTACTCGGCGAGCCGAGCCTCGGCGCTCGCTTTGATCTCCCGCGCGCGGTCAATTTCCGACATCACCGCGTCCCGCCGCTTCTTCAAGGCCTCCGCGATCGGCTTGGCGCCAAAGCGTGTGACGAGGAACATCAGCGCCGCGAAGTTGATGAGGTTCGCGAGGAGCGGGATCGGCGTGTTGCGCGGATCGCATTCGTCGTCGTGGTTCTCGTAGCGGTACGGGTAGGGCGTCAGGCGCCACTTCCACCAGGCGGAGCTTCCGAGGCGCTCGGCGATGAAGCCCGTCTCGCCGTCGACGCGGCGCGGGGGCGCAGGGACGGCTCGAGCGTTGTCGACACCGAGCCAGCCGTGAAACAGGTTCACGTTCTTCGGAGGATCGGTCGGGCCCTGACCGATGCAGTAGCCGTGGTCGTCCCTCGGGTACTTGCGAGCCTTTGCCTCGACGACCTCAGCGGGTGCGCCACCCTTCTCCCGCCTCAGCTGCTCGATCATTTCGCGCATCTTCTGCTGCTGATCGTGACCAGGGCGCATCGGCGGCTGGGGCTGGGGCGTCGGGCCGCCGATCGGCGGGTGCCAGTTCGGCAGCCCAGTCGCAGGGTTGACGGAGGCGGCAGGGGCCGCGGACGGGGCCGCAGTTGGCTCCGCAGTCGGCGCGGCACGAGCCACCTTCCGGGCAGCCGTCCCCGCGGGATTCGCCACAGGCTTGGCCGCCGGCTTCACGGCGCGCGGCTCGGGGTCCGCGTAAGGATCATTCTGGGCCGCGGCGGCTCCGGCCACCCCGAGCGCCACGGCGACGATGGCGACCGCGACCAGGGGACGCTTCGAGCGAGTCACGACTGCACCTCCCGACCAAGGACGCGGCTTGCGATCTCGGCGGCGAGCTTGGCGCGCTGCGCTTCGAGATCCTTTCGGATAGTCGAGGCCTCGGCCTCGACGGCGCCAAGACCGGCGTCGAGCCTCGTCGTGGCCGCTGCGCGAGCCGCTGTCAGCGTCTCCGACTCGAGCTCCTTCAGCTTGGCGCGAGAGCGCTCGCGGTCGGCCGCAGCCTCACGTCGGACTTCGTCCATGCGGGTGTCAAGCTTACCCTTGAGCTCGATCGCGCGGTCGTCGAGGTCACGAGCGTCATCGATCGCGCCGTCGGTTCGTCGCTCACGCTCGTCGAACACCTTGAGAAGCGGATCGAAAATGAGGTCCTTCATGAGGACGACGAACGCGGTGAACAGAATGAACTGGGCGACGGCGGTCGCGTCCAGGTCGAGATTCACCGCGCCCGAGGCAAACAGCTTCATGTGGTGCATGGCAGGACTCGTGCGTCTGAGGGTCCCCCGAGGGTCATTCGTCGAGACGCGCGAGCGCGCACCTACCACGCCCGGTCACGGAGGGAAAGGGACTGCTTGCATGTGCAGGGGGACCCTGCCTGCGGGCTTGCGGGGCGGAACACGGCCCGCCGGTGCCGCTTCAACCGATGGCGTGGCCGAGCACCTCGACGAGCCGCGAGACCTCCCCCGCGAGGGTTTCCTCGGCAATCGGGTCAACGGTGCGAACGCCTTCGTCCTCGGCGCGGAGCTCCGCGTGCGCGCGCGGATTTCGGTACCAGTCCTCGTCGTGCCGCTCGATGAGCTCGCGCCGCTGCGCGCCGGCGAGGAGCGCTCCCGTGAGCGCGGCGCCATCGCCCGGACGCAGCGTCGGGAGGACAGCCAGCAGCGAGCCAGGGACGTCGCGCGCGAGGACTCGATGAGAGACCTCGAGGAACACCTCGCGTCCTCGGGAGACGCCGCTCGTGAGCGCGGCACCCGACAGGACCCGGAGCGCGTCGAACCGCAGGGATAGAGCGATGCCTCGCGCGAAGGCGCGGCGATGCTCTCGAGCCCGCACCCGGGAGAGGCCGAGGACGCGCTCTGCGAACGAGACTTCACCGACGACCGAGGAAAAGAGCGCACGCCGCGCATGTCGCCGACTGCCGTTCGGATGCTGATGCATCGAGACGGGCGTCGCAGGTGTCCGCGAGGCCTCGAGGATGCGCATCGCGAGCGAACCGAGCGCGCGCGCGTACGACATCGCTCCTACCACCGAGGGCGCGCGGGGCGGCGAGAGGCGAAGCCCTCGCATCATCCCGTCACCGCCGAGCACCCCCTTCAACCAACGCGGCGTTGGCCGAACGGGCCAGCCGTCGCGCGAGCCCGTCACCATCGCGGCGCGCGCCGTCTCTTCCCACGCATGAGCGCAGAGCTCCGCCCCGAGTTCGTCCGTCGCGTCCAAGAGCTGCGCCGCGAGCCGCGACGCGACGGTGCCCGCGGACGGCTCGCGCGCCGCAACGTCGGGGGTCGCGAGCCATCGGCAGTCATGGCCGACGAGGGCCTCGCGTTCGAGACGCCGCTCGACGAAGCGGAGCGACGCGGCGCTCACCTCGTTCGCGATGCTGAGAAAATCTTCTGCGGCTCGGGCGCGAACCGACGGGTGCGGACCGGCGAGTGCCTCCAGGCGAAGCCCTCGCGCGCTCACACGCTCGGAGCGCCCTCGAACCTCACGCAGAGCGCCCCAAGCGACGGCGGCCTCGACGCGAGCGTCGTAGACGACGCCCTCGACCCAAAGCGTCTCGACCCACGGGCGTAGCGCAGCAACGAGCGGATCGTCGCTGCGCTCGCGGACAGCATGAACGACCTCCTCGTGCACGAGCGCCTCGGGCATTGGGCTCTCCGCGAGCATCCGCGCCTCGAAATTGTGGGCGACGTCGAGCGGCGCGGTGAGCCTCGAGAGCTCCGACGTCCGCCGTCGCCAGCCCTCGAGCGCGCGCGCGAGCGTTCGGTCGAGTCGCGGCCAGTCCTCGAGGTCCATGGCGCGCTCACCCGTGAATGGCCGCCGCGGTGCCGTGGCGCGCGTTGATCGCCCCTTCGAGGCTTGCGAGCTCGAGCATACGCGCATCGACGCTCGCGTCGTCTCCGGACACCTCGACGGCGAGGCGCCGCAAGAGCGTGTAGTGACGCGCCTCGCTCGTCAGGAGCTCCCGGTAAAACGCCGCCTGTTCGTGGAGGCCGCGTTGCCCCAGCGCCTCGGCGAGCAGCTTGAAGCGCTCGCACGAGCGAGCCTCGATGAGCGCGCCGGCGAGCAGCCGGTCGACCATTCGCTCACGCCCAGAGCGCGGGCCCTTCACGTGTCCGAGCAGTTCGGCTGCGTAGTCGTCGACCGGCGGTGGCCCGAGCTCGAGGCCCCGGCGCTCGAGCTCCGCAAGCACCTCATCGAAATGCGCGAGTTCCTCCTGCGCAAGCGCGACGAGCGGCCGTACGATCGAGGGGGCGATCACCGCGCGTCCCGCGAGGGCGAGCGCCGAGGATGCGGCCTTCATCTCGCAATGGGCATGGTCCACGAGCACGCGGTCGAGCTGCTCGACGGCGCGCTCGGCCCATTCGGGGTCGGTCTCGGTCGTTAGGCAGAACATGGGACCTCAGCCTTCGACGCATGCGCGCCGCGAGCAAGACACGAAGAAGACGGCGCTCGGGATCATGCCGAAGAGCGCTCAGAGGCTCTGCACCGGCAGGCCGAGCGAGTCGATGTGGTACGTGACCGACACCGCGATCATCGTCGCCTCAGGGCCGGTCACCGTCCGCCTCACCGAAGCCTCGACGCCGTAGCGAGGCTCGACGTAGCCGAGCCCGCCCGAGCTCTCGTGCGACGCGCCGTCCATTGGACCGCCCATCGTGTCGAGGCGGTAGCCGGCCCGCACCGGGACCCGCCCCGCGACGAGGTACTCCGCACCTGCCATGATGCGCGGACTTGCCTTCTCGTACGTCGTGAGGTCGGCCTCGGCGTCGACTTCGACGGAGAGGTCGGCGTTGCCGAAGCCCACGCCGCCACCCACCACCATGGGGAGCAGGCCGTCATCGCGGTAGGTGAGGTTATGCCCGTAGGCCGAAATCGACAGCGCCTCGATGAGGCGAATCGTGGCGCCCGCATCGAAGGTGAACGTGCCGAGCATCTTCTTGCGACCAGGCGCGCCGCTCACGTGCGGAGCGTCCTCGGGATCGACGAGCCCACCGGACGCGCGGCTATTTCCCAGCGGCCCAAGGCCATCCTGCTCGACGGTGAGGTAGCGACCGCCGAGCCCGAGGTGAAACAGCTTGCTCGCGGCGAAGGCAATGGCCGCACGAGCATCGACCGTCGTGCGATCGATCCCGTCGGGGTCCTGAAAGCCACCGATGAAGCTCATCCCGCCGGCGAAGCGCCGCGTCGAGTCCATCACCGCGCCGCCGTAGAGCTGGCGCGCGCCCTCGGGCGTGAACTGAGCGAGGGCGCCTGCGTGGTAAGCGCGGGTGAGCCCAAGGTTCGCGGGATTCAGGAAGACCGCGGTAAGCCCAGCTCCGAGCGCGTGCATCGCGCCGACTCCCAGGCTTCGTGGTGTGTTGGTGGCGCCGTAGTCGTAAGCAAAGGTCGGCGAGAGCGGGCTCGGTTCGGCCGCGGAGGGGCACGCGAAGGCGAGGAACGCCACCAGTGTCGCCGCGGACGGGAGATGTCGAACGCGCATCGCGGAACGAGCGACTTACATACCCTCGCCGAGCGGGCCAACTTCGCGACGTACGGGAGCGAGCTGCCTCCGTGCGCGACCAAGCGCTCGGGCGACGAGCATTCGACGCGGAACCCTCATGCCGCAACGTGTCAAGCGCTCGGTGCTCCCCCCTCGAGACCCGCGTTTCACTGGAGCGAAGACCCCTTGACATCCCAGCACCCTGGGATCTCTCAATAAATCGCGCGCGCGGTCACACTCTTCTGCTGTCGTTTCAATAACTTCCGGCACCCGAAGCGCTGGCTCACCTCGACATCGACCGATCACAGCCTGGACCCTCCACGCCTCGCGGGCCTGCGCGAGGCTAAATTCAAAGTTATTCCCAATGCTTGCAGATTTATGACGCGAGAGGGGTGGACTCCTGGAACGAGTCGATGTTAGGTGACGATCCTTTTCGGGACGGCTGGGTTCCACACACCCAGGTCGCCTCGCAGAGACCCCACACCTGACCGGTCGGTCGCTGCCGACCCGGGAGGGTTGTCGTCGCTCGGCGGCTTGCGATGCGAGCCGAGGAGCACTTGTGGAGACCCTGAGGCCGCATGGTCGTCGAACCGTCTGAATCATCATTCATTTCTGACACTTGCCAGGCCGACGGTGTCCATTCGGGGCTGTGGAAAACTTGTGAAGCTCGCGACGCAACGGCGGGCCGAGACGTTCGAGGGGTGACGGCGTGATCCGAGGGGGCGGAAGCGACGACGGTAGGACTCATCGCGACGCGCGACTGGTCTTCGAGCGTGCCGTGGCGCGCACTCGAGAGCGCTCGCCGGGGACCTTCGACCAGTGGTTCGGGGGCATTCAGTTCGACGACTGGACCGGAGAGGTCCTCACGCTGCGGGCACAGAACGAGTTCGTGCTCGACTGGGTCAAGACGAACTTCCTCCCCGACCTCCTCGAGCAGATCCTCGTCGAGAGCGGCCTCGCGGTCCAGGTCAGCTGGGTACTCGATCCTCACCTCGACAAGCCCGTCGCGAGCGTCCCGATGACGTCCCCTGTCCGCCCGCGCGCCCTCGCCTTCCCCGCCCAGGACGATGCACGCGTCGGCTCGAGCGTCATCGAGCGCACCGCGCAGGGAGCGTTGATCGACCGCGCGCCGAACAGCGAGCGCCGGAAATCCCCCCCCGAGGACATCAACCCGCGCTTCACGTTCTCGAACTTCATCGTCGGTCCGAGCAACCAGCTCGCGCACGCGGCTGCGGTGGCGGCAGCCGGAGGCGGTGGGCGGCGCTACAACCCGCTGTTCCTCTGCGGCGGCACCGGCCTCGGCAAGACGCACCTCGTCCACGCCATCGCACACCGCGTCTACGAAGAGCGTCCGTTCGCGCGCATTCGCTACCTGTCGGCGGAGCGGTTCACGAACGAGTTTATCACCGGCATCCAGCACCAGCGGATGGACGAGTTCCGCGCGAAGTACCGCGACGACTGCGACGTGCTGCTCGTCGACGACATCCAGTTCCTCGCCGGCCGCGTGCAGACGCAGGAAGAGTTTTTCCACACGTTCAATGCGCTCCACAACGCGGACAGGCAGATCGTCGTCACGAGCGACAAGTACCCGCAGGCGCTCGAGCGCATGGAGGAGCGCCTCGTCTCGCGCTTCGCGTCGGGGCTCGTCGCCGACATTCAAATCCCCGAGCTCGAGACGCGCGTCGCGATCGTCCGAAACAAGGCGCAGCTCGAGGGGATCGACACCGACGACGACGTCGCCATCTACCTCGCGCAGGCGATTCGCTCGAACGTTCGTGAGCTCGAGGGCACGCTGATCCGACTCGCCGCGAAGTCGTCGCTCACCGGGCGCTCGGTGGATATGGCGTTCGTGAAGGCCGAACTCTCGAGCGCCGTCGCCCACCGCACGCAGATGCTGAGCGTCGAGGACATCCAGCGCACGGTTTGCCAGCACTTCCACCTGCGCACGAGTGACCTCACGTCGAAGGATCGCCACAAGACGATCGCGTTCGCGCGCCACGTGGCGATGTACCTGTGCAAGCAGCGACTGAAATGCAGCTTCCCTGAGCTCGGCCGCGCGTTCGGCGGTCGCGACCACACCACGGTCATGAGCGCGGTTCGGAAGATCGAGACCCAGCGCGAGGATGATCCGATGGTGCGCGCTCACCTCGAGGCCATCGAGCGCAAGCTCGCCGTCGAGTGACGGGTAACGAGAGGGCAGCACCGCCCTCGCAGGCCCGCGACGCGAGCGTCATGCCCCGAGGCTGGACTTGCCCTCGAATGCTCGGGGCGCTCAGCGACGCTCGATAAGCCCAGCGACGTCAGGCTCGCCGCGGCGAGATGCACGTGAGCAGCTCGCGCGCGTCGGCCGCGATGAGCCCGTGGCGGTGCTCGGTCGCGTTCGCGAGCACGTCTTCGAGGAGCTTGCGCGCCCGCTCATGGACGCCGTGCGCGACGTGCAGTCGGGCGAGCAGGTAACGACCCTCGATGACGTCCCATAGATATCCGCGCGCATCGGCATACCGGATCAAGGCCTTCAGCTTCTCCTCGACCCCCTCGGAGCTCCTCAGACCATCGAGCATGCAGAGGTGCAGCTGGTTTACGTTCGAGAGCCGGTCGTGTTCGAGCTGGCGCGAGAGCTCGAGCGACTCGACGAACGCCGCGTACGCGCGAGGATGGTCACCGAGTCTGTCACACGCATCGCCGAGGTTGTGAAGCGCGAGCGCCGCCTCGAAGCGAAGCCCCGCAGAGAGCGCGAGCCGCGCGGTCGTTCCCGCCTCGCGCGCCGCCGCGGCAAAGTCTCGCTGGTTGAAGTGAACGATCGTCCGATGCTTCGCGAGGGAGACCTGAAACCCAACGCCTAGGTCAAGCGACTCGGCCTCCAGGTCGGCGAGGATTTGCAGCGCACGCGCGGTATTGCCGCCCGAGGCATATGCGACGGTCATCGCGAATCGCGTCCGTGCGTCCGGGGCCAGTCCGAGGGCGTCGAGTCGCTCACTCGCCGCGATCGCCTGTTCGATTCGCCCCTGACGCGCAGCGAGCTCGCACTCTGCCGAGAGCACGGCAGCATCGAGGTCGACCGGGAGCGAGGCAGCATCGGGCGTTGCGCTCCGCCAGCTCGCGAGCTCCTCGAGGAGCGAGACGCCATCTTCGAAGAGGTTGACCGAAGCAAAGCATCGTGCGGCTTCGACGACGGCGCGCACGCGCAGATGCACTTTCGCCCGGACCTTCACGTCTCGAAGCAAGGGGCCGACCGCCTCGCGTAGACCCGGAGCATTGCGGGCCTGCGCAACGGCGGCGCCGAGGTCGGCGAGCCATCCGACAAGCCGGTCGACAGAAAACTCGCTGGGGTTGGAGAGCTCTGCTCCGCGCGTCATCGCGCGCACGGCGGCCTCGACTTGCCCCGCCGCCCGACGCTCGTTTCCGGCGCGCCAGTAGGCGCTGACGGCGCCCGCCCGGTCGCCAGCGGCATGAAGGTGAGAAGCGAGGCGCTCGGCGGCGTCCCCCACTCCCGCGGGCGCCTTGGCGTAGACGGCGGCGGCCGCGGAGTGGAGCTCCACGCGAACCGATGCCGCCATCGCGTCGAGGATGATCTCTTGATAGAGCGGTGAAGCGAAGCGAGCCTGGTGCGTCCCGGTACGCGCCACGAGTCCCTTCTGCTCGAGCGCGCTGACGTGGCGGTCGATGCTGGGGAGAAGCTGGTCGAGCGCCTCGGCGAGGGTGATGAGGCTCGCCGGCTCACCGAGGACAGCGAGCCCTTGTAGGACGCGTCTCTCGCGCTGCGGGAGGCGGCTCACACGGTCGGCGATCAGGTTTCGGAGAGTACGCGGCGCCGTCGCCTGCTCGTCGGAGCGAAGGCTCGCCGCTCCGCTCACCACCTGCACGAGGCCGGTGTCGCAGAGCTCGCGGACCAGCTCCTCGACGAAAAGAGGATGGCCGCCCGCACAGCGACGGACGTAGTTGAGCAAGGGCGCCGGCAGCGCGCGCGCGCCGAGTTGCTGCTCGATGAGCTCTGCGACCTCGCGCTCCCGAAGCTCGCCGAGCTCAAGGAGCTGGAGGCGACGCTTGCCCTCGAGCGCGCGAAGACCCGAGGTGTGTGGGGCATCGAGATCGGCGTCGCCGCGCTGCGACAAGAGAAACACCGCGCGGAGGCGCTTCGTCCGCTGCACGATTCGCAACACGGCGTCGTAGGTTTCGGCGTCGACCGCTTGGGCGTCGTCGAATGCGAAGCAGTGGAGCCGCTCCTTGCAGAGGCTCTTCACCATCCGCTCGAAGCCTGCGCGCACACCGGCGCGGAACTCTGCGGCGGGGACGTTCATCGGCGCGCCGACGAGCGCGAGGATGCTGTCCGCTTCTTGCTCGTCGAGGCCAAGGGCACGGAGTCGAGGTCGCGTATCGAGTATTCGCTGGACGTCGTCGTCAGGCTGCGTCCCGCACAGGGCATGAATCAACTCGCGAAGTGCGCTCCACGGCTCGGTCGCGCCGTTCGGTGGACATGTTGCGGAATGGAACGCGACGCGGAACTGGCCGCGCTCGAGCCGTCGGCCCGCCTCGAAGAGGAAGCGCGACTTGCCAACGCCGGTCTTTCCCTGCACGAACAGGAGCTGCGGCTCTCCGCGTGTAGCCGTCGCGAGGATCGAGCCGAGTCGCTGGAGCTCTTGACGGCGACCGACGAAGCGCGACTTCGCGCCCTCGAACGCTAGCGGGCCGCGCGCGGTGAAGCCCTCGACGAGCGCGCTGCGGTCCGGAGTGAACGCCTCGGTGACGAAGCTGCGGCGCACGAGTCGCGCGGTCACCGGCGAGAGCGCGACCTGTCCGCCCGCGACCGCGGCGAGGCGAGCCGCCATGGACACGAGCGCATCGAGGCGAGCGTCGCGGAGCGGAAGCCCTCCTTCATCGACGCTGATGGGCCCCGAGTGGACACCGACGCCGGCCTTTCTCGCGACCTCGGACTCTCGAACAAATGACAGCGCCGCACGAACCGCGGCCTCCCCATCGCGGCCGTCGGTGTCGCCGAGGCCAAAGAGCGCGATGAGCTCGGTGGGAGAGTGGCGCTCGAGCCAAGCTCCCTGGCGCTCGAGCTGTTCACGGAGTGTGGACCGCGGCGACGCCTCGGCCATGACTCGCTCGCCATCTCCCTCGAGCGTGATGACGAGAACCGTCACCTCGCGGCGGTCGCCTCGCTCGGGCTCCACGAGCGGCTCGTCAAGCATGTTCGCTCGCAGACTCGGCACCTCGACGGGAGTCCTGGCGTCGGCAGAAGCGCGCTCCGAAAGGACGTCGCCGACGGTAGAATCGACCTCGGCATCCGGCTCGATTTCGCGAGCACGCAGCGGGGCGAGCACGTCGGCGAGGTCACCCGCACCGAAGCGTTCACCGGACGTGTAGGCGAAGGCGAGGAGGTCTTCGTAGAGCTCTGCCGCGCCGAGATAGCGGTCCGCCGGCTCACGCCGCAGCAGTCGCTCGACGATCCCGACGAGGGCAGGCGGGACGTCGGGACGGGCGAGCGTGAGGGGAGGCACTTCCGCGGCAGCGACGCGGCGCGAGGTCTCTGCGAGCGACGGCGCCGCGAAGGGGTTCGCTCCCACGAGCATCTGGTAGAGGACGACACCGAGCGAGAAGAGGTCGCTCCGCGGGTCGGTCCCGTCTCCACGGGACTGCTCGGGGCTCATGTAGGCGACCTTCCCGCTCACGCGGACCGCGACGAGGTGCTCGGCCTCGTCGTCCGGCGCGGCGGCATCAGGGGTCGAGTCCTCGTGAAGGACGGCATCGTTCGCGCGCGCGATCCCGAAGTCCGTGACCTTCACGTCGCCGTCCCACGAGACGAGCACGTTGTGGGGCGAGATGTCACTGTGGACGATCCCGAGCGGTCGGCCCTTCTCGTCGACGCGGCGATGCGCATGGTCGAGAGCCTTCGCGATCTCGGCACAGAGGTAGACCACCGCGCCGATTGGGAGCCGTTGTTCGCTCCCGCGGCGACCGCGCTTGAGACCGTCGAGCAGCGACGCGAGGTCGAGCCCTGCGACGTACTCCATCGCGATGAAGTAGCTGGGAGACTCGTCCTGTCCGCGCTCAACCTTACCGAGGTCGAAGACCTGCACGATGTTCGCGTGCGAGAGGCGAACCGCGAGCTTCGCCTCGTGGACGAACATCTTCACGAAGGCCGCGTGGCGCGCGAGCCTCGGCAGGATTCGCTTGATGACGAGGACCTTCTCGAAACCCTCGACGCCGGGGCTCTTGGCCTTGAACACCTCGGCCATGCCGCCCTCACCCAGGCGGTCAAGGAGCAAGTATCGACCGAGGGTCTCGACCGCCGGCGGGGGCGGGGGCTCGGACGACGTTCGCGTGCCCCTCCCCTCGCTCACCGTTACTCCTGATACATCGACTCGGAGATGCGGAACGCCGCGCCTTCGAGCTGCGAGTAGGCCGCCCGGATCGCTCCTTGATCGGTGCGGGCAACAGCGACTCGCAACAATTCGCAGTCTCGTCGGATCTCGGCGACCAGCTCGGCGCTGATGAGGTCGGCATAGCCTTCGAGCGCCTGCTCGGTCGTGTAGAGCAGCGTGTCGGACTGATTCCGGAGCTCGGCGAGCTCGCTGCGCGCGGCGTCGTCGTCGCGGTTCTTCTCGGCGTCGTGAACCAGCTTGTCGACCTCGTCGTTGTTGAGGCCGCTGTGGGGGGTGATGCTGACGGCGGTGGTCACGCCGGTGCCGAGATCCGTCGCGGCGACCTGAAGGATGCCGTTCGCGTCGATCGAGAACGTCACCTTGATCTTTGGGACGCCGCGCGGCGCGGGCGGGATCCCAGTCAGCTCGAACTCGCCGAGGCTACGGCAATCCGCCGCCATCTTGCGCTCACCCTGAAGGACGTGGATGGGCACGAAGTTCTGATTGTCGACGCTGGTCGTGAAGATCTCGCTCGACTCGGTCGGGATCGTCGTGTTTCGCGGGATCAGGGCCGTCATGACGCCACCGCCCGTCTCGACGCCGATCGAGAGCGGCGTGACGTCGAGAAGGAGCACGTCATCGACTTCACCCGTGAGCGCCGCGCCCTGGATCGTCGCGCCGATCGCGACGACCTCGTCGGGGTTCACCTCGCGGCTCGCGGGGCGACCGAAGAACTCTTCGACCGCCTGCTGCACGGCGGGCATTCGGGTCATCCCCCCGACGAGAACGATCGTGTCGATCTCGGCGACGGTGAGCCCCGCGTCTTTCACGGCCTGGGCGCACTGATCGACCGTTCGATCGATGAAGTCACCGCAGAGCATCTCGAGCTCATTGCGCTTCATCGTCCGCTCGAGGTGAAGCGGGCCCTCCTTGCCGACCGCGACGAATGGCAGGTTGATCTCGGTCTCGAGGGACGAGGAGAGCTCGTGCTTCGCCTTCTCGGCCGCTTCCTTCAGGCGCTGCAGCGCCATGCGATCGCGGCGAAGGTCGATGTCGGTTCGAGCCTTGAACTCGTCCGCAAGCTTGTCGACGACTCGGAGGTCGAAGTCTTCACCGCCGAGGTGCGTATCGCCGAGGGTCGCCTTGACGCTGAAGACGCCGCTCTCGATGCGCATGACCGAGACATCGAACGTGCCTCCGCCGAGGTCGTAGACGACGACCGTCTGGGCCGTCGTCTGATCGAGGCCGTACGCCAACGCGGCGGCCGTCGGCTCGTTGATGATGCGCTTCACGTCGAGCCCAGCGATGGTGCCGGCGTCCTTCGTCGCCTGACGCTGTGCGTCGTCGAAATACGCGGGGACCGTGATCACCGCCTCGGAGACCGTCTCGCCGAGGAAGCTCTCGGCGATCGACTTCATCTGCGCGAGGATGATCGACGAGACCTCGGGTGGCGACATCTGCTTACCGCCGGCCTCGACCCACGCGTCCTTGTTCTTGGCGGCGACGATGGCGTAGGGCGCGAGGCTCTTTTGCTGCTGGACCTCGCTGTCCTCGAACTTGCGCCCCATCAAGCGCTTCACCGCATAGATGGTGTTGGTCGGGTTCGTCATCGCCTGACGCTTCGCGACCTGGCCGACGAGGCGGTCACCCGCAGACGTGAAGCCCACCACCGACGGCGTCGTGCGCGCACCTTCCCCGTTCGGGATGACGCGAATCGACGTCGCCTTGACCGCACCCGAGCCATCGAACACCGCCACGCATGAGTTGGTGGTGCCGAGATCGATTCCGATGATCTTTCCCATGTGTCGCCTGCCACGGCCGCTCACGGCCAATTCAGCGGCGGCATGTTAGCAGCATCCCACCCGGGGAACTAGTCGCCGCAGTCTTTTGAGCAACGATGCGGTGTTGCAGCCTTGATCGCACGGCACGCGTCGAGGCAAGTGAGAGCGCCGTCGCACGAGTTGAGGCGGTCGCCCGGGCCTGCATCATGGAAGCGGGAGACCGCTCTCCGTGAACGTGACGTTCGTGCGCGTCACGACGTGCTTCAGCGGGATGGCATTGTCGCGATCGCCCGAGAGAAGGACGTTGCCTTCCCCGATGTTCGGCGAATAGGGCCCCGAGGCGGAGATTTTGACGTAGTTCGGCACCTTCTTGATCACCGAGTTGACGAGCGCGTTCGGCGGCTCGATGCCCTTCGGATCGTGGTCGAGGTGGTCGACGAGAAAGAGGTTGGCGCAGGCCTCGACCGAGAGCTGGTCAAAGAGGTTGCCGTAGCTGCGCGCGCCGCGTTGATTGTAAAAGTGGAACTGAATCCCAGCCGTCGCATTCTGGATCGCGATGCGGTGAAAGGAGTTCTTTACGCCCCCCAA
>VGRJ01000087.1 GCA_016875405.1 Deltaproteobacteria bacterium | reverse complement strand
GGCTCGGCGACTTGATCCGTGTCAAGGAGGTACAAGCAAGCCGAGTCGGGCGCGCGCCTCGAGATGAGGGCCGCTGACGAGGAACGCGAGGAGCTCGCGCGCCTCGGCGTGCTTGCCGAGCCATCGCAGCCGCTCCGCCTCACGTGACGGGGCGCCGACCGAGCTGGTCGTGTAGCCCATCGCGTCGAAGACGAGGCCCAGGTCGCCGATGCAGAGCGTGGCGACATGCCACGACCAGGCGACTGCGCCTGCTCCGACCGCGGGGTGTCGCGAGCCGAGCGACTCGAACACGCGGCGGGCGAGCCCAGCGAGGCGCGCGTCGAGCGCGAGGTCGGGGGCGTGGGCGCGCATTCGCGCCGTGAGCTCTTCGAGCCGTCCCGCGTCGACGCCGTCGACCGGAAGAGAAGGGTCATGCAAGCGAAGGTACGCGGCGAGCACGGGCCACTCGTCGATCGGCGCGGTCCGCGCGAGCGCGGCCGTGCGCGTCCTGCAAAGGGTGAGCGCGCGGTGGACGCAGAGCTCGAACTGCAGGCGCTGCGACGGATCGAGGAGCGGCGCGCCCACGCAGAGCACCACCGGCGAGACGCTGACCGGGACAATGGTCGGCGACAGCGTGTTCGCGAACACGAGCTCGACCGACGCGAGGCCGTGAGCCGCCGCGATCTCTCTCGCGCGAGCGACATGCGGATCGCTCGCGGCGAGCGGACGCGTTCGGAGCCCAAGGCCGTCGAACGGCGACGCGCCGTCGAGGGCGTGACCGGTGGCGGCGAGGAGATCGCGGAGGTCGCTGGAGAAGACCTCGGGAGCGACGAGCTCGTCGAGGGACGGATGCGCGCCCCGCGCCCCTGCGCCGCCGAGTCGCCCTGGGCCGCCATGCGCTGCCGAGCGGATGGTCCGCGCGACCGCGACGCCGTCGGAACGACCACGCAGCTCGGCAACGGCGACGATCGCGTCGAACACGCCGTCTTCGGTACGACCGGCGACGAGGAAGCGCGCGAGCTCACCCGGCGTCCGCTCGAGCAGCGCGTCGGCGAGGGCCCGCTTGCCGTGCCGCGTGTAGTAGCCGTGGAGCGCCTTCACCGAGCGAGGATCCGCGGGCTGATGCCGCCGCAGATCGACCAGGAGCCGCTCCGCCTCTGCGAGATCGCCAAGCCGCTCCTCGAGCCAGGACAGAGCCACGAGCCGTGCCGCACGCTCGGCCGCAGTCGCGGCACGGCTCACGAGCTCCCGCTGCGCGCTGAGGGCGCCGACGCGGTCCCCTCTCGCGGCCTGAAGCTCGATCAAGCGCTCCCGGACCTCGATGCGCTCGGGCTCGAGCTTCTCCGCCTCGCGATACGCGCGCGCGGCGCGATCGAGGTTCGGCTTCAAGCGAGCGTAGACGTCGCCGAGCCTCAGGAACACCTCGGCTCGCCCCTTGGCGTCGGTGACGAGGCGGCCGAGCTGCAAGAGCGCCTGCTCGGCGGACTCGCCGTCCTGCTCTGCGAGTGAGACCTCCGCGTACGCGCGCCACGCCTCGACGTCGTCCGGCCGAACCTTGAGGGAAGCCGCGAGCGCAGCCTTCGCCTCGGCCGACGCGCCCGCCTCGGCGAGCATGCGACCGCGCATGCCCTCGAGCGCGCCTCGCTCCCTCGGATCGGTGACGCCACGCGCGCGCTGCGACAGGAGCTCGGCGAGCTCCATCCGCGCGCCGCCCGCGATGTAAATCGCCTGAAGTCGCTCGAACGCCGACGCGTTCTCGGGATCGAGCTCGCACGCCGCCTCGAGCAGGCGACGGCCCTCGGCCGTGGCCCGCGGGTCGCTCGAGCCGAGCCAGAGGGTCGCCGCCTTGAACACCCGCTGCGCGCGATCCTTGCGGCTGCGCGACATTCCCGCGAGCTCCTCGAAGGCGATGGCCGCCTCGGCGAGGGCACCCGAGCGTTCGAGAAGCGTGGCGCGAACAAGCCTCGCGACCGGATGCCGCGGCCAGGCCTTGAAGACGTCCGCGAGCAGCGCGGAGGCGGCGGCGTTGTCCCCCGACGCGAGCGCCGCTTCGGCGGCTCGGCAGAGGAGCGCGGCGCGCTCGAGCGGGTGCGTGGTCCGGCCCGCGAGCTCCGATGCGGCGCGCCAGAGGGCCTCCTCGTCCCGTCGGACGTGTGACAAGGCGACGATCTTTCGGAGCGCCCAGGTTCCACGGCGACCGATCTGCGAGGCGAGCTGTGCGGCGTCGTAGGCGTGGACGAGATCGCCGGCTCGGAGCGCTCCGCGCGTCGCGAGCATCGCGTGACCCAGGGCGTGCGCCCCGTCTTGGACCGAGCGCGCCAGCGCAAGCTCGATGCGCGCGTGCGCGGCGTGATCGACCACGTCGAAGCAGCGCGCCTCGGCCTCGACGAGCGTCATGACATCCGTCAATCCGGCGTCGACGGCGTCGCGGAACCGACGCACCGACTCGACGCGGTCACGCGAGCCCTGCCAGGCGATTCGCGCCGCCTCCACGAGGAGCTCGACCTTGTCGGCCTGCGCCTCCGCTCGGAAGGCCGCCGACTCGAGCCGCTCGATCACCTCGCGCGTACCATGACCCGCTCGAGCGAACCGCCGCGAGACGAGCTCACCGACGAAGGTCGCGGCGACCTCGGCCGTACCGACGCAGCGCGCCGCCGACTCGAAATCGCCATCGAGCTCATTGAGGAGCGCGGCTTCAAGAGCGAGCTCGGGCTCGCGACCGCCTCGCGCATCAAACTGCTCCTCGAGCCAGCGCGCGCGATCCGTCGGACTGCCCCCCGCAAGCTCGAGCTGCTCGCGGAGCACCACGTCCGAGGGGCGCATGCGGTGCGCAGCGGCGAGTGCTTCGCGCCGCTCGTCGGAGCCCTTCGGCGCGAGGCGCAGGCCGATGAGGACCTGCTGGTGGAGCGGCTCGAGGTTGCACCGATCGAGCCAGTGCCTCGCCTTGGCGACATCGCCCGTTCGCACCGCGGACGCGAACGCGAACAGCGGGGCCACGGGCCACTCCGGGTTGCGCTCGTGCGCGCGCACCCAGAGCGAGTCCGCGCGCCCGACGTCGTGCGAGAGCCGACAAGCGGCCTCGGTGAGGAGCAGCGCCGCGGCGCGGTCATCGATGGCCGCGGCGCGTGCCTCGAAGGCGTTCGCAGCCGCGGCGGGCGCCGCGTGCGCCGTGAACAGCCGCAGCGCCGCCGCGTCAGTCCGCGCGAGGCCCTCGAGCGCCTGCGTTGGCACTGGAGCACGAGCGAGCTCGAAGGCGAAGGCGAGCCCCAGGATGCGCTGTTCGTGGGTCCCTCCAGGGACCGCCTCGACGAGCTTGGCGAGGTTGCCGTCGGCGATGTGGCGCTCGAGGATCCATGCGCGGGCAGCACCGTCTTCGGGCTCGTGCTCGACGAGGGCATCGACGATGGCGCTGAGGCGCTGCATCGCCTCGGCGTGCGAGACGCCGCGACGGAGCGCCCCGAGCGAGCGGGCGAGCGTCGTTCGGAGACGCCCGTGAAGATCTCCGGACGCGTCGTCGAGCGGGACCACCGCACCGAGGAGTGCTGCCGCCGCGGTCACGAGCGGGCGCTCATCGGCGGCGCACGCGCGCGCGTCCGCGAGGAGTAGATCCGGCTCAGGTAGGTCCTCCCGCGTGCCGAGGAGCGCCCCGAGGAGCAGCCGATCAACGGGGCCGCACGCATCCCCGCCGCGGATCGCCGAGGCGACCGTCCCCACGTCGGAGCGCTCAAGCGCATGCGCGATGAGGGAGCGCTGCGCCAGCCGTCGATGACTGCCAGCCCCGGCCACACGGAGAGCGTGGTCGACCTGCGTCGAGAGATCGCCGTAAGGAGCGCCGAGCACCGCCGCGAGCCACGACGCGGCGCCGGAGAGCGCGGCTTCATTCGCGAGCTCTCCGAGCACCGACACCGCCGTCTTCGCGTCACGGCGACGAAGACCCGCGCGGGCGGCGAGGAGACGACCAAACGTCGACGACGCCTGCGCGCCCTCTGAGCCATTTGATCGAAGAGCCGCGAGCTCCACCGACGCTGCCGCAAATGCCGTCGCGTGCGCACCTTGAGGGACCTCGAGCGACGCGTCGCGATCGCCCGACTGCAAGACCCAGCGCGCGACGGGCCCGCGCACGTCCTCAGGATCGGCTGCGAGCGCGCGATCGAGCATCCGCCTCGCGCCCTCGACGTCGCCGAGCGCGACCCGCGATACCTCCGCGGCGAGGAGCCCTGCGTGCGCACGCGACGAGGGCGTCGGAGCCGTACGGAGCTCGCGTCCAAGCTGCTCGACGACCTGGGGCCACGCGCGCTTTGCAGCGAGGAGCCCGCGGAGCTGGCGCTGCATCATCGGCGAGGCTGGCGCGAGCGTGAGCGCCTCGGCCGCGACGCGCTCGGCCTCGTCCATCTCGCCGCAGATCGCGAATTGCTCGGACACGGCGAGGAGGTAGCTCGCGCGAGCCGCCGCGTTTCCCGTCGGGGCCTCGGCGAGCATGCGTCGAGCTCGCTCGACCCACTCGACCCGCACGCCGCGCTCGACGAGGGACACCACGGCGGCCTCGGGCTCGGCCCCGGGCTCGAGGAAGAGCGCGAGCGAATCGCGCAAAGGCGCCTTCTCTGAAGCGACCACGGACGAGGAGTCGACCGCGTCATCGAACCCGAAGACGAACTCGTCTCCGTCGAGATCGACGGGCGGCGCAGAGGAGGCGAGCCAGCCTGCGACGGACTGCCTTGCCGCGACGAGCGACGAGCGCGAGGGCGGAGCGGGCCCCTCCACGTACTCCAAATCGTCGACGAGGATTTCGAAGGCGTCCTCGTCGGTCGGAGGAGCCACGAGCGCGAACGGAATGCTCGGCGCGGGCGGCGGGACGGGCGTGTCCGCGAGGACCTCCGAGAGCTGGATGCGCGGGTAGACACCGCGTTGACCAAAATCAACGAGGCCGTCCGATTCCGGAGAGGCTGGCCCTGCCACGCGCGGAAGTGCGATCGTTCCGTCGTCGTCACCGGGGAGGCCAGGCGGCATCCACGTCGGGAGGACGCCATCGTCGTCGTCGTCGTGCGCCGCGAGCGGAATAGGCACCGCGCCCGGGGGGATCGCGATGGCGGGAGGGGCCGCACTCTCGCCGACCGCGAGCGGGTCGAACAGATCCGCGACATCTCCGACGAGCTCGATGTCGTCGAGATCGAGCTCCTCGGTGGAGCCGCGATCCGCAGGCAACGCGCGTACGGCGAGCGCGGCCGTGCCCTCGGACAGCGACGGCGTGAGGTCGAGCACGTCCATCGGATCGCTCGCGACGACGGCGGGCGGCGCAGCCGACGCCGGGTCGAACACCGACGGATCGAGCGCCGCCGTATCAAGGGATTGCCACTGCCAGTCGGACGGCGCCCGCGTCAGCGCCTCATCCCCTGGCAGCTCGCTTGCGGGGGCCTCGTCGGCGAGCTCGGACGAGGCGAGCGCGCGATTGAACATCAAGGTCTCGCGCTCTTCGTCATCATCGCGGCCAGGTGCCGCCTTGGACTTCGGCGACGCTACGTCGACGGCGGCAGCCGGCAGCGAGCGCTTCGCCGAGCGCCGTCCTCCCTTGGAGCGCGGAGCGTCCTTGCTCGAGCCTGGAGCCTTCGAGCTCGGCGCCGGATCTTCCGTGAAGAGCTCGTCGAGCAGCGCGTCGCCGTGCTCGGAGCCCTTCGCCGGGGGTGCTGTCTCGAGGTTCGCGGGCACCTTCGCACCGCCGCCGACCTGCGTCTTCGCAAACCGCGTGCGGGGGCGTGGCGCGGCGGGCGAACCGCCCTTCGAGGGCGTCGCTTCCTTCGGCTGTTCCTTTGGAGACTTTGGCGGACGGCGGCTCATGACATCCCCATTCCGAGGCGATGACGCAGCTCGAGGTAGTCACGCGAGAGCGCGAATCGAAGCAAGCTGATGGCCCTCGGGTTCGTCTCCCAGCCCACGCGTGCCGGCGTTCCGCGTGAGCCGATCACCGCGTCGAGGACGGTCCCCGCATCACCGGCCGCCACGAGTGCCATGCGATCGATGCTGCGCCGCGCGGCGGCGAGCCAGGCGCTGACGTCCTGCCGAGTCTCGACGATCTGCGCGCACAGCTCGGCCGCGTCCTTGCGCAGCTTGCGGCTCATCGCCTTCCGCATCGCCCGATCGACTTCTTTGTAGATGGCAAGCGGCGGCACGGGCATTGCGACGCCGACGTCGTTGCTCACCGACGCGACGATCGACGCGATCGTGTGCTCGTCGTTGTGGAGCACGGCCGTGATGCCGCGACGCAAGGCGAAGGCCTCGCGCGCGATCGCGGCGCGCCCTCCGGCGTCGAGCGGCGCCTGAACGTCGACCCCGACGATCAGCGTCGGCAGGTCCGCGGCGACACCCGCGACACCCCTCCGCTTGCGACCGCCGAGCAACAGCTCGAAGTCGTCGAAGCCGACCGCCCCCATCCAGCGAGCGATGTCGACGCGGAGGGGGTCCCCCGACTCGAGGCGATCTTTTCGCGTGACGGCCTCGCTTCGCAAGGACGGACCGAGCGCGGCCGTGACGACCTCGGCGATGAGGGCGAAGAGCTCCGCGAGCGGTCCCGCGTCGTCGTCGTCGCAGAGCGTCGCGAGCGCTCGGTCGTCGAGCGCGATGGCCGGGACGTGGGCGACGCGTGTATCGAGCCGCAGGAGCGCCTGGCGAAGACCCTCGTCCGGGTCGACGATGGCGGCGAGGACGCCGAGCGCCGCACGCTGCGCGTCGAACTGCCCAGCTGCCGCAGCAATGTCAGAGAGGACACGGACTCGACGCGCGTCGACCGGATGGGAGGCGAGCCGCGTCTCGATTGCCGCGCGGCCCGAGGACATCACGACCGGCCGCAGCTCGACCAGCGGCGCGCGCAAGACCACCTCGATCGCGTCGGGATCGTCGGGAATTTCCTCGAGGAGGCGCGCGACGGCGCGGTCGGCGCGAGGCGCGTCGCGGAGCTTGTCGCGGTGAATGGCCATCGCGAGGCGCGCCGCGTCGGCACGACCCTCGGAGTCCTCACGCCGCTCCATCAAGAGCTCGAGCAGATCGGCGGCCTCCGCCCATTTTCCGATTTTCCCAGCGAGCCGTGCGACGCGCTCGAGGACCGGGAGCGTCGCGAGCTCGTCACGGTGAAGCTGCCAGAGGACCTCAAAGGCTTTCTCGGGCTTTCCGAGCTGCTTCTCGTACACGTCTGCGGCGGCCACCGCAGAGACGCGGCGTTGCTGCTCTGGTGCCGTCACGGACGCCGCGAGCCGGGCGAGCACCGGAGCGGCGTCGGTGAACTCGCGGCGGGCATCGCTGCCCTGCTCGACGAGGCTTCGCGCTGCGTGGATCCTGATCTCGCCGAGGAGCGCGAGCGCGCCGACGTGCTCAGGCTCAATTTCGGCAACGTTCTCGAGCGCGCCAAGCGCCGCGCGAATGTCGCCGCGCCGACGGAACACTCGCGCCCGCTCCCAGTACATCCGAGCGAGCTCGGCGGTGTCGTCGGTGACCTCGATACGCTTCGTGATGAGGGCGAGCAGCGCATCGTCCTGGTTCTGCTGACGCAGGCGCTGAAACAACGCCTCGAAGGCCGCGGTGCGTTTGGGATCGCGGGCAAGGGCGCGAGAGAGCGCCTGCTCGGCGTCGTCGTGCGCCGCCGTTCGCTCGAGGAGCGTGACGCCGGCGAGCTCGAGGAGCTCGGCGCCGCGTGCGTCATCTCGGCACAACGTACCAAGCTGAAGAAGTGCCGCGCCGAGGGTCACGTCGTCGCCGAGCGCATCGGCCGCAGCGCGGAGGCCCTCCCAGGAGGCGACGTCGGCGGGATCTTCGCGGCAGAGCGAGGCAAAGGCGTCCTTCGCGTGTTCGTTCTGGCCGCAGGCGAGCTCGGACCACGCCGCGAGGCGACGGGCCTGATGCTGCGCCTCTGCGCCGAGCGCGTCGCCCACCCCCCCGAGCGCCGCGATGCGCCGCAGCGGCGCGGCCCCTGGGGGCGCGAGCTCGAGGTTCATGAGTTTGCCGGCGGTCGTCTCGGAGGAGAAGAGCGCGAGCTCGTCCGCGCGGCCGTCAAGGAGCACCACCGTCGCAGCCGACGCGAGGGCTTGAGCGCGCCCCTCCCCGTCCAGGCTTCGGGCGATGGCGCGGCGCGCCTCGAGCTCGTCCGTGCGCGACTTTGCCGCGGCGGCAGAGGCGAGCCACGAGAGCGCCACGTGCGTCGCACCATCGTCGGCCGCCCATACGCGAGCTGCTGTGAGCGACGCGTCGATCGCCCCTTCGACGAAGCGCGCCTGCCGGTAGCGCTCGCCGCGCGCGAGGCTCGCAGGCGTCCCTCCGAGGGCTTCGATATGGTCGAGCGATCGGCTGACCGAGGCGGCGTCGATGGACTCGCTCGCCCAGAGCACCCGCGCGAGCGCGGTCGCGAGCCCGAGATCACCACCTTCATCGAGCTCGTCGAGCTGCTCGAGCGCGGCCCATGCGTCCGTCTCGCCCCCCCGCTCGAGCACGCCGAGGCCGAACCGCTCGAGCGCGCCCACGGGACGGTCTGCGAGGCTCTCCTCCTGTAGCTCGGCGACGCGGCGACGCACCGCGCGCTCGTCGGGGTTCGCCGCCCGAAGGAGCCAGGCGAGGGCGCGGCGAGCCGCGACCGGCGCCGTCTCGATGGCCGTCTCGAGCACGGCAACCGCTTCGTGTCGCTCGCCAGCCCGCCAGTAGAGCAGGCCCGCCTCGATTCGAAGCGCGCCGATGAGCTCGGGCTCTGCGAGCGCGGCCGAGAGACGCACGAGCACTCGCGCGGCAGCAGCAAAATTCTCGACGGCGCGCAGAGCCTCCGAGAGGAGCACCGCGATCGCGATGTCTCCAACCGCGCGCTCGTGCTCCTTCGACAACCAGTCGATCGCGCGCTCGTTCGCCCCCTCGTGCATCGCGAGCCAGGCGGCCACCATCACGAGGCCGCGAGCGAGCAGGGCGTCGGGCTGAAGCTCCGCGAGCCTCATGACCGCGCGGCCGCGCGCGCGACCGGGGTCGCCGCCGTAGGCCATGAAAAGCCGACCGAGCCACGACTCTGGCTCGAGGGACGCGGCGATCTCGGACCACGCAGCGTCGGCCGCGGCGGCGTCGCCGCGCAAGAGACGGAGCCGTCCGAGCTCGAACGACAGCGAGGCGCGCTCCGCGAGCTCGGTCTCCTGCGCGAGGAGCCGGACCGTGGCCGCCTCGTACCAGCTCCAATCCTCGGAGGTCGCTGCGAGCGAGCGCGCGATCCGCGCGGCCTCGCCGATGTCCATGCCGGCCTGCACGCAGGCATCGAGCGCGCGCTGAGCCTCGGCGGCATCGCCGTTGCGAGCGCCCCAAGCGAACGCGGCGAGCAGCCACGCCTTTTCGGCTTCACCTCGGCTGGCCGTCCGCGCGGCCGACTCGAGCGCGCGCGCGAGCGTCGCGCCGTCGGACATCGCGAGGAGCGCAGGGAGCCGCGAGGCCTCCGCGACGGCGCTCCCAGGATCGAGCTCGAGCGCCCTCTCGTAGGCAGCCGCTGCCTCATCGAGGCGTCCTTCCTTTTCACGCGCGAGGGCGATGCGCGTCCACATCGCAGCGCCAACGGCCCCACCGACGCCGCGTTGCGCCTCGCGGAACGCGATCTCCATCGCGAGGACGTCGTCTCCGGAGGCGTCCGCCGCGGCGAGCTCCATCCGCGCGACGAGGGCATCGCCCGAAAGCTGACGTGCGGCCGCACGCGCGGCTGCAACCGCCCCCCACGGGTCCGAGGTACGCCGTCGAAGGAGCGAGGCGCGCAGCCAGCACTCCGCAGCGTACGCCGGCTGGCGCACCGACCGCGGGACACCGAATTTGTCCCCTCTCGCTGGATCCGCGACGGTCGCGACGACGAGCTCGGCCTGCGACTCGAGCGCGACCGCCTGAGACTCGAGCGCCCCGGCGTCGCGGGCGACGTTCTCGAGCGAGACGAGCGCCCGGAACCGCGCACGCCCGTCGAGCGCCGCAGCCGCATCGAGGAGCTTCACCGCGCGGGTCACGTCGCCAGCGTCCGCGATCAAGTGAGCGAGCTCGACGAGCAGCGCCCCTTGAAGCGTCGGATCGCGTGTGAGCCGCGCCCGGGCCTCGAGCGCGCGGATGCGCCCGTCGACGTCTGCGGCCCGCGCCGCCACGAGCTCGAGGGCGAGCCATGCGGCGACCGAGTCCGGGTCGGCCGTGACGGCCTGCTCGAGGGCCTGGCGTGCAGCGGCCAGATCTCCGAGGACGTCGGCGCGGTGCGCGGCGAGCTCCCACAGAGCGACCGTCGACTCACCTGGCCCTTTCGCCGCCCCTACGAGCGCCTCGAACATGCGGACTTTCCCGCGGTCCTCGCCCGTGATGGTCGTCAAGCGCGCGAGCGCCTCGACGGGCTCGCGAAAATCGGGAGCGAGATCGAACGCGGCCAGGTACTCGCGCGACGCCGCGCGCCCGTCGCCGCGACGCTCCTCGAGGACGCCAATCTCGTAACGGAGCAGCGCCCGCTGCGCCGGATCGGTCTCAAGCGGCTCCTCGGCTCTCAATTGAGCCAGGATCGCATCGAGTCGTTCTCCTGAGACGTGAACCGTCATTGCCCCTGTGGTCCCGGGCGGACCTTAGCCAAGCCTCGGCGGTTGGCCCAACCTTTGGCGGGCAGGGGTCGTGGGCGGGTTGGCCCTCGGTGGGTCAGCCGAGGAGCTTGCCGAGCTTCTCCTCGACCTTGGTCGTGATCGGGCCCTTCATCGCCTTGAGGAGGAACGGCAGGTCGATCTCGATCCGAACCTGCGAGGTCGCGACCGCCACCGACCCGGTGGTGCCCTTCGCGGGGCCGCCATCCGCGGTGAATCGAATGGTGTCGCCCTCCCACCGCCACTGAATCCCCATGCGCTCCTTGAGGTCGTTCGCGAGCTGTTCGGCGCGCTGCCTCGCGACGTCGAGACCGAGAGCGTGCGAGCGGCTGATGTCGATGGTGGCCATGGCGGGACGCTGCCCCAACCCGGCGCGAAACGCCATTACTTGATCCTGCGCAAGATCCAGAATCCGCGCGGCGTATCGACGGGGGCGCTCACCTGGTCCGGCTCGAGGCTGAAGAGCGCGTACTCGGCTGCGGGCTCGAGGATCCCTCGATACATCTTGCCAGCGTCGTCGATCGAGCCCTTGTCGCCTTTTTTCAAGGCGGCGGCGAAGTCGGTGCGCGCGACCTCGGCGAGCTCGGCTGCCAGCTTCTCGGCGTCGGCCTTCGAGCGAGCGTCGCGAGGCGCCCCCTGTGCCCCCGCATAGCTGACGAGCACGACGCCGAACGTGACGTGCTTCGGCGCGTTGTTGAGCGAGGGGACGCCGCTCGCGGATGCCGCGGCCTGCTCGGCCGCGTCCATGGTCTCGGCCGGCTCGAGGGCGATCTCGGGGACCTGACCGTCATCCGCGCCAGGAGCCGCGCTCCCGGTCGGTGAGGCGGTCGACGCTGGTGCGGTCGTCGCGGCGGCGGTCGGAGCCACGCTGCTCGCCGGGGCGCCGCGGAGGCTCGCGTGTCGCGCGGCGGGGGGCAGCCGGTAGTCACCGCGGGGTAGTGCGACGATCCCGATGGCGAGCCCGACGAACCCTCCAAGGACGAGGACGGCTACCTTGTTCACGGGGGCGGCATAGCATGGCTCTCGGGCAACCCGAACAAAGCCTCGGCACCGGGCTTCTGCTAGCGTTCCAGCGATGGATCCCTTCGCCTGGCTCGGCCTCGGGCGCTCGCGTGGCGCGTCGTCGCAGCTCGGCGCGATTCACGCCCGGGTGAAGGGGCTCCTGCCGGAGGACGAGTCGGTGGTGCATCGCTACATCGTCGTCGTCTCGGTCCTGCTCGCGCGAGTCGCGCAAGCGGACGGTGCGATCCGTCGCGGTGAGCGGGATCACCTCGGCGTGCTTTTTCGGCACGTCGATCGGATGCCCGCGGAGGGGATCGACGACCTGTGCCGTACGCTCGAGGAGCATGTCCCGCGGCTCACGCCCGCCGATGTCGAGCTGTGTTGCCGCGAGCTCAAAGCGCTCTGCGACGCCGAAGAGCGGCTCCAGGTCATGCGCCTGCTCGCCCACCAGGCGACGGTCGATGGCTCCGTCGCGCCGCAAGAGCACGAAGAGCTGGCGCGGCTCGCAGGGCACCTCGACGTGCCGGTGGAGCTCGTGTCGAAGCTCGAGGTCGACGCGCTGTCCTCGAGTGCGCCTCCGCTCGACGCGACGGCGGAGGACGACCCGTCCGAGGTCCGCTCGACGCGGCCTCCGCGAGACCCGTAGGCCGAGCGTCCTCGCGGTCGCTCTCGCGAGCCGAGGGCGGCCTCGGCTCAGCTCACGTCACCGGACTTCGCCAGGGTCGCGCGGCTTCGTCGAGACCGCCGGGCTCGTAAGCCGCGCGCGGATGTCGGCGAGGCTGGGCCACCCGAACTGCTTGATGTGCGTCAAGAGCCCACTGGCGAGGAAGATGGCCGCGCCGAGCATCATGAACGCCTCGCCGACGTTGAACCAGAGGTGCTGCGTGAGAGCGCCGGCGACAGCCATGGTGAGGAGGCCGAACGCCCCGATGGCGACGCCCCAGACCGGGTCGGGACCGACATCGCCCACGCCGCGAGGGGCCGCCGAGTGCGCCTCGCTCGAGCTGCTCGCCTCGGGCGCGACCGGATCTGCTTCGCTCATGGGACGCAGTCTAGACGAGCACGCACGACTCGCGAAAGGGCATCAGTCATAAGCCACGACCACCGCGGCGACGACCTCGCTCGGCGTGCACGGCTTCGAGGCATTGCAGATCGTCTTCACCTCGGCGTTCGCTTTCCAAGCGGCCGCGCGGTAGTGCGCGTTCGAGCCCGCGGTCCACGCGTCGATGTGGTTCTGGAGGCACTGGCCGGTCCAGCCCTTCGTGTGCCCCATCGAGCCGACCTCGCCGATGCACGCGTCGTACGTCTGCTCGCCGAGGAACGCGACGTAGCTGCACCAAGTCGTGCGGTGGAGCGAGTTGATCCGACAGTAACAGCCCCCGGAGCACCCCTCGGTGACGCCCGACGAGAACGGGTAGTTGACCGCGCCACCGCCCATGTTCTCGATCACCCCGCCCTCGAGCGGGAAGATGCGCGACGACTGCCCGAGCGTGTGCTTCGCCGTCGCGACGAGCCCATCCTCGTACGCGTCCGGTGCCGTCGTGCGCAGGCGCCACAGCGCGGGGATGAACACGGAAGCGTCGGCGATCCATGCCGCGACGCGCTCGGCCGACGGGTTCGCGACCGTGACCGTGGCCGAGAAGCCGCTCGCGGAGTAGCTGCAGGTCTTCGCCTCGTAGGGCCACCCCGGCCAGGTCGCGGGCTTGCACGCCCCCTCTACGTACGGCTTCACCGACAGGGTCGCGACGAGCGCGGGCGGCACCACGACATCACCCGGACAACGATCGGGCACGCCGGCGGGCATCGCTTCGCACGGCTCGCCGCAGGCGTGATCGACGACGTATTGCCCGCCCTTGCAGACGTACAGGGTCGTCGTCGCCCCGCCGATTCCGTTGCCGCCGCACGACTGCCCGCCCTCGCTCGAGCAGGGACCCGCCGGCTCGAGCGGCTCGACGGCTGCCCCGCCGGTACCGCCCACGTCCACACCGCTCGAAGCCTCACCGCCGGCGCCACCGACCGCGCCGCCAGGACCGGTCGTGACCGCGACCACGGAGGAGCCCGGGATCTGGAGCGCGCCTGGCTCGTCGGAGCATGCGCTCGCGAGCGCGACGAGGCTCGAGGCGACGAGGGCGATGCGGGGAGTCGTCTGGCGGCGCTTCACGGGTGACAACGTACGAGCGCGCGTGTTCGGACCCGAAATGACATTGACCCCGACGAGCGGTCGCGCGACGAATTCGCGCGAGGGTGTTCGAGGGAGACGTCGGCCTTCGGTCGTGGGCTCACCGCCACAAGCCGAGCGGCGCGACGCCAAGGTGGGACTCCACCCTGCATCGAAGGAGCTCAGGATGTCCGCCGCACGTACGCTCGACCTCTCCACGATCGACGCCGAAGGCTTTCTCGCCGAGCTAAGCGAGCTGCGACGTGAACTCGAAGCCTCGTTCGGCGAGGAAGACCTCGCCCACCTCCGAACGATCGAGCGCATCGGCCGCGTCGCGACAGCGGTCGGGCTCGCGACCGCCTGGCTCCCGCCGAATCCGGTCAGCATTCTCGGGCTGAGCCTTGGTCGCTCGACGCGCTGGCTCCTCATGCACCACTGCGGCCACCGAGGCTACGATCGGGTGCCCGGGGTGCCCGAGCGCTTCACGAGCCGGGCATTCGCACGCGGGCGTCGGCGCTTCCTCGACTGGCCCGATTGGATGCTCCCCGAGGCGTGGATCTACGAGCACAACGTGCTGCACCACACTCACACGGGCGAAGAGACCGACCCCGATTTGATCGAGCGCAACACCGAGGAACTGCGACGCCTGCCGCTCGCCGCGCGCTACGCGGTGATGGGGCTCCTCATGCTCACGTGGCGGACGTCGTATTACGCGCCAAAGACGCTCGCCGCGCTGTACGACCGTGACCTTCGCCTCGAGCGGAAGCGTTCGGGCGACGAGGCCGCGACGACGCCCTCCGAGGCCGCCCGGCTCCTCAATCTCTGGCGCACGTGTTACCTGCCCGCAGCCGGATACCACTTCGTCCTGCTGCCGCTCCTCTTCGCGCCGCTCGGCCCGCTCGCAGTCGGCTCGGCGTTCCTCAACTCGGTCGCGGCCGATCTCTTGACGAACGCGCACACGTTCCTCGTCGTCGGGCCGAACCACACGGGGGACGACATTCCGCGCTTCGACGCGCGGCCAGCCACGAAGGCCGAGCGCATGGTTCGCCAGGTCGCCGGCTCGGTGAATTACGCGACAGGGACCGAGGTCGTCGATTACCTGCAGCTCTGGCTGAACTACCAGATCGAGCACCACGTCTTCCCCGACGTGCCCATGCTCGCGTACCGCCGCGTGCAACCACGCGTGAAGGCGCTGTGCGAGAAGTACGGCGTCCCTTACGTGCAAGAGAGCGTCTGGACGCGCTTCCGCAAGATGCTCGACGTGGCGGTGGGCAAGGCCTCGATGCCGCGCGGCGAGACCGCTCGCGGCAGAGCCCCGCGGCTCGACGGAGAGCCCCTGACCGAGGCCCTCGAGGCGACGTAGCCCCTCCGCGGCGGCCCGTCACGCGGACGCTGCGGCCGCGGGGCTGCACCATCGATGGCCAACGCGCAGCTTGCGCCGCGACGACGAGCAAGCCGGTCGGCTGCGTTCAGTTTTTCTTAAAGACGAGCTTCTGCGACTTGTCGCTCGCTTCGCAGGTGAGCTTCGCGGCGTCGAGGGCGCAGGACATCTTCTTGCCGTCGGAGTCGACCACCACGGTGGAGCCGTCTTTGGTCCAGGTGCCCTTCTTCGTCTCGGCCTTCGGCTCGCCGCCCGTCGGCGATGGCATGCTCATCTTCATCTCGACCTCGCCGCCCTTCTTCAGCTCGAGGCTCATGTCCATCTGATCGAAGAGCGAGAGCACGAGCTTGCCCATCGCCTGCTGCTCCGCCGGCGCCTTCGCGATCTCGGCCTCGAGCGTCTTCTTCGTCTCGTCCTTGTCGATCGCGTAGACGCCCTCGGGGCCCTTGCAGCCGGAGAGTAGCAAGAGCGCGACGGCGAACGAGGCGGAGCGGGCGAGGACGGTAGTCTTCATGCGCCGAGGCCTCGCCCGAATCGGGACGCGCGTCGACGAAATAGCGCGAACCGGGAGGGTCAGCGTGAAGCCGGTCGTCGCGCAGGTTCAGCCGCCGTACCGAACCCTGGTCGTCCGCGAGAGGGCGTCGACGACTCCGCGTTGAGGACGAGGGCGACGACGACGAGGCTCACGACGAGCAGGGTGACGATGAGGCCGAGCACGACGACGAGCGCGCGGCTCGTCGGGCTCTTGCGCGCCCGAGCCTCGAGGTTGGAGACCGCGAGCGGACGCTCCGGCGGCAGCATACGCTTCGCAGCCTCCACGATGGCGAGCTGTGCCTGGAGGACGGCCGGCAAGGTCGCGCACGCCGCCGCGGCATCGAGCCCGCTACGCACGAGCACGATCGCACCGGGGCGCACGCGCAGGGTCCGCACCTCGTTCGAGGAGGCGTCGAGGAGGAGCCACGCGAGCGCCGTCCGCACGGAGGGCTTCGAGACGAACGCGCGCATCCGGAGCGGCTCGTCACCGTCGAGGAAGAGGCCAGGTTCGGCCGAGGGGTAGAGCGCTTCACCGCCTTCTCTCCCGACCACCCCGCGGCTCGCGGTCCGCGCCTAGACAGAGACCTCGAGCAAGCGAGAGCGCTGGTTGGAGATCGCGTCCACAGCCCGGCCCGCGAAGACGCCGTGTTACTCGCGCACGTTGGGGATGGCACCGCTCGGCACGAGGCCTAGCGCGGCGAACGCCGGGTCCAAGACCCGAGCCCGCCGACACACGAACGAGAGCGTGAAGTCGACGACGACGCCGGCGGCCACGAGGCACGCGAGGCACACGCCGAGGAGGAGCAGGAACGGAGGAGGCGAAGCGGCAGCAGGCTGCATGGGTCGTCGCGCGTCGGAGCGGTCGGCGCGCGCTATACGCCGGCGAGGCGGCGGCGATGCGGCTCAATCAGCCTTCACCGCGCGGCGCCGTTGCTCCCGCATTTTCCGGCCTGATTCGACGTCCCCCACGGCTTTTTTGCTGTTGGTGCGCGGCCCGCGCGCGTGTACTCCGCGCGTTCATGAAGCGTGCACTCCTCCTCGGCTCCGCCCTCGGTACGCTCGTCTTCGCCGCCACCGGCAGCACCGCCTGCAACTCCGGCTCGGTCGACGTCGACCTCAGCACGTCCTCCGGCGGTGGCAACGGCGGCAGCGGCGGTTCCGTCAGCACGAGCGGCAACGGCGGCAGCGGCGGCTCGATGGACGACGGCCTCACGGTCGAGACCGACCTCGGCGAGACGCGCGGCGTCGTCCGCAACGGCGTGAAGGAGTGGCGCGGGCTCCCCTACGCCGTGCCTCCGCTGAAGGAGCTGCGCTGGGCGATGACGAAGCCGGCGACCCCATGGGAAGGCGTTCTCGACGCGACCGACTTTGGCGCCGCGTGCGCACAAGAGGCGCGCGAGAACCTGACCGAGGCGAGCCTGAACGAGGACTGCCTCACCCTCAACGTCAGCGTCCCCGCGGACCTCGCCCCCGGAGAGAAGCTGCCGGTCCTCTTCTGGATTCACGGCGGAGCATTCATCGGCGGCTCGTCAAACCTCTATCGGCTGGATCGCCTCGCGTCGAAGGGCCGCATCGTCGTCGTCTCGGTCAACTACCGGCTCGGCGTGTTCGGCTTCATGCCGCACCCGGTGCTCGAGACCGATGGTTCGAGCGGCAACCTTGGCCTCGCCGATCAGCGCGAAGCGATGCGCTGGGTGCAGCGCAACATCGCGGCCTTCGGCGGCGATCCGACCAAGGTCACGATCGCGGGCGAGTCGGCGGGCGGAGGTTCGGTGTGCGCACACCTCGCGGCGCCCGAGCTCGTCGAGGGGCTCTTCGACCAGGCCATCGCACAGAGCGCGGCGTGCTTCGCGCAGCTCAACACCCCGACCGCCGCCCGCGGGGCCGCCGACTCGGTGATCGAGGCGGTGGGTTGCAAGAAGGCCGACGACGCCGAAACGCTCGCGTGCCTGCAGGCCGCCGACGTGAAGGAACTCCTCAAGGCAGAGGGCGCCTTCGTGGCCTCGCAACCCGACAACCTGATCCCCTTCGCGCCGACGCCTGGCGACGCCTCCTCACCGAACGCGATCTACCCGCGGAGCTTCCTGCAGTCCGTCGCCCAGAACAAGGTCGCCAAGGTGCCGATGCTGTACGGCGGGACACGCCACGAGATGCGGCTCTACGTGGGTTACTTCTGGCAGGGAGCTCAGCTCGGCAAGAGCCCGCTGATCGACTCCGAGACCCTCGCGACGGAGTGGCTGCCGCTCTTCTACCCGGGGATGGCGCCCGGCGGCGGCACCTACGCCGAGAAGATCCTCGCCGAGTACACGCCCGCGGGCGGCTTCGTGAAGGATACCGATGCGCCCGAGACGCTGGGCGTCTTGCTGTCCGACTTCGCCCTGAAGTTCCCTATCAACACCTGCCTCTACCACTTCACGGCCGACCGGATCGCCGCGGTCCCGAACGCCAAGCCGATCTACTTCTTCGAGTTCGCCGACGAAGCCGCGCCGGTGCTCGGGGTCGCCATCGCGAAGCCCTACCCGAACTTCGCGCTGGGCTCCGTCCACTCGTCGGAGCTCAACTACCTGTTCCCGAACCTCGACAACACCTCGAAGATCGCAGCCCCCGATCTCGGCATGACGTCGCAAGAGCTCGCCGACCAGATGATCGCGTACTGGTCGACGTTCGTGAAGACCGGCGAGCCCAAGGTGAACGACCTTCCCGCCTGGCCGAACTATACCGGGCCCGCGTCGGTGCTCCGCCTCGAGCCGGGCAACATCGCGGTGTACGACGCCGAGGCGCAGCACCGCTGCGCGTTCTGGAAGGGCCTCTACCCCGAGCTGCTGACCTCGCCGCTCTGACGAGCGCTCGAGCGCCGACTCGACCTCGAACGACCGAGACAGCTCGGCGTCGAGCGGCGGCCGACCGAACGAGACGCGTGCACCATAGCTAGCGACAATCGCTTAAAAACGCGGTCAATCGCGCGCTACGTACCCGCGTCGTCGTCGCCCTGGCTCGCCTCGCCAACCGGCTCGGGCAAGGGCGGCTCGAGGAGGCCGAGCTTCCGCAGTCGGGACATGGCATCGAGCACCATCCAGCGAAGCATGTTCTGACGGGCCTCGGTGTCCGTCGGCAGCTCGCCGAGGGTGAGCGTGTCAGCGGCGATCTCCGACGTCACGGCCTCGACGCAGGCCGAGAGCGTTCGCTCGCCGTCGAGCAGGTGGGCGACCTTGCGCAGCATCGGCTCGAGGACGACCGCCGTGTGTCGCGCGCTCGTGACCGCCTCACCGAGACCGAGCTCGAGCCGCGTCGTGGACGCGAGGCGCGGTAGTCGAGCTCCGCCGCGATCGATGGTGCCCAAGGGAGCAGCTCGACCTGACGCCGCGGGACGAGCTCGCACAGATCGGAGACCAGCCCATCACGCGCCGCGAGGCTGCCGCTCGCCTCGACGACGAGGTCCAGCCGGACGAGCTTGTCGTGGGCCGCGGCGTCAAGCGTGTCACCCGTGAGGCCCTCGGGCCACGAACTCGAGCCCGGCGCGACGCGCTTCGGCCACGAACTCGGCGACGTTCAGCGCGTCATCGATCGGGGGTACCCCCTCGACATGCGGCTCCTCGAGCCGAGCCGCGACATCGAGGAGCTCACTCCGCACGAGCCCCGAGAGCGCGTCGTCGTGTGCCCCGACGTGCCGCGCGACAACGCCGAGCCCCGTCTGCGCGACCGAGCGCCTCTCCGCGAGTGACATGTCCTCGCGCACCGCACGCATCACGACGCGCCTCGCGAGGGCCGACAGCGCCGCGCCCGGGAGCGTGTGGTAGCCGAGTAGCGCGACCCCCGTCGGCGTGAGGCGCCGCGCGAGCAGGGCGAGGAGCTCGGCGTCGAGGCGCGCGAAGAGCTCGTGCGCGACCACGAAATCGAAGGCACCGTCGACAGCTTCGAGCGTGACGAAGCGAACGTTGTCGAGACCGCAAGCCTTCGCGGCTCGGCGCGCGAGGTCGAGCCCCTCACCGAGGTCGACCCCGACGAGCTCGGACGCGGGGAAGCGCGACGCGAGCGACAGCAGTTCTTCGCCGCTGCCGGAGCCAAACGCGAGGTAGCGAAACGCTCCCAAGGTCGCCGCGCCGATGCCATGCGCGGCAGCGAGCGCTGCCAACCGAGCGGAGTGAGCGTACGGCTGCAACATGCGCCCTTACACGCTCATCTGAGCCCGAAGCTGCTGGAGAGCGCCTGAGCGCTGAACCACTTGTCCTGCTTCTCGGGTGAGCAACGCTCGAGCGCCGCCCAGACGGTGAGCGAGAGCGCGAAATAGAGTGCCTGACGAGCGAGGATGCGGGGCGAAGCGATCCTCTTAATTGGCTACAATTCTTCGCGAATCGCGCGATCCGGCCGACAAAATGGGGCGCCCTCACGCCGCGCGTCCCGGGTCACCGGTCGCCCGTCGTCGGCGCGGCCTCGCCGAGCCCGAGCCGGTCGACGACGCGCCTTGCGAGGCAGCGCCCACCAGGGATGTCGTAGTGGACGCCGTCAGGTCGCGTGGTCTTCCCCTCGCACGTTCGCTCGCACACGCCCGATGGGCACTGGAGCTCCGCGAGGTCGAGCGACCGCAGCGTCGGGAGCTCGGCCATCACCGCTCGGATCGACCCGTTGATGCAGGCAATCCGCTGGCGGAACTCGTCGTTGTCGTAGCGACCAAGCGCGTGCGGCACGCTGGCCACCCACACCGGCTCGGAGCGCGTCGCGAGCGGGGCTAGGCGAGCCCGAAGTGCCGACCGAAAGCGCTCGTCCCAGGCGGGGTAGCAGGCGTCGCGCCACGCTCCATCGGCCGTGAGCCCATAGAGAAAGGCGCCGCTCACGATGACGACCGCGGCGGCTGGATTGACCTCCGTCAATTTCTTGATCCAGGCCTCTTCGGCGGGCCCGTCGCTCAAGAGGTCGAGACCGTCCTCGCCGCCGAGCACCACCGAAACGGTCCCCAGCCGTAAGCCTCGGATGGTCCAGCCGATGCTGTTGGCCGTCGAGTCGCCAAGCACGAGCAGTCGGCGGTCGGTCGGTGCGAGCCCGCGCAGCTCTTCCGTCAGCCGGTCCTCGGGACGCGGGCCACCGCGCGTCGCGACGAGGACGAGCGCCACTGCTGCCGTGAGCACCCCCGAGGTGACGACGACGGGACGCCGGACGCGGAGGCCATGCTGACGGATCGGCTGTTCTACCGCGATGTACGACGCGAGCGCCGCCGCGAAGGTGACGGCGAGCTGCAGCCCGTAGAGGCGCGGCCCGAAC
>VGRJ01000086.1 GCA_016875405.1 Deltaproteobacteria bacterium | reverse complement strand
GAGCTGATCGCGAGGCCGCGCCAGCTCCGCCGTGTCGTCTTGGGGAGCTTGTCGCGAGGCCGCGCCAGCTCCGCCGTGTCGTCTTGGGGAGCTTGTCGCGAGGCCGCGCCAGCTCCGCCGTGTCGTCGCGAGGTAGAGACTCAGTCGAACGCCGAGGCGACCATCGCGTCGTTGGACACCCCCGGCGTCGAAGCACCAGGCTCGCTCATCGCAAAGTCGTCGAGCGATTTGGGCGTACGGCGGAAGACGCTCCGCCCCGCCTTGGTCTTCATCGCGGGGAAGGACGAGAGCGGGGCGCCGTCGGCCGCGAGGAGCTCGAGCGGCTCACCCGAGTTGCCGAGCCCGTCTTTGCCCACGCGCGGGACACGGACGAGCGGCGTGCCAGGGAGGGGGGCAGGATCGTACTTGCCGGAGGCGTCGTAATCGTCGCCGACCAGGAGCGCGCGGCCCCCGGGCGGCAGTACGACGTCGGGAAGCAGCACCTCGCCGCCAATGTCGACGAGCCGAAGCCCTGCGAGCGAGCCTGCGACCATGCCGTCGTTGACGAGCTCGATCCACTCCTGGCGAGGCTCTGGGCCTACGGGGTTTGCGAGCACCTCGTCGATCACGAAGTGCGCCCGGGGCGGTGCCGTACGGAGGAGCGCCGGGGTCGAGCGGACGCCGCCTGCAGCGTCGACCGTGGTGACCGCGAGCCAAATCACCGAGTCCGGCGGCAGGGGCCACAGCTGATGCGGCTTGCCCGCGGTGGTGAAGACGGCGTCGACATCGAGAGCCGGTGCTGCTTGAACGCTCCAGAGGAGCGCGCGGCCGGGCGGGCGCAAGAGCAGGCGGTCATCCTCGACTCGGACGCAGCCCGCACCGAAGGGCACCTCGCCGTCACCGCACGCGACGAGGCTCGAGCCGTCGAGAGCCTCGTCGGCGCGCACGAGCGGGTGCGGCTCGAGAGACACCGGAGCATCGCCCCCTGGAGGGACGATCGAGGGTGGAGGGAGGAGCGGCGAGCCCGCATCCGACGACGCGACCGCCGGCTCGAAGTGCACGCAACGTCGTGAGGGCTCGCCCGGCGCGACGCCGGAGCGGAGCAGCCCAGGCACTCCGGTCGGATCGAGCGAGATCGGGAGTGAAACGTGTTCCATTCGAGCGTCCCCGCAGTAGACCGCGAGGAGACCGCTCGGCGAGCGGCCCTCTTTGGGCCACACGAGCGCGAGCCCGGCGTGCGCATCGGTCGCCGCGACCGTCACCCGCGCGACGCGTCGCGCGGACTCGAGCAGCGTATACGTCGTCGCCGCTCGGAGGGCGGTCGTCGGCGCGAGGACGACCGCGTCATCACGACGAAAGACGAGCGCTGGGACCAGCCGCGGCGCGAGGGTCTCGGGGAGGTCGGCCTCGGCGGCGTGCTCGAGCTGGCCTTCGCTGAGCTCGCCCTCGAACAGCCTGAAGGCGCTCGGCTCCACGGCGTCACGGCCCGCGACGTCGATGTGAAAGCGAACCACGGGCGGGATCGCGTCGAGCGGAGCGGGAGGCTCGGTGACGAGGAGCGGAAGGCCGGGCGCTGGCTCCGATGGCCAGGGCTCGTCGGTGAGCGTGGGGTCGCTCGGGAGGAGCGGGCCACAGCCGAAGAGAGCGAGCGCGAGAGACGACCAGAGGCGGAGGGAGCGAGGGAGCTTCATACTGGGTCATCGCCACGAGCGGCGCTGGGGTTTCACGCCGCGGCGGGCTTCGTGTCCCGAGGGCCGTGCTAGCGTTGACAGCCGTGACGCCCGAAGACATCTGCGCGCTCCGCAAGTCGCTTCGCTGCACGATGCAGGAGCTGGCCGACGCCCTCGGGGTCGAGCCGCGCGTGGTGATGGCGTGGGAGGACGCCGAGATGTTTCCCACCCGCGGTCACGTCGAGCGCATGCAGGGCCTCCTCGCCGAGGGCCCCGGCGCGGTCCCACGCAAGGGACGCCGCCGAGCCGCCGACGCCGCGACGCCGATGCAGCTCTTGGCGGACCCGGAGCTGTGGAGGCTTGTCCGAAAGCTCCTGCAGCACCCCGAGCTCCGCAAGCGCGCGCTCGAAATCGCCGCGGCGTACGACGACCCGACCTGAGCGCGACCGGGCTCGGGTCAAATCCCGCTCGGCGCCGAGCCACTGGCGGGACGAGGCAACAGCTCCGCCTCGTCGCCGAGGAGGATCTCGACCCGGCGATCGCGCCGCCAGCCGGACTCTTCCTTTCCCTTCGCCTCGTACTCGCCCACCGACGTCGTCTTGATGCGCGCCTCCGGCAAGCCCCTGCCGACGAGGTAGCTCGCGACCGCCGACGCGCGTCGTTGACCGAGCGCGAGGTTGTACGCCTCTCTACCGCGCGAGCCCCCGTGCCCGACGATCTTGAGGTGTCGGCCTGCGAGCTCGCCTTCGCGAAAGCACCCGGCCACGAAGGTCTACTTCAGGGGCCAGCGCATCGAGCGCGCTCGCGACCGAGCCGGTGAGGAGCGAGGAGTCGCAGGCGAACGACGAGTCGGGCAGCGGGCGCCCGCGCGCAATCGCCTCGCTGACTTCGAGGGATGCGAGCTCGACATCCTTCGCTCGCTTCGTGGGGGATGGCCGCGTCTCGGGCCGGGTCACGGTGCGGGTGATCGCCACCGGCTCGAGGGCGCGAGCGACCGAGCGCGGGCCGCGCGTGAATGCCCCAAGCATCACCGGAGCGGCGAGCGCCGCCAAACACCATCCCAACGTGCCCATGCTTGCTCTCGTGCGCATGGCGATAGATCGAGCAACCGACGTGCTGCGCGCTCCACGAGACGACGCGCCGCATCGAGGCGCGCGGGGGCTGTCCTCCCGACCGCGAAGGTGCTAGCAACCGATCCGAGGTAACTGAGATGAAGTTCCTGGCATCCGCTGTCGTGCTCCTCACCCCCGCCCTCGCGATGGCCCACCCCGGCCACGGCACCGTCCCGGGGAACACGCTCGCGCACTGGATCGCCGAGCCCGCGCACGCGCTCGGCCTCGTCGTCGGCCTCGCGCTGATCGCCCTCGTGGCGCAGCGTCGGCCCGCGAAGCCCGGCCGCTGAGCGGCGCGATTTGCGCGAGCCACCGCCGCGTGATACCTCCGCGGCGTGGTCGAGAAGCTCATCCTCAGCGACGACGAGTGGCGCGCGCGGCTCTCCCCCGAGGCGTACCAAGTCCTTCGGCACCACGGCACCGAGCGCGCGTTCGCCGGCTGCTTTGTCGCGACGAAGACCGCGGGGATCTACGTCTGTGCGGGCTGCGCGCACCCGCTGTTCGCGTCGGGGACCAAGTTCGAGTCGGGGACCGGCTGGCCCTCCTTTCACGAACCGCTGACGCACGACGCCCTGACCGAGCACGTGGACACGAGCTATGGCATGCGCCGAGTCGAGATTCGTTGCGCTCGCTGCGACGGCCACCTCGGGCATGTCTTCCCGGATGGTCCGCCGCCGACGGGGCTGCGCTACTGCCTGAACTCGGTCGCGCTGAAGCACGTCCCCGCCGAAGCGCCCTGAACCGGGGCTTACGACGCGCAGAGACTCGTCGATGAGCGAAGGCGAGGCCCCGCGCGCGACGCCTCCGGTCGACCTGCCGCGGCGCCTCGGACCGTTCGACGCGACCACCATCGTGGTCGGCAGCATGATCGGGTCGGGCGTGTTTCTGAAGGCGGCGACCATCGCGCGGCGCCTGCCCGACCCGCGGCTCGCGGTGCTCGTGTGGGCAGCGGCCGGCCTCCTCAGCTTCCTCGGCGCGCTCGCGATCGCCGAGCTCGGGGCCATGCGGCCACGCTCGGGTGGGCTCTACGCGGCCCTTCATGACGAGCTCGGTCCATTCGCGGGATTTCTCTTCGGCTGGTCGCTGCTCGCGGTCCTGCAGACGGGCTCGATCGCGGGGCTGGCCGCGGGGATCGTGGAGCGTGCGCTCTCGCCGTACATGACGCTCTCGACGACGGCGTCGACCTTGCTCGCGGGCACGCTGGTGGTCGCGTTTTCGGCGCTCAACGTTGTCAGCGTGCGCGCCGCGTCGAACGTGCAGGGAGCGCTCACGGTCGCGAAATGCCTCGGCCTCCTGGCCCTCGTGTTCGGCGGCTTCGTCGTCGCCGAGGGCTCGATGACGAACCTCGCCCGGGTCGGTGCGCCGCCGCCCGGCGATAGCTGGGCGAGCGCCTTCGGCCTCGCGATGATCGGCGCGCTGTGGGCGTACGACGGGTGGGTCAACGTGAGCTTCGTCGCAGGCGAGCTCCGCGAGCCGCAGCGCCACCTGCCCCGAGCGTTGCTCATCGGCACGACCGTGGTGACGGGCCTCTACCTGCTCGCGAACCTCGCCTATCACTGGGTCCTCCCGCTCCCAACGCTCCAGAACGCCAAGAACCCCGCGCGCGAGCTCGCGCGGCAAATCCTCGGCGAAGGCGGAGGAATCGCCATCACGGTGCTCGTGACCGCGAGCGCGCTCGGCACCTTGATGAGCTCGATCCTGAGCGGGCCGCGCGTCTTCTTTGCGATGGCGCGAGACGGGTTGTTCTTTCGGAAGGTCGCATCCGTTCATCCGCGCTTCGCGACGCCGCACGTGGCGATCGTCCTTCAGTGCGCCTGGGCGCTCGCGCTGCTCCTCCGCTGGAGGACTTTCGACGCGCTGACCGACAACGTCGTCTTCATCTACTGGATTTTTTACGGCCTCGGCGCCGTCTCGGTGCTCGTCTCACGGCGGCATCACCCGGACGCCGCGCGCCCCTATCGCACCCCCGCGTACCCCCTGGTCCCGGTCGTGTTCCTCGTCGGGGCCACGCTGCTCGTGGGCAACACCGTCTACGCCTCGCTCATTCACGGAACCTCCGCGGCCCTCGAGGCGCTCGGCTTGCTCGCGGTCGGAGCTCTCCTCTACCCTGTGTTTCGCTGTCGAACGTGACGCGCGCCTTGCCTCCGACGCACGGGGGCCGCATGACTTAGGCCGTGAGCGACAACCCTACGCCCACCGGCCAGGCCCCGGATCCGAAGCTCGTGGCCCTGCTCGCGAGCACCGAGCCGCGCGGGGCGAAGTCGTGGCTCCGCCGAGGCCTCTGGGTCGTGCTCGTCGCGCTCGTCGCGCTCGGGGTCGCCTACTGGAGCCGCAGCCGCGCCCCGAAGGGACCGAAGTGGATCACGGCGAAGGTCGCGCGCTCGGACCTGCAGGTCACCATCACCGCCACCGGGACGCTGAGCGGCCTCAACACCGTCGAGGTCGGCGCCGAGGTGTCGGGAAAGGTGATCGACCTCCGCGCCGACTTCAACGATCACGTGAAGAAGGGCGACGTGCTCGCCGTGATCGACCCCGAGACCTCGCGCGCCGCGGTCGAGCAAGCCGCCGCTCAGCTCGCCGAGGCGAGCGCGGCCATTCGGACCGCGAAAGCGACACGCGACGAGACCCAACGCGCGCGCGCGCGGGCCGAAGAGCAAGCAAAGCTCGGACTCTTGTCGCAGCGCGACCTCGAAGCAGCCCGTGCCGCAGCCGAACGCGCGGAGGCGCAGGTTGCGAGCGCCGAAGCCGCCGCGACAGTCGCGACAGCAAACCTGACGAGCGCGCGCAGCCGCCTCGGCAAGACGACGATCGTCTCGCCGATCGACGGGCTCGTCCTCGCGCGGCTCGTCGAGCTCGGCCAGACGGTGACCGCGGGCTTCCAGACGCCCGTCCTCTTCAAGGTCACCGAAGACCTGACGCGCATGCGGCTCACCGCCTACATCGACGAGGCCGACGTCGGCCGCGCCAAGGAGGGGCAGCGCGCGACCTTCACGGTCGACGCCTACCCGAACCGTACCTTCGAAGCCATGGTGACCTCGGTTCGCAACGAGCCGAGGACCGAGCAAAACGTCGTCAGCTACGAGTCGATCCTCTCGGTCGATAACCGTGAGGGCGCGCTCCGCCCAGGCATGACGGCGACGGCCACGATCGTGGCCGAGAAGCGCGAGAAAATCCTGACCGTGCCGAGCGCCGCCCTGCGCTTCAACCCACCGAGCGAGGCCCCGCGGCGGCGCTCCGGGATGTTCAGTGGGTCCTCGCGCGAGGCGCCGCGCTCGGATGTCCCACGGGAGCCGCACGTGTGGCTTCTCGTCGAGGGCAAGCCGAAGGTCGTCACCGTCACGCTCGGCGCGACGGACGGCGCGAAGACCGAGGTGGCGAGCGACGAGCTCCTCGACGGCGGAGAGGTGCTCGTCGACGTTGAGGAGTCGAAGTGACCGACACGGCCGCGCCGCTCATCGCGCTCCGGGACGTGTTCAAGATCTACGGCAGCGGCGAGTCCGAGGTGCGCGCGCTCGACGGCGTCGACCTCGACATCCGCACGGGGGAGTTCGTAGCCGTGATGGGCCCGAGCGGCTCGGGCAAGTCGACCTGCATGAACGTGCTCGGCTGCCTCGATCGGCCGACGCGCGGGCGCTACCTGTTCCGTGGGGTCGACCTCGCGGGCGCCTCGCTCGACCAGCTCGCGCTCGTGCGCAGGCATTACCTCGGCTTCGTCTTTCAGGGCTTCAACCTGCTCGCGAGGACAACGGCGCTCGAGAACGTCGAGCTCCCCCTCGTCTACCGCGGCGTCCCGACGGTCGAGAGGCGACGCCTCGCGGCGAAGGCCCTCGCCGACGTCGGCCTCGGCGGCCGCGAGCTCCACACGCCAGCCGAGCTCTCGGGCGGACAGCAGCAGCGGGTCGCGATCGCTCGCGCGATGGTGAGCGAGCCGTCCCTCTTGCTGGCGGACGAGCCGACCGGAAACCTCGACACGGCACGCAAGCACGAGATCATGCGGCTCCTGCGCGCGCTCAACGACGAGCGCAAGATCACCATCGTGGTCGTGACGCACGAGTCCGACGTCGCCGACTTCGCCTCGCGGACGATCCTGTTCCGCGACGGTCGCATCGAGCGCGATGAGCGGAGAGGCGCGCCGTCGTGAAGACGCTCCTCATGCTCACCTCGACCCTCGGGATGGCGCTCCGCGAAATCCGCAGAAACGTTCTCCGCTCGGTCCTCACCACCCTCGGCATCGTGATCGGGGTCGCAGCCGTGATCATGCTCGTCACCCTCGGCCAGGGGGCGACCGACAAGGTGACCGGTGACATCGCGAAGATGGGCGTCAACATGCTCACCGTCGTGCCGGGGGCCGAGCGTCGCGGCGGAGCGAGCGTCGGGGCCGCGCCGCTCACCCTCGACGACGCGCGCGCGATCCGGCAGGAAATTCCCTCGGTCGCGACCGTGGCGCCTTCGGCGGGCCGCGGGCTCCTGGTGGTCTCCGCGAACCAGAACTGGAGCACCACGGTGACCGGCTGCACGAACGACTACCTGTCGGTGCGCGACCTGCGCCTCGCGGTCGGGCGCTCGTTCAACGAGGCCGAGGCCCAGGGCGGAAGCCCCGCGTGCGTCCTCGGGCCGACCGTGCGCTCGAAGCTCTTTGGTCAAGGCGATCCGCTCGACGCCTCGATCCGCGTGGGCAAGGTCGCGTGCCGCGTCATCGGCGTCACCGAAGCCAAGGGGCAGAACACCTTTGGGATGGACCAGGACGACTTCGTGTTGATGCCGCTCACCACGTTCCAGCGACGCATTCTCGGGAGCCGCGACGTCGGCGCCATCTCGATGTCGGCGAGCACCGAGACCGCGATCCCCAAGGTGAAGACGCAGCTCGCCGCGCTCATGCGAGCGCGACGCAAGCTCCCGGAGGGCGCTCCCGACGACTTCTCGGTGCGCGACATGAAGGAGATCTCCGAGACGCTCTCGAGCGTGACCGGCGCCCTCACCGCACTGCTCGGTGCGGTGGCGGCGGTGAGCCTCGTCGTGGGAGGGATCGGGATCATGAACATCATGCTGGTGTCGGTGACCGAGCGAACGCGCGAGATCGGGATCCGCCTCGCGATCGGCGCACGCGCGTACGAGGTCCTCCTGCAGTTCTTGGTCGAGGCGGTGATGCTGTCTCTCTTCGGCGGCGTGCTTGGGATGATGCTTGGGCTCGTCGGGTCCTACGCCGCTGGGCGCGCGCTGTCGTTTCCGTTTCGCGTGCTGCCCGAGGTCGTCGTGATCGCCTTCGCGTTCTCGTTCCTCGTCGGTGTCGGCTTCGGCTTCTTTCCCGCGCGCCGCGCCGCGCGCATGAACCCGATCGACGCACTCCGCCATGAGTAAGATCCGCGTCCCCCTCGCCGCCTTCCTCCTCTCGCTCGGACCGAGCTCCGCATGGGCCGAGGCCCCGCGCGCCCCGACCACCGAGGGTGCGGTCGTCGCAAGGGCCGTCGAGCGGAACCCGTCGCTCAAGGCCGCCCTCATCCAGCTCCGCGACGCGGACCACGCGGTCGCGGGCGAAGAGGCGCGCTATCCCTTCACGCTCGGCTTGAGCGCAGGGGCGACGCGAACGGCGTCCCCGCGCCTCATCCAGGGCGAGAACATCGTCGGCGAGATCTACGCGGTGGACGGCTCGGCGGAGGTGAAGAAGCGCCTCCGCTGGGGCACCGATCTCAGCGTCTCGGTGCGCTCCGCCTGGCAGAACAGCGTCACGCCGGCCTCGGCCTTTCAGTTCATCGGCCTCGCGCCGAACGGCGCCATCCCGACGATCGCGTTCGCCGCGCGCGCGGGCGTGACGCAGCCGCTCCTCCGAGGCGCCGGGAGCGAGGTGACCCTCGCGCCGCTCGACGCGGCCCGCGCGGACAGGAGTCAGACGAGCCGGGTGGTGGAGCGAACGGCGAGCGCACTCGTCCGTGACGTGCGCGTCGCGTACTGGGAGCTCTGGTACGCGGAAGAGGTGGTGCGGATTCAGACGCGAGCCCGCGACCTCGCGCGCGAGCAGCGGGATCAGGCGAACCTCCGCGTCGCCACCGGATCGCTGGCGCCCGCCGACGCGCTCGCCTTCGAGACGCGCCTCGCGACGCGCGAGGAGGACGTCGTCAGCGCGGCGGCCGAGGTCGAACGACAGCGCGTGACGCTCACGTCGCGCGTCGGCACGCTGGGCACCGGCGACGAGCTCGGTTCGCCTGCCGAGGAGACTCCGTCGAGCGCTCCGCCGCCCGTCGCGACGGTCGAGCGCGACGCCCTCGCCTCGGCGCCCGAGCTGCGCGAGCTCGAGGCCGCGCTGAGCGCCGCGCGCGTGCGGCAACGAACGGCCGGCGACGCGAACCGACCGCGGCTCGACGCGAGCGCGTACGTGCAGCTCGACGGACTCGGCAGCGCGGACGCTGGGGCTGCCCTCGAGCAGCTCGCGACCCTCGGAGCGTGGAGCGCGCACGCAGGCCTCACCTTCGAGGCGCCCCTCGACGGTGGGCGGCGGCGGTCGGACGAGGGCCGTGCGCGCGCAGCGGTCGAGCTCGCCGAGGCCCGCCTCGAAGAGCGACGCCAAGAAGTCCTGGCCCAGGTTCACACCGCCCTCGCGCGCTCCGACGGCGCGAGGCGCCGAGTCGAGCTCGCCGAGGAGACGCGCATCCGAGCAGAGCGGCAGCTCGAGGCCGAGCGCGGGCGCTACGCCACAGGCTCGACGACCGCGCTGCAAGTCCTTCAGGCGGAGGACGAGGCTCGTAGCGCCGCGCTGCGCGTGGCGCGCGCACGAGTCGATGGAGAGACCCAAGCCATCGCGCTCGAGCACCTCGCAGGAAGGCAGCTCGCGCGCCTCGCACCGGCGCTCGCGCCGCGGCTAGGCTCGGCCGCGGCACCTCCGCTCGGAGCGCACCGCGACGCGCGCTACTGAGCCGCGGCGCCGCGCTCGTCCTCGCGCAGGGACTCGACATCCATCCGATCGACGCGACGCAGCGCCGGAAACAGCAGCATCCACGCGAGCACCACCACGCACGAGCCGACACCCCCGACGATCACCGCGACCTCGGTGCCGAGCCACGCCGCCGTCACGCCCGACTCGAACTCGCCGAGCTCGTTCGACACTCCGATGAACGCGAGGTTCACGGCGCTCACACGCCCCCGCATCCCGTCGGGGGTCGCGAGCTGCACGAGGTTCGACCGGACGAACACGCTGACCATGTCGGCGGCGCCGAGCACGACGAGCGTGGCGAGCGCGACCCCGAAGCTACGAGACAGGCCGAACGCGATCGTGGCGAGGCCGAACACGAACACGCCTGTGAACATGACGAGCCCAGTCCTTCGCTCGATCGGATGCACCGCGAGCAAGAGCGACATCACGGTGGCGCCGAGCGCGGGCGCGCTGCGGAGGACGCCGAGCCCCATCGGACCGATGTGAAGGATGTCCTTCGCGTACACAGGCAAGAGCGCGACCGCTCCACCGAGCAGCACCGCGACCATGTCGAGCGAGATCGCGCCGAGGATCACCTTCTTTCGCCAGACGAACGCGAGCCCTGCGACGAGCCGCTGTAGCGCGCCCCCCTCTTCGCTCCGCGCCGCGATGACGCGACCGAGCGGGAGCGCGCCAATGGCCGCGAGCGCCACGAGCTGGAGCAGGGCCGCGACCACGTAGACACTCCCTGAACCTGCGGCGGCGTACGCGAAGCCACCGAGCGCGGGCCCGACGACCACCGCCGCGTGCCACACCGACGAGCTCCACGCGACGGCGTTCGGGAAGTGCTCCGAAGGCACGAGGTTCGGCACCAACGCCTGAGCCGCAGGTCCTGCGAACGCGCGCACGACCCCGAGCATGACGAGCACCGCATAGATCCACCGAACGCTCGGCGACGGGGCGAGCGTGAGGGCGGCGAGCGCAAAGGTGCAGGACGCGAGCAGGCCGTAGCAGACCATGAGGAGGCGACGCCGCTCGAAGCGGTCCGCGACCTCGCCGGCGACCAGCGAGAGCAGGATCGACGGGAGGAACTGCGCGAGGCCGACGTAGCCGAGGTGGAGCGGCTCGTGCGTAATCTCGTAGACCTGCCAGCCGACGGCGACGCCCTGCATCTGAAAGCCGAGCATGCCGAAGAGCCGGGCGAGCAAATAGCGGCGAAAAGCCGGGTGCCGGAGCGCGAGGCCCGGCGGCGTGCCCGCGGAGCTCTTCACGTGGGCGCGCTCACTTCGCCGCGAAGGCGAGAGCCGCGGTGGCCACGGCGGCCCCCTCGATCTTCACCTTCACCTCGGTCGCGCCGAGCTTCTCGTGCCACGCCCCGAGCGTGTACTCGCCATCGGGGAGGCGCTCGATGGCGAAGCGCCCGTCCTCGTCGGACACCGCGAAGAACGGGTGGTCGAGCACGCCCGCGTAGGCGCGCATCCACGAGTGCATCGAGCACGTCAGCGTCGCCATGACCGTCGCGTCGTCGATCGACGACTTGCCGACCTGGCCACGCGCGAGCTGCGCGACGCTCGCGCTGAGCGGTCCCTGGACGTTGTGCTGCGTCGGGTCGTCGTTGCCGAACGAGATCGGCTGGCCGGCCATCGCACCGAAGACGCGGGGCGTGAACTCGCAGCTCTTTTGGCCGACGACGACGGGCTCGCTCGGCGCGGCATAGTCGCCCTCGGGCAAACCGGCCTTCACGTAGACGAACGCGTCGGCGAGCTTGCCCTCCTTCACGCGCACGAGCTGGATGGTCGGCTCGTGGAGACCGGCGCACTCGGCCGTGCCCGTCCACTTGTCGGGCGCCGGCACCGCACCGCCGAAGGCGACCGTCCCCTGGATCTTGCCGCTCCCGAACGCGCCCGCCTTGGGGGCAGCACCGGCGGCCTTCGGCGCGCGCTTCGTCACGGTCGTCGTGGTCGCTGCGGCCGACGTCGCCTCATGAGCCTGCGCGGCGCGGAAGCCGAAACCGAACGCTGCGATGAGCAGCCCGAGCGCGAGGCCCGCGTGCACCATCGACCCCTCGGCGTTCTTGTCCGGAGCGCCCTCGCCCGCGTGGGTCGGTCCGCGGAACGCGCGCGCCACGGCCCAGCCGACGAGGAACAACGCGCCGACGGCGATCGGAGCCGACTTGCGATCCATCAAGAGACTCGAGTGGTTCGAGAGCATGAGCAGGACCAGCGGGATCGCGAGGTAGCTGTTCTGCTTCGACCGGAGCGGCCCCGTCGCCGAGACGTTGGTCGGGATGGGCTTGCCCGCCGCCACCGCCGCGAGCATGCGCTTCTGCGAGGGCAGGATGCGCATCCAGACGTTCGCGGCCATGATGGTGCCGATCATCCCGCCTATGTGGACGAGCACCGCTCGCGGCGAGAGCCACGTCCAGAGCAGGTACGTGAGCCCGACGAACGAGCACCAGCCCACCACCGCGACGAACAGCTCGTTCCTGCCGAGCGGCGACCGCACGAGCAGATCGTAGATGAGCCAACCGCCAATGATCGTGAGGAGGCCGGCGGTCGCCGCGGCGCCGAAGGAGACGCCCGGCGCGACGAGGTTCGCGCCACCCCCGTGGTAGAACACGAGACCGATCAGCAGCGCACCGCTCACCCAGGTCGTCGCCGATTCGTATTTGAACCAGTGCAGCTCGCGGGGCTTGCCGTCGAGGCGCTTCTGCTTCTCGACGAAGTAGAAGCCGCCGCCGTGAACCATCCAGAGTCTCCCTCGCACGTTCTCGGGCGTGGTCTCGTCGCGCTCGAGGCTCTTCTCCATGAAGTTGAAGAGGTAGGTGGAGCCGACCCACAGGATCGCCGCGAAGACGTGAGTCCAGCGAAGCGTAAAGCTCAGGAAGTCAATGAAGCCGTTCACGGGGCCCCGATTATCGCGAAGAACCGGCCCCGAGGGCACGAGAATGACGCGCTCTACGCCGTTTCGTCGGGGACAACGGGGTGCTAAAAAGCCTGCGTCGCGCGAGGCGCGGCGGGACGACTTCGCCCCGCTTCGATATGGGGCCCACGAGAGAGGACGACAAGCATGAGCGCACAGGATGGCGCGGCGGCGTTCGCCGGGCTCGTGGACCTGGCGGCGAGGACGGTCGGTGGCACCGTGCTCCTCGCCTCGGATGACTTCTTCGCCGAGAAGGAGAACCTGATCGAGCCGGGCCGCGGCGTGTTCATCCCCGAGAAGTACACCGAGCGCGGCAAGTGGATGGATGGCTGGGAGTCGCGCCGCAAACGCGTGCCGGGTCATGACGACTGCATCGTTCGACTCGGCGTGCGCGGGAGCATCCACGGCGTCGACATCGACACGAACCACTTCCTCGGAAACCACCCGCCGTTCGGCTCGCTCGAGGCCTGCGACGTCTCCGAGGACACGAGCCCGGAGGCGCTCCGTGACGAGGTCGAGTGGACCGAGATCCTCGAGCCGTCGCCGCTCAAGCTCGGGTCGCAGAACTTGTTCGCGGTCTCGAACCGCGGGCCCTTCACGCACGTTCGGCTGCGTATCTACCCCGACGGCGGGGTGGCGCGCTTGAAGGTGCTCGGCGTGCCCGCACCCGCGAAGACGCCGGAGGGCCGGGTCGACCTGATGGGTGTCGTCAACGGCGGCCGGTCCGTCGCGTGCAGCGACATGTTCTTCTCGCCGATGGTGAACCTGATCCTCCCGACGCCCGCCGAGAACATGGGCGGAGGCTGGGAGACACGGCGACGGCGCGCTCCGGGGAACGAGTGGATCATCGTCAAGCTGTGCGCGCCCGGCGCGCTCGAGGAGCTCGTGGTCGACACCGCGTTCTTCAACGGCAACTACCCGGACCGATGCGCGGTGGAGGGGATCGCCTGGCCCGACGCACCGATCACAGCGCTCGTCCCCAACGTCGACGGGACCGAGCTCGACTGGCAGCCCGTGTTGCGAACGCACAAGCTGCGAGCCAACCACGCCCACCACTTCTCCGAGCTCGTGAATCGCGGGCCGTTCACGCACCTCCGGCTGCGCATTTTTCCGTGTGGCGGCGTGTCGCGGATGCGCGCGTACGGGACCGTCGCGAGCCTCGACGTGGTGGCGAGCGAGGGCGGCCTCGGCGCGCTGAACCGCCTCTCGGAGGCCGAGCGCCTGGAGCGGCTCCTGCGATGTTGCGGCTCGCGACGCTGGGCCCGCGCGATGTCGCGCCGCGCGCCGTTCGTGAGTCGAACACACCTCCTCGGCGCGGCGGACGCGGCCTGGTGGAGACTCGGCGATGGCGACTTCCGAGAGGCCTTCGGCCACCACCCCGAGATCGGCGCAGACGTCGCGAAGCTTCGGGAGAAGTTCGCGGCGACGGCGAGCTGGTCGGCGGGCGAGCAGGCTGGGGTGACGGGCGCGTCGGACGCGACCCTCGAAGCGCTCGCCAAGGGCAACCGCGCGTACCAAGAGCGCTTCGGCCATGTCTTCCTCGTGTGCGCGACGGGAAAGACCGCCGACGAGATGCTCGGGCTCCTCGAGGAGAGGCTCGAGAACCCGCCCGAGAACGAGCTCCGCATCGCGGCGGGCGAGCAGTCGAAGATCACGAAGCTCCGGCTCGCCAAGCTCGTGGACGAGCTGGCGCAGGGCACCTGACCCAAGCGAGTTCCTTCCCCGAGGCGCGCACATCCCATGACCGCTCCCCACAGCCCGATCACCTCCCACGTCCTCGACACCGCCAAGGGGACCCCTGCGCGCGGCGTCCCCGTGACTCTCGACGTCCAGCGCGACGGCGCTTGGCATCGCCTCGCCGCGAGCGAGACGAACGACGACGGACGCGTCCCCGGCTTTGCGAGCGGACACGCTCTCGAGCGCGCGCGCTACCGCGTCACCTTCGACACCGCGCGCTACTTCGCTCGTGAGGGCGTGACGGGCTTTTACCCGTACGTCGAGGTCGTCTTCGACATCGCCGCGCCGGAGCAGCACTACCACATCCCGCTCTTGCTGAGCCCGTACGGCTTCTCGACCTACCGAGGGAGCTGAGTGCGCGCGTGACCACGACGCTCTCGGACGAGGCGAGGGCCGCGCTCCTCGCGACGCTCGCGACGTCGAACCGCCGTGAGCAGAACCGCGACGCGCTCGGCTCGACCGGGCGGCAGCCGCTCCACACGGTGTACGGCGGGGCCCACCTCTTCCGAGCGGGCACCGCGGCGCGCATCGGCGAGCTCGCCCGCGCGCAGCTCGTCGAGTACGCGCCCGACGCGACGAGGTTCGCCGAGGCGCTCGGCCTCGAAGGCGACACCACGCACGCCGAAGCCGTCTACCGCCGCGTCGTCGCCAAGCTCGAGCGCGAGCCGGTCGAGGACTATCGCGTCGACTTCGAGGACGGCTTCGGCCTTCGCTCCGACGCCGAGGAGGACGACGCCGCGACGCGCACGGCGCTCGAGGTCGCCGAGGCGCTCGCACAAGGCAGCCTGCCGCCCTTCTTCGGCCTTCGCGTGCGCTCCTTCGGGGAGGAGACGAAGCTTCGAGCGTTCCGCACGCTCGATCGGTTCCTCACCACGCTCGTTCGCGCGAGCGGAGGAGTGGTCCCCGCGAACTTCGTCGTGACGCTCCCGAAGGTGAGCGCCGCGCGGCAGGTCGAGGTGCTCGCGGAGCTGCTCGATGCGCTCGAGTCGGGTCTCGGGCTCGCGCGCGGGGCTGTCGGGGTCGAGCTCATGATCGAGCTGCCCCGCGCGATCGTCGACCGCAAGGGACGCAACCCCCTGCGGCGCCTCGTCGACGCGGCCGACGGGCGCTGCGTCGCCGTGCACTTCGGGACCTACGACTACACCGCAGCGCTGGGGATCGCGGCCGCGCACCAGTCGATGACGCACCCCGCCTGCGAGCACGCGAAGCAGGCGATGCTGACCGCGCTCGCGGGCACCGGGATCCGCCTCTCCGATGGTGCGACCGCACTCCTGCCGACCCCGCCGCACCGCGGCGCGCGCCGCACGCAAAGCGAGCACGACGAGAACCGCGCGGTCGTGCACGGCGCTTGGCGGCTCGCGTATCGCAACGTACGGCACTCGCTCGCGGGCGGCTTCTACCAGGGCTGGGACCTCCACCCGGGGCAGGTGCCAGTGCGCTACGCCGCCGCGTACGCGTTCTTCCTCGAGGCGCTCGAGACCTCGACGGCGCGGCTCGCGAGCTTCCTCGAGCAGGCGACGCGCGCGACGCGCACCGGGGCGGCCTTCGACGACGCCGCCACCGGTCAGGGGCTGTTGAATTTCTTCCTTCGCGCGTACGCATCGGGCGCGATCGACGAGGGCGACCTCACGCGTGCGGGGCTCACCCCATCGGAGCTCGGGACGCGCTCGTTCGCCGCCATCCTCGCCTCGCGCGCGCGCTGAGCGTCCGTCCTCGCGCTACTCGACGCGCTTCGTCACGAGCAAGAGGGCGGGCAAGAACACCAACGCGGCGAGCAGGTTTATCGTCATGCCGACGCACATGACGATGCCGAGGCCCTTCATCGCCCGGTAATCCGCGGCGATCAGCGCACCGAACCCGACGATGGTCGTGGTCGACGCGAGCATCACGCCCGTCCCCGTACCTGCGACGATGTCTGCGAAGCGCGCCCGGCCATTGCGGTCGGCCTCGCTTTGTCGACAGCGGCTCATCACGTGGGCGCCCGCCTCGACGCCCATCCCGAGCGAGAGCGGAAACGCGACGATGTTGGCAACGTTCACATGGACGCCAAAGACGGCCATGAACGCCATCATCGCGGCGAGCCCGACGAGCACCGGCAACATCGCGAGGAGCGAGTCCTTCAGGCTACGAAAGCCGAGGTAACAGGTGAGGAACGCGAGGGCCATGGTCAGGTAACACGCGAGCGTGAACGAGCGCTTGATGTCGAGCTGGTAGGCGTCGACCTCGAGCGCGAAGCCGCTCGCCTCGGGGGCAGCCGCGAGGAGCTGCCGTGAGAACGCGATCGCGCGCGCCTCGTCCCAGATGTCGATGCCCGGCTGCGCGTAGATCGCGAGCGCCTTGCCGTCCTTCCCGGCGTAGCGGGCCCTGAAGACGCTCGGGAGATCGCTCGCCTGATACGCTCCGCGCAGAGCGACGTTCTCGGCGGTGGTCCACGCGCGCTCGAGGATGTCGGCGGAGCCGACCTCGACCCGAGCGAGCGCCTCGCGGCCGTCGTCCGGGAGCCCGGCCAGGGTCTTCTCGAGCTCGCCGCACGCCTTCTTCGCGTCGTCGATCGCCTGGGTCGAGAGGTCGGCGCGACGCATCGCGAAGGCGACCTCGTCGAAGGCGTCCGAGAGAGCGCGCACCTTCTCGATGACCTTCTTCGCGCTCCGCTCGCGGTCGCGCAACCGAGCGAAGTCTGGCTTCTTACCGAGCGCGGCGACGGTCTCCTTCAGCGCTCCCATTCGCTCGTCAGAGAGCGGAGGGAGCAGGTCGGTCGCGCTGTCGACGCCGCCGACGAGCTCGAGGCCTCGCACCTTCTCGGTGAGCGCGCGGGCCGACTCGACATCGGGAGCCCACAGGTTCGCGAACACGGGGCTCGCGCCGCCATCCGACTCGACCGCGGTGAGGCCACGGACGCTCTCCGCGCTCGCTGGGAGGAAGTCGAAGTAGCGCGCGTTGAAGCGCAGGCCGCGGGCGAACCCGACCCCAAACACCGACAGCGCCAGCGCCGCAGCGAGGAACGGCCAGCGCCCGCGCTTCACGAGGGCCTCGAGGTGGTTCAAACCGACAAACTCGTCAGCGGCCCGACGGACGCCGCTCGGGTCCATCGCGCGCGCGAGCGCGGGGCTCACGAACCAGGTGAGGAGCACCATCACCACGATGCCCAGCCCGACGAGGAGGCCGAGCTGTCGGTAGGCCGTAAACTCGGTGATCGTCACCGTCGCGAAGGCGAGGATCGTCGTCGCCGCGGAGATGAGGATGCCGGTCCCGGTCTTGCCGAGGGCACCGCGGAGGGCGGCCTCTTGACCGGCGCCGCTTCGGAGCTCCTCCGAGTAGCGCGCAAGCAGGAAGATCGCGTAGTTGATGCCGATCCCCATCAGCACCGACACGAACGAAGAGGTGACGATGTTGAGCCCGCCGAAGAGCGCGCGCGCGAGCGCGACCGTGAGCAGCGTACCGACACCGAGCGGCACGAGCGCCATCACCGTATAGCGGACCGAGCGGTAACCTAGATAGAGGAGGAGGACGAGGCCAAGGCCGGTCCCGATCGTGGAGATCTCGAGACCACGGTTCACGGCGACGAGCTCGTCGGTCGCCACCGCGGGCATGCCGGTGAGCGCGGGGCGAACCGGCCCGAGCGGGACCTCGGCGTAGAGCCGCCGGACCTTGGCGATGAGGGGCGCGAGCTCGTAGCCCTCGCTGCCGGGGAGCTCGGGGAACATCACGATCAGGTGGTAATTTCCGCTCGCTCCGACGAGAAACCCGGCTTCGTCGACGCGTGGCCCGCGCGGACCGGCGGTCGCCGCCTTGCCGAGCTCGAGGCCCGCGAGCCCGTCGCCCCCCGCGAGCTCCGCGTCGAGCGCGCGCAGCATCCGCGCGAGCATGGCGGGCCCCTTCGTCATCTGCTCGGGGTCGGCTGTCCCGCCGCCGCGCCCCTCGAGCGCGCCCGAGATCCCCTTCTCGACCGCGCCGAGCCAACCCGGGACTCCCCCTTCGACCACCCGCGCGAGCCCGCCATCGCCGAACGGCGCGAGGCCGTCACGGACCGCCTTCGGCTCCCAGAGCAGCGCGATCTCGGCGAGCTCGGAGGGGCCGATGCGACAGAGGACGCGGCCCGTGAGCTCAGGCTCCCGCTCGAGCTTCGCGCAGACGGCGCGCTGCACTTCGCGGCGCTCGGACGGGCTGCCGCCTTCGAGCACGAGCACCAGCGGATCTTGGAGACCGAAGCGCTCGAAGAACGTGAGGAGGCGCGCCTGAAAGGGGTTGTCGGGCGAGACGAGGGCGTAGCGCGAGGTGCTCACCCGGATGCCGTAGATCGAGGCGCCTGCGACGGTCGCGAAGAGCGCGACGAGGGCGAGGACGAGCCACGGTCGGCGCACGCCGAGCGAGGCGAGCGCGGCGTGAAGGCGATGTGTCCCGGTTCGATCGTGGCCCGCGTCCATCGGGGCGAGACGGTAGCACCCGGAGCGCCCGCGCGCGAAGCGGACGACGCCCGCTCAGCTCGCTTGACGCGACGCGGTGCGAGCGCGGAGATACTCGACCACCGCGGGCAGGATCGAGATCACGATGATCGCGAGGATCACCAGCTTGAAGTTCTTCTGCACGAGCTCGGTCCCGGCGAAGCGGTAGCCGAGCGCGATGAGGCCAACGACCCAGGCGACCGCGCCGAGGACGTTGAAGAGCGCGAAGCGCTGGTAGCCCATCTGCCCCATCCCCGCGACGAAGGGCGCAAACGTGCGTACGATCGGGATGAAGCGCGCGAACACGATCGTCTTGCCGCCGTGCTTCTCGTAGAACGACTGCGTGCGCTCGATGTGCTGGGGGTTCAGCCAGCGCGGCTTCTTCTCGACGATCTTGCGGCCGAACGCGCCGCCGATCGCGTAGTTGACGGCGTCGCCGAGGATGGCCGCGACGAGCAGCACGCCCATCAGCCAGACGACGTGGATCCCCGAGTCTGGGCGCGCTCCGAGGACCCCGCAGGCGAAGAGCAGCGAGTCGCCGGGCAAGAAGGGCGTCACCACGAGCCCCGTCTCGCAGAACACGATCGCGAAGAGCAGGACGTACACCCACGGCCCGAGCGACGCCGACCATTGGTCGAGGTGCTTGTCGAGGTGGAGGACGAGATCGACGAGGGTTCGGAGGGCGTCCACGGTGGGGACCGCTTACCTCCGCTCGCCGTGGCGCGCCACTTCTCGGCGGGCACGCGCGGCCTCGCGTGACCCCGGCGTCCTTTACGGCGCGCGCGATCCACCGTAACGATCAACCCTTCGAGGCGGATGCCATGAAACGAACGATCTGGCCGCTCTTTCTGGGCCTCCTAAGCCTCCTGGCCCTCGCGTGCGGGCGCCGCGACCCCTCTGGCGGGGCCGCAGCAGGCGGGTCCGCGAGCCAGGCCGCTGGCTTGACGACGATCAAGCTCGTGTCGAGCTTGCCGCGGACCGGCAGCGCGAACGCGCAGACGACCACCATCGTCAACGGCATCAAGCTCGCGCTCGACGAGGTGGGAGGGACGATCGGCTCGTTCCGCATCGCCTACGAAGACTGGGACGACGCCTCGGCGAAGAAGGGCGACTGGGACCCCGAGGTCGAGGCCGCAAACGCCGATCGCGCCGTCAAGGACGCCGACGTGATGGCGTACATCGGCACCTACAACTCGGGCGCCGCCAAGATCTCGATGCCCGTCCTCAACAAGGCGGGCCTCGTCATGGTGTCGCCCGGCAACACCTACACCGGCCTCACGAAGCCAGGGCTCGGCGAGGCCGGCGAGCCCGAGGTCTACCGCCCGAGCGGCAAGGTCAGCTACTTCCGCGTCGTCCCCGCCGACGACATCCAGGGGCGCCTCGGCGCCAAGTGGATGCGCGAGCTCGGCGCCAAGCGCGTCTACGTCCTCGACGATCGCTCGCTCTACGGCAAGGGCGTCGCCGACGTCTTCGTCGCCTCGACCGCCGCCTTCGGCGTCGAAGTGCTCGGCCGCGAGGGCATCGACCCGAAGGCCCAGGAGTACAAGAGCGTCATGGCGAAGTTGAAGGACCTCGATCCCGACTTCGTCTACTTCGGCGGCACCACCCAGACCAACGCCGGCCAGATCGCCAAGGACCTCGTCGCGGTCGGGCTCCGCGCCAAGCTCATGGTGCCCGACGGCTGCTTCGAAGAGGCGTTCATCAAGTCCGCGGGCGCCGAGAACCTCGACGGCCGCGCCTTCGTCACCTTCGGCGGCGTCCCGCCCTCGAAGCTCACCGGCAAGGGCGCCGAGTTCGTCGCGCGTTACAAGGCCCGCTACGGCGCCGAGCCCGAGTCCTACGCCGTCTACGGGTACATGGCCGCGAAGGTCGTGCTCGACGCGATCCGGCGGGCGGGAGCGCACGACCGCGAGGCCATCCGCGCCGCGGTCGCCGCCACGCGCGAGGAGGCGGGCGTACTCGGCACCTGGCGCTTCGACGCGAACGGCGACACCACGCTCCAGACGATGAGCGGCAACGCCGTCAAGGCCGGGGCGTTCGAGTTCGTCACCGTCCTCGACGGCGGCGGGGCCCCGCCCGAGCCCGCGGAGCCGAGCTCCCCACCGCCGACCGGTGACGGCGGGACCGTGAAGCTCGTGTCGAGCTTGCCGCGGACCGGCAGCGCGAACGCGCAGACGACCACCATCGTCAACGGCATCAAGCTCGCGCTCGACGAGGTCGAGGGCAAGGCCGGCGCCTTCCGCATCGCGTACGAAGACTGGGACGACGCCTCGGCGAAGAAGGGCGACTGGGATCCCGAGGTCGAGGCCGCAAACGCCGATCGCGCCGTCAAGGACGCCGACGTGATGGCGTACATCGGCACC
>VGRJ01000085.1 GCA_016875405.1 Deltaproteobacteria bacterium | reverse complement strand
CACGGCGACGGCACCTTCCAGGCGAAGGTCGACTACCCGGTGGGCGACGAGCCCGTCTCCGTCACGACGGGCGACCTCAACGGTGACGGGAAGGTCGACCTCGCCGTCGCGAACTACCTCGCCGACAACGTCAGCGTGCTCCTCGGCAACGGGAACGGCACCTTCCAGACCAAGGTCGACTACCCGGTGGGCGACGGCCCCTGGTCCGTCACGACGGGCGACCTCAACGGTGACAAGAAGGTCGACCTCGCGGTCGCGAACTACAAAACCGACAACGTCAGCGTGCTCCTCGGCAAGGGCGACGGCACCTTCCAGGCGAAGGTCGACTACCCGGTGGGCGGCATGCCCTACTCCGTCACGACGGGGGACCTCAACGGCGACGGCAAGCTCGATCTTGCGGTCGCGAACTTCAACGACAACACCGTCAGCGTGCTCCTCGGCAAAGACGACGGCACCTTCCAGGGCAAGGACGACTACCCGGTGGGCAAGAGCCCCAACTCCGTCACGGCGGGCGACCTCAACGGTGACAACAAGGTCGACCTCGCCACCGCGAACGTCGACGCCGCCACCGTCAGCGTGCTCCTCGGCAACGGCGACGGCACCTTTCAGGCGACGAAGGAGTTCATGGTGGGCGCCCGCCCCACCTCCGTCACGACGGGCGACCTCAACGGTGACGGCAAGCTCGACCTCGCCGTCGCGAACTACGAAACCAACAACGTCAGCGTGCTCCTCGGCAACGGGAACGGCACCTTCCAGGCGAAGGTCGACTACCCGATGGGCGCCGGCCCCAAGTCCGTCACGGCGGGCGACCTCAACGGTGACAACAAGGTCGACCTCGCGGTCGCGAACCAGACCGCCAACACCGTCAGCGTGCTCCTGAACGGCGCCTGCACGCCCTGAGGCCGCCACACCCTTTGCAGGCGCCCACGTCCCGTGCCGCCCTTGCGCGCGCGGAGCCCGATGGGCGATGCCGGCGCTCTCACGTTGGTCAGGCGAGCGCTCACCGTGAGGGCTCGCGCACAACGGGAGCCAGGCGTTTTGCTCGATTCCAGGAGCGCCCGGTGGCGACATCGCGTCGCACGGCGCGAGCTCCGCTCGGTGGACCCGCGAGCGCGCCGATGTAGGCTCCTCGATGACGCCGATGCCCACGTCCACACCGCCCGTCCCGAAGCCCTACGCCGAGCGCGCGCTCGGCGAGGACACGGTGGCGCTCCTGCGCGACGGCGAGCAGGCCTACCCCGCGATGCTCGCGGCCATCGCTCGGGCCGAGCGGACGATTTGCTTCGAGACATACATTTTGCGCGACGACACGACGGGCAAGCGCTTCCTCGAGGCGCTCATGGACCGCGCCTCCGCCGGGGTGAGCGTCCTCCTCCTCTTCGACGCGTGGGGCAGCCGCGTCTCCGCCGCGACCATCGAGGCCCTCGAGGCGGCGGGCGTCACGGTGAGGGCCTTCCGACCGTGGCGGCTCGCCGGCTCTCTCGCTCGCTCGCTCGCGCGTCATCGGCGCCGCAATCACCGCAAATCGCTCATCATCGACGCTCGTATCGCCTTCACGGGCGGGATGAACGTGAGCGACGACTACGCGGCCGTCGCGGACGGAGGCGAGGGCTGGCGCGACACCAACCTGCGCATCGAGGGGCCGAGCGCACACGTTCTCGAGCAGCTGTTCCTCGAGACGTGGCGGCGAAATCGCGGACCGAAGCTCGACCCCACGCGGTTTGGTCGCGAGCCCCTTCCCCAGTCGCGCTCGTTGCGCATCGTGGGAAATGGCTTCGTGCGCGATTCAAAGCGCGTGCGGCGCGCGTACCTCGAGGCGTTCGCCGGCGCGCGCGAGCGAATCTTCCTCACCAACGCGTACTTCTTGCCACCTGCCAACGTGGTTGGTGAGCTCGTCGCGGCGTCGCGGCGTGGCGTGCGCGTCGCGGTGATCCTCGCGGCGACGACCGACGTGAAGCTCGTCCTCTACGCGGCGCGCGCCCTCTACCCGATCTTGCTGCGCGGGGGCGTCGAGCTCTACGAGTGGAGCGACGAGCGTGTGCTCCACGCGAAGACCGCCGTCGTCGACGGACGCTGGACGACTGTCGGGTCGACCAACCTCGACCCGCTCTCGCTCATGCAAAACCTCGAGGTGAACGCGATCGTCGTCGATCACGTTTTCGGCGCCTCAGCCGAGCAGCTCTTCCTCGAAGACCTCACGCGCTGCCGACGCATCACCTTCGATGACCTGCGGCGCTACGGGCTCTTCGAGCGCGCCCTCTCGTGGCTCGCGTGGCGCCTCCGCCTCTGGCTCTAGCGGCGCACGCCGACGAGTGAGCGGTGTCTCGTCAGCGGAGGCGCATGAACGCCGGTCGCTTGCTTGGCGTTGGCTTCTCGTCGAAGCCCTTCATCGCGAAGCGCACCGGCACATCGCTGCCGTACACGAACACCTCGAGCACGGCACCGTTCACGCGGAGCTCCTCGGGCGCAGAAGGCAGCACCACGCGCGCCATAAGTTTTCCGGTCCGTGCATCGAGCGCGTGCAGGTAGTCCGTCTCGGCGGTGAACCCATAGCCGGTGACGAGGTATTCGCCGACCCGCACGATTTCTGCGTTGCTCATGAGGAACGCCGAGCGCCACAATACTCGCGTCGGCGTGCTCTTGACGTCGAGCGCGACGATGTCGCTGCAGCGGCGCTTCGCCTCGCGCGCGTAGGACTGACACGACTGCGGGTAGTAGAGGACGCCGTCCGCGAGCGTTATGTGATCGACCCGCAGGTGCTCTGGCTGATGCATGAGCCCGTTGAAGTCGATCTCGCTTGTGAGCGTCCCGTCCTTCCGATACAGGCGCGCACGGTAGGTGCAGTTGTCCGAGCGGTGCACGGTCGCACAGCCTGGGACTGCGCCGTGGCCGTAATAATTGCGGTAGAGCGCGAGCGTTTCGTCGGGCGTCTCGAGCAAGCGCGATAGCTCGAGGTCCTCGAGGCCGGCCGGGACGTACGCCGGGACCGGCAGGCCGACCCACACGCGCTCGTCGCTCGCGAGGAACGTCCCCTCGGTGTCGGTCGGGACGTAGCCGCGCGTCGGGTGGGTTCGGGCGCGAGGCGTCGCCGGGATCAGCAGGTTCCCGTGACGGCGCGCGGCGGTCGCGGGCGGCGTCGTCGAAGTGAGGCCCGGCTCCGCGAGGGTCGGGCTCGAGGTCGCCTGCGGCGCGGGCGTGCTCTCGGACGCCGCGGGAGCTCGAGGCAGGCCGGGCGGCAGAGCGACCTGCGGCAGTGCGATCGGCTGCGGTGGACACGGGAACGACGCTTGGGGTGTGGCGGCGGGGTCCGTGGTCACGGTGACGTTCCCCCACGGCTCGACGGACTCGAATGAAGCGGGCGTCGACGGCGTGGCCGGAGCAGGCGCGGCGCACGCGGCGAGGAGCACGGACGCGCCCTGAAGGAAAGAGGTCGCTCTCGAGTTCATGGGGTGGGGCATCGTCGTCAGTAACGCTCCGGGACGAAGCGCTGTTTCTCGCGCGGGGGTCGCTTGTAGCCTTTGTCTTTCTGGCGCGGCGGAAACTCGAGGCGGTCGCGCGGGAGCACGTCCTCGTAGGATACCTGCGACAGCAGGTGCTCGATGCAGTTGAGGCGCGCGCGCCGCTTGTCGTCGGCCTCGACCACCCACCAGGGCGCGTCGCTGTTGTCGGTGCGATCGAACATGGCGTCCTTGGCGCGCGAGAAATCGACCCAGCGCGCGCGGGCCTCGACGTCCATGGGGCTAATCTTCCAGCGTTTTGCTGGGTTTTCTGCGCGATCTCGGAAGCGCTTCTCTTGCTCGTCGTCGCTGACGCTGAACCAGTACTTCACGAGCACGATGCCCGAGCGCACCAGCATGCGCTCGAAGGCTGGGCACGAGTCGAGGAACTCCTCGTACTCGGCGTCGCTGCAGAAACCCATCACCCGCTCGACGCCGGCGCGGTTGTACCAGCTGCGATCGAAGAGCACGATCTCACCCGCGCCGGGCAGGTGCGTGACGTAGCGCTGAAAGTACCACTGGCTCTTCTCGCGCTCGGTCGGCGTCCCGAGGGCCACCACTCGGCAGCCGCGGGGATTGAGCGGCGCGCTGATCGTCTTGATGACGCCACCCTTGCCCGCCGCGTCCCGCCCCTCGAAGAGGACGAGCAGTCGCAGGCCTCGCTCCTTGACCCAGGCCTGCAGCTTCACGAGCTCGGTCGAGAGCTTCTCGATCCGCTTCTCGTAGAACGTCTTCGCGACGCGGCCCTTGTCGTCGACGGGGCTGCCGGCCGAGTTGCGAGCGCGCTCCTCGTGGCGCGCGCTCTTGGCCTTCTTCGCCTCGCGCTCGTCCCCCTTCGCGGCCTTGTCGCTCTTCGCGGCCTTCTTCGCCCCGCGCTCGTCGTGCTTCGACGGCTTCTTGCCTTTCGTGGTGCGCGCCTCCGCGACGGCGCGCGCCTTCTCTTCGAGCTTCTTCTCGGTGGCCTTGTCAACCTTGCTCGCGCTGCGCTTCGCGGCGCGATCGCCGGCGTTTCCTCGTGCTGCCATCCGACTCGTCTCCTCGTGCGGCGGCTCGCCGCGTCCACTCCGACCTAGAAGGCTACGCCGCGCGAGCCGGGGGCGGCAAGAAGCCCCCACGAGCCGGCGTCGGCGGCACATCGCCCTTGCATTTGAGGCTCGTTCGAGTAGTTTTCCGCGCACCTTCGCCGAGCCCCCGCGGGCCGGTCGCGGGGGTACGGGGCGTAGCGCAGCCTGGTTAGCGCACTTGACTGGGGGTCAAGGGGTCGCCAGTTCGAATCTGGCCGTCCCGACCGTTTTTGTCCCTCGACGCGAGCGCTTCGCGCCGGGGGATGTTGCGCGGCTCGCGCGCGTCGGCCGCTTAGCGCCGCGGACGCTTGGTCGGCTTCGAGGGCTCGGTGCCCTTGCGGCGCGGTGCCTTGCTCGTCGTGCCTGCGAGCGCCCGCTTGCGCGCTTCCCGGTAGCGCTCCGCGTCCACGGCCTCGTCGCTCGACCAGCGTCGCATGGCCGGAACGACGAGCTCGTCCCAGGCCCGCGTGAGCCTCAAGCGCAAGAAGTCGCGGTAGAGCGCCTCGAGGTGAGCCTCGACTTCGCCTGCGCGATCGATGCGATCGCCAAAGACCTCGGCCCGCGCGTCGGCTTCGCGCTCGGCGTCCTCCTCCACCGTCGTGCGTCTCCGCCCGCGCCGCGGCGCCGTCGTCGCGCCGAGCTCGCCTGGCCTCACCGCGTCGGCCTCGGTCAGGATGGTGGGCAAGGCGAGCCCCGCGAGCCCGAGCGCCTCGGCCTTCAGGACGAAGGTCGCCTCGCGCTCTCCGAGCACGAGGCGAAGTCCGGCGCGCTCCGGCAGCTTCCCGAGCGCGAGTGCATCCTTCGCCTCACGGGCCCGCGCCGGCGCGCGGCCCACGATGCGGGTCGCTTCCTTGCCGTTCGACAAGAGCAGCTCCTTCTCGATCGCGAGTCCGAACTTGCCGTGCGGTGCGACGAACAGCGTCTCGTCGAAGAGCTCGCCCTCGAACCAGAGCCACAGCAAGAACTCGCGCCCGACGAAGCGGCGCTTCTCGATCCGCTCGGCGAGCTGCATCAGCGTCCTCCTCGCGAGCCGAGGGCGTTCGCGTTGGTGAGATCGGTCGGCTCGAGCGCATCCCACAGCGCGTCGCCGCGCTTCGTCCCAACGAGTGCGTCGAGGCCAATGCGGGCGGCGGTGGTGTAAGGCGCCTCCGGCACGAGCCGCAGGCCGAAGGTGGAGCGGAAGAGCTCGCACATCGCGCCGCCGAGCGCGGCCGAGTGGGAGAAGAATCGCGCGATGCCGTCGTCGAGTGAGAGCGCGAGATCGACCGATCGCGTCGAGGGCGCGAGCTGACGTCGCAGCTTGCGAGTGACGAGCTCCTTCAGCTCGGCCTTCTCCTTCTTGGAGGCGCGCTCGCGGCCCTTCTTCGCGAGGTAGGACGCCTCGGCTTGGCGGGTCTTCGCCTTCACGAGCGACGACGGGACGACCCAGCGATCGACGCGGAATCCCAGCACGAGGTGGCCGTTCCAGAAGAGATCGCCGTGGCCGAAGCTGGTCTCGAAGGGCTCTCCCACGCGGCACCAGCCCACCCGCTCGCGCACGTCCTCCTCGGGGTCGAGCGGCACGAACGGCCGCGCGGCGAGCGTCTCGAGGAAGCGCTCTGCGAAGCCGGACTCGAGCGGCTCGCTCTCGTCGGGATCGACGAAGTAGCGCGCGTACGTGAGCTGTCCCTTGAAGAGCGACACGCGCGCTCGCTAGCAGGGCTCGCCGCGCGCGGCCATCGGCACGTGAGGCTCCTTGACAGCCGCGCTCGCGCCGCTCGTGTCAGGCGCGAGCCCGCGCACCCTCGACTGCGAGCCAGCCATGATCTTTCGTTCGTGGCGGACGCTCTTCGAGTCGACGATCGCGTGTGGCCTCGCTGTCTCGGTCTCGAGGCGCTCGGCTTCGAGACGAAGACGATTTCGCCGGGGTGGTACGCCGAGGTGTACCGAGCCGCGCGCGCGCGCGTTCGAGCGATTCTTGGGCACGCCGCCGACGTCGTCATGGTCGGCGCGGTCGCGCCCGGGGCCGCATCGACCGCAGATGGCGTCGAGTGGCGGTACACGAGCGGCAAGGACTACCTGACGCTGCTCCCTTACGCGCCCTCGCCCGACGAGGTGGACGGGATCGCCATGCACGCGACAGCTGGCAGAAGAACGGCGGCACCCCCGTCTTCGGGCTGCCGATCAAAGACGCGTCCTGTCAGCTCGACGCTCGTGGTCGCGTGCTCCACGCGCAGCACACCCGGCGCGCGCGCCTCGAGTTTCATCCTGAGCTCGCGAGCACGCCCTACGTGGTGTCGTTCGGGCTCGTCGGACGTCAGCTCGCACCGGCGAGCGGCGTCGATCCCGATGCCTGGAGTCACGCGGGCGCGCCGCACGGCAAGGACTGCGAGTTCCTCGGCCCGAACCCTGCGACCGGGCACTACGTGTGCGGCAAGCTCCTCGCATCCTGGAAGTCCCACGGGGTGGACGACGCGAGCCTCTCCGTGCGCGATCGCTCGATCCGGCTGTTCGGGTATCCGATCAGCCCCCCGGTCGCGTACCAAGGGCGGACCGTGCAGTGGTTCGAGCGCGCGCGGCTCGAGCTACACCCCGAGAACAAGGCGCCGTTCGACGTCCTCGGTGGCCTGCTCGGCTGCGAGGCGAGCGGCTCGAAGGGCTGGGGCTGCCAGCCGAAACCCGCGCCCTTGCTCGCGCGCCCTCGCTCGCGTCGCAGCAGAGATGATACCGTTCGGGGACGATGCGCCCGCTCGTCGTCCTCCTCGCGCTCACCTCGCTGTCGGCGTGTCACGCGCGGTCCGCGCCGTCCTCGCCTCGGCCCTACTTGAGCGGGCCGACGTACGCGGGCCCGGTCCCGCCAGGCGCGCCGCCCACCTACGTGCCGCCCACCTACGCGCAGCCCGGCTATCCGCCGCCGGGCTATCCGCCGCCGGGCGGCCCGCCGCCGGGCGGCCCGCCAACTGTCGCCGGCCTTCCACCTACGCCTTCGGTTGTGCCGCCGCCGGTGTCTCCGGCCCCGGCGTCGCAGCCTCTCCCCGTGCCCGCGGGCGCTCCCGCGGGGGCCCTCCCGTTCCCGTGGCCTCCGGGGCTCGCGCTCCCGCCGCTGCCGCAGACTGGGATGCCGTTCCCGTTGCCGCTGCCGCCGGCCGTCCCGCAAGGCTCGACGCCGCTGCCCGGGGTTCCCGGTCCCGCGGCCCCGGCGCTGCCGCTCCCGCTCCCGAGCGCCGGTCGGTATGCGATCCGCGCGAGCTTCGCGACCCGCATGGGTGGAGGCCCCCCGGTCTTCGTTGACGCGCGCACCGTGGGCGCGCTCGTGTACCAATCAGTCCACGCAGGCGCACCCATGGATGGCGTGGCGCTCCTCGACTCCGCGACCGGCGCGCTGCTGGCGTTTCATCCGCACGCGGGCAACGGCGCCCCCCTCAGGCTCGCGGACGGGTCGCACCTCGTCCCTCGCACCGGGGAGCCGTCGCTGCTTCACCTCGGTCGCGCCGTCGCCGCTCCGCCAGCGCCCGACGTCGCCTACGCCCGCTGCTCCAGCCGCCGCTTCGCCGCGCCCTATCCGTTCCGCGGGCTGCCCGGCGTCCTCCGCGAGGTCGAGCACGAGACGGGCGCTCTCGGCCGCACGGTCGCGACCTACGATGTCGCTCGCGGCGCCGTCGTCACCTTCGCCGTCGATGCAGGGTGCACGCGAGCCGCGTTGCCGCTCCAGGGCCAGCGCACCGCGGACATCGTCCAGGTGAGCGATCTCGCGACGGGCCAGGTGCTTCGCTACTTGCCCACGCCCAACGTGGCGTCGGTGGCGTTCGAGGCCGACGGTCGCACGCTCGTGGCGGTGCACCGCGACGGTCGCGTCGCCCGCTTCTCGACCGACGATGGGCGCGCCCTCGGCAGCGCGAACGTAAGCGCGCAACCTCTGTCGGGGGTCCACGTTCGTCGCGACGGCGCGATCGTCACCTTCTCCGAGGGCCCCGGCGCGTCGGTGCTCGTGCTCGAGCCCACCACGCTCGCAGTCCGTCAGTCCCTACCGCTCGCCGGCTGCGGCGCGGTGTTCGGTCACGCGCTCGGCCCTGACGGCGTGACCCTCGCCATCACGTGCCAGCGCTTCACCGATCTCGGTAGCGCCCCGGCCGTGCTTCTCGTCGGCCCCGCTGCGTGAGCGCGCATCCGAAGGGCCAGCAGCGCGCGGCCGTGCTAGTTCGTCCTGCATGCTCGACAAGCTGAAGGACGCCGTCGTTTCTGCCGTCAACCGCGCCGCCTATGGCAAGCCCCCCGGGGGCGGCCCCGCGTCGCTCGCCGAGGTCGCGCTCGAGCGCCTCGACGGCTCGAAGCTCGCGCTCTCGGAGCTTGAAGGCAAGGTCGTGTTGTTCGTCAACGTCGCGAGCCGCTGCGGACTCACGCCACAATATGCGGCGCTGACAAAGGTGCAGACCACGTACGGCGACCGCGGCCTGCTCGTCGTCGGCGTGCCCTGCAATCAGTTCCTTGGGCAAGAGCCGGGCTCCGCCGAGGAGATCGCCACCTTCTGCTCGACCACCTACGGCGTCGACTTTCCGCTCCTCGCCAAGCAGGAGGTCAACGGCGCGGGCCGCAGCCCGCTCTACCAGTGGCTCGTCGGAAGCGAGGCTGGCGGTGGTGCCGACATCTCGTGGAACTTCGAGAAATTTCTGGTCGGGCGTGATGGGCGCGTGCGCGCACGCTTTGCACCGACGGTGAAGCCCGACTCGCCCGAGGTGCTCACGGCGATCGACGCCGCGCTCTGACCGCCGCCGTGCTCGCAGCGTCGGCGTTTTGCCCGGCGCCTCAGCGCCACGGCGTCACGCCCGAGGAGGTCGCTCCGCGGAGGTGCAGCAAGAGGGCGCGGCGACTCGCGCGTGACACGTCCCGAAGTGGCCCATGGACGGTCGCCGTGACGAAGATGCCGAGCGCGAGTCCCAGCGCAGCGAGAAGGCTTGGGAGCACCTCCCGTCGGCCGTCCCGAAGCGCGCGCAGCCCGATGCCGACCACGACTCCTAGGAACGCGAGCAGGCTGAGCGTGACGAGGTAGAAGAGCTTCGCCATGGGCGCCGACCATGCCACGCGCCCTGCGAAGGAGTGGTTCGCAGTCGGCGCTCGTGGCCGCCGCGATCGTGCTCGTCGGGCGCGGAGATCGACGAGTGCGCGTCGGCGGGGTCCGCCGTCAACGCCGCCCCTGGAGGTTGACCGCGTGTCCTGCTCGGACCAGGGCTTCCGCGATGCGGTCGCTCGCGCTCCTGTCCGTCGTCGTGCTCGCGTGCGGCGAGCCCTTCGCGGGGGCGACCGACTCCGCGTCGGTCGGTGGGGCGGCAGCGGCCTCCTCGTCCGCGGGGGGACCCGAGCGCCTGCGATCGTTGCGCTCCGCAAGGACGGTGTCGCATCGTGTCCCGCGGATTACCCCGTGCGCGAGCTCCTCGCGACGACCTCGGACGCACTGCAGGACGGGCGCGGTTGCTCGGAGTGCAGCTGCGGCAAGCCGAGCGGCTCAGCGCCCTGCGAGGTCTCGGTTCTCGGCTATGCGTCGGCCGATTGCACGGGCGGCTCGGTCGGAACCAAGCTCACGAGCAAGGAGTGGATCCTCGCGACCACCTGGCCGATGACGGCCAAGAGTGTCTTCGCGACGCTCTCGGGACCGACCTGCGAGCGCACCGGCGGCGAGCCCATCGGCGATGCCGTCCCCACCGAGGGAGCGGTGACGCTCTGCTGCATGCCCTGAGTCGGGCTGCGCTTCGAGGCTCGTTTACGGCGCGCGCTCGCCTCGACGAACGGGGTCGTCGCGCGCGAGGGAGTCACCGCTTCCCGGCGTGCGTCGCCTCCTCGTGCGAGACGACGCCATCGCGGTCGTGGTCGAGCGACCGGAGCATCAGCTCGACGGTCAGCGGCGAGGCGGGCTCCTCGGTGAGGCGCTCGAGCGCCACCGCGAGCTCGCCCGAGTCGAGGCCGCCGCTGCCGTCGGCGTCGAGCGCCGCGAAGGGGCCGAGGCGACCGAAGAGCTCGAGCATGAAGCCCTCGACGAGGACGAGCTTCACCTCGCGGCCCGCATCGTCCGGCGGCACGGCCTCGGGGTGCTCGCTCGCGAAGCGGACGAGCGGCTCGATGTGGTCGAGGCCAAGGAAGAAATTTCGCACCGTCGCGATGCGGTAGCGTCGCGCCGGCTCGAGCGGCTCGCCGGCGATCGCCAGGAGTTCGTTCGCCTCGTCGACCACCATTGCGTCGTCGACGTGGAGGTAGCTTCCCGACTCGCGCGGAGCCGCGCGACGTGAGTATTTCAGGGCGTCGGCGAGAACCGCGCCCAGGAGCTCGACGACGACGACGTCGTTGTCGAACGGGACCTCGGCGCGGAGGTCCGCGTAGGTAAAGCGCTCGCGGTACTCGCGGCCCGCACGGATCGCGCCGCCGTTCAGCAGCGCGCCCTCCGCCCCGAACCGCTCGCGGAGCAGCGACGTGAGCATCGTCCCCACGCTCGTCGGCTGCCGGCGCGCGCCGACCGACGAGAGCGTCTCACCGGGCGCGAGCCGTCGCAGCGTGGCCCGCTCGAGGACCTCGAGCTTGCGGCGATGTCGCGCCACGCGCGCCGCGAGCTCGGCGTCTTCGGGGACGTCGTGAAGCTCCACCGTCCTCACGCGGACCTCGGGCCGAACGAGGCCGGCGCCCTCCGCAGCCTCGGCGGGCCACTCGAGATCGACGATTCGAGGTGTGAGCGCGTCGCGACCTGCCTTGATAAGGATCAAGCCGTGCGTTGCCTCCGTTGCGGGTTCGTGCTCGTGACCTCCGACGAGCAGCGGGACACCGAGCCCCTCGAGCGCCCGCGCGAGCGCGCGATCGTCGGCGATCGGCTGATGCGTGAGGACGAGCACCGCGTCGCAGCCCTCCTCGCGCCGGAGTCGCTCCACCTCGGCGACGGTTGCGCCGTTGGCCGGGCGCAGCGGCAGCCCGCCGAACGGCACGCGCGGGTAGACGGAGCGGTCCTCCATCACGCTTCCGACAAGGCCCACACGGAGCACGTCGCGGCCTCGCCCAGGGAGCGTCACGACCGCGGACGGGGTCAGCTCGAGGCCATCCACGTTCGCGCATAGGCAGGTCGCGTCGAGCTCGCGGAGCCGCGCCGAGAGCGCGGTCGTCTCGAGGTCGTCTTCGTGGTTGCCGAGCGCGACGTGCGTGAAGGGCACCGCGTTCATGCAGTCGACCATGCCGACCCCGCCATCGAGGCTCGTCAGCATGTTCGGCGACAGGAAGTCGCCTGCGAGGACGACGAGCAGCGCGTCGGCCGGATCGTCACGCCGCTCGCGCGCCACGAGGCTTCGGAGGCGAGGCAGCGGCTCGAGCGTGTAGATGTCGCTCACGCACACGACGCGGAGGCGCGGACCTCGGGCGCTCATCGGAGAACGCTACCACGGTCGAGGGGTGGCCTTCTTCGTCCCCTCGCGGGAGGCCGACGAAACGCGGCTCGTGCGGGCCGCCGTCGAGGCGCGCTACGCTCTCGCCGGTGACGCGCGCGCCCTCCTCCTCTCCCGTCGAGCTCCTGTGCGCGGCGCTCGGCACCAACGCCGCCGGTACGGCGGTCGTCCAAGGGCGCGTGGTCGTCGTGTCGCGCGACGGCGCATCGCCAAGCCGCCTGCGCGTCGTCGTGCCGCTCACGCCGGCCCTCGATCTGGGCCTCAACGTACGCCCGCGCGAGTTCCATGGTCCCGTCGACGAGGAGGACCCGTTCGAGGCGACGTTCATCCTCGGCGGTGACGAGCCGGGCAGGGTCCGCGACCTCCTGGACGCCTCGCTGCGCGAGCACCTCGAGTCGCTCCACGCGCAGGTCGACGAGCTCGTCGTCACCGACGACGGGACCGCCATCGCCTGGACCGAGCCCACGTTCCCCGAGGTCGCAAGCGCCGTCGCGCGTGTGGTCGACGCGGTCCGGATCAACGAGCTGCTCGAGACGTCGGCTGCCGCGCTTCGCTCGTCGGTGAGGTTACGGGCCCACGCGGACGCGCTCGCGGGGCTCGCCGCCCACCACGCGCTCCGCCTGTCGAGGACGCCGATCGCGCTCGCCGGGGCGCTCGATGGGGTCCTGCTCTTGGTGCGCTCGGAGCGCATCGGCTGGCACAGCCACCGCTTCAGCGTGACGGCCTCGTTTTCGGCCGGAGCCGCGCCGCTCGGGCTCGCGATGCGCCGCGCTCGGCTCGGGGACACGCTCGAGGACGCGTCGTCGCCGCGGACGGGCGAGGTGTCTTTCGATCGACGATTTCACCTCGTCGCCTCGGCGGAGGCGCGCGTCGCCCCGCAGGACCTCTTCGATGCCAGGCTCTGCGCCGAGCTCCTCGCCCTCGACGTCGAGGCGGGAACGCTCGCGCTCGACGCGTCGGGGCTTCGTTTCTCTGCGGTAGCGGCGGAGCTTCGCGCGGAGGCGCTCGTCGCGGGGGTCGTGCGCGCGGCGAGGATCGTCGCGAGCCTCGAGGACCGCCTCGCCCGCGGCGCGCCGGAGGCTCCAGTTGTCGCCGGCGATCTCGCTGGCGCCCGCGGCCCTGCGTCGTCATGCTTCGACCCGGCTCGCCCACCCCGATGATGATGCGCACCAAGACCTCATCCCAAGCGACCTCGCGTCGTGCTCTCCTCGTCGGAGCGCTCGGCCTCGTCGGTTCTACCGGCTGCGGCTACATCCTCCACCCCGAGCGTCGCAAGCGCGCGAACGTGAGCGGAGAGGTCGACACCACCGTGCTCGTGTTCGATCTCCTCTGGCTGTTGCCGGGTCTCATCCCCGGCATCATCTGCCTCGCGGTCGATTTCGGAACCGGGGCGATCTACGGCTCGCCGACGACGGTGCAGATCTCTTCGCGGCGCAGGCCTCGCGCGCGGGTCGAGGTCGAGCTCGACGGCGGCGTCGTTGCCGAGGCGCAGCTCGCGGGCGCCGAGCCGCCGCGCCTCGCGTCCGAACGCGCCATCGACGCGGCCGCCCTCGAGGCGCGAGGTCGCGTCCGAGTTCACGGTCCCAACGGCGAGGTCGCCGAGGCCGATGCAGCGTCGCTCCTCGCCACGCTTCGCACCCAGGCACCCGCCGGCGGCTGACGCCTTCAGCGCCGCCTCCTCGCCTGCGCGCGGGGAAGTTGCCGCCCTCGCCCGCGCCCGTACCATCCGTTGGATGGTCTCTCGGCCTAGCTTCGAGGCCCTTCGGCGCGGCCGGCGGCAGCGATACGGGTCCTCGCCATGACCGGGACCGCGGATCTCCGCCTCTCGCTTCCGACGTTGATCCCTCGCGAGCCTCATCGCGTCTCGACGACCGAGCTCGTTCGCCTCCTCGCCGCACAGGGCATTCGCCGGACCGCGCGCGCGGTCCAGAAGGCGTGCGCGGCCCTCGAGCGCGACCAGCCCGACCTCCGCTGCATCGACACCTCGAAGCCGTTTCAGTGGAGCTGGCGGAAGGACGCCCCGACGCGCGAGTTTCCTCCGATGAACGCGCACGCGGCGCTCACGCTGAAGCTCGCCTTCGAGTACGCGCGCTACTGGCTGCCCCCCGCGACGCTCGAGCACCTCCGCCACCAGCAGCGACGCGCGGACGAGGTGCTCGAGAGCGCAGGGCTCCTCCGGGCGTGGCGCCGAAAGCTCCGGGTCCTCCCGCGCGGGATCGAGCCTGTCCCTCCCGCGATTGACGAGGCCACGCTGCGGGCCGTCTACGAGGGGCTGCTCACCGAGGAGCGTATCCTCGTCACGTACCGACGGTGGCGTGCCGCAAGCGACGAGCGCTACGAGGTCTCGCCGCTCGCGCTGGTGGTGCGCGGGTCCATCCTCACGCTGGTGGCGCGCGTCGAAGGCAAGCCGGAGCCGCGCCATCTTCACCTGCATCGGATGCGGTCGGCCGAGGTGGTGTCCGGCCGCCGCGCCGACGTGCAGGGGTTCGATCTCGACGCCCATATCCGCGATGGCCGACCCGGCTTTCTCCTCGGGGACCCGAAGTTGGCCCTGCGCCTGCGCGTCCACTCCGACGCCCTCCCGACGGTGCTGGAGCAGCCGCTCGCGCCCGACCAGCGCCTCTCCGTCGACGACGACGGCCACGGCGTGCTCGAGGCGACCGTGGCCGACACGCTCGATCTCCGCGGGTGGCTGAAGAGCTATGGCCCCAAGCTCGAGGTGCTGGGCCCCTCGGCGCTGCGCGAGGCCGTCGCACGCGAGCTCGACGAAGCTGCTCGGATGTATCGTGTCGCGCCACGGGCACCCCGCCGCGCCCCGCGGAAGTGAAAAATCTGGCGCAACCTGAGCCGTCCTGGCAACCTCGCGCGTCTCTAGGCTCAAGGAGCTCACAAAACATCATGAAGACCCTTCTCGTTGCATTGATTGCTCTGTTCGCGGTTGCTTGCGGTGGCCAGTCCACCGAGGCGAAGGCCCCCGATGGCGCGCCGGCCGACACGGCGGCCGCCTCCGACGCGGCTGCCCCCGCGGCCGACACGGCTGCCCCCGCGGCCGACGCGGCTGCCCCCGCGGCCGAGGCCCCGAAGAAGTGAGCCCCTTGGTCAGCGCAGGCTGACCGGCTCGCTCCACGGAGCAAGAAGACCGCACGAGCGCCGAGAGGTGCTCGTGCGGTTTCCTTTTGTGCGCTCTTTCGCGACGCGCGAACCGCGCGAGCCCGAAAGCCGCCCGGGCGCGGGGACCTTACGCTTCGAAGCCGAAGCTCGCGTCCGTGTAGAGCCGCTCGAAGAGCGGAGCGTGCATCGCCTCGACCGCCTTGCGCTTGACCTTCATCGTCGGCGTCAGCTCGCCGTGCTCCTGGCTCAGGTCGCGGTCGAGGATCGCGAAGCGACGGACGCGCTCGACCTGCGAGAGCTGGGCGTTCCCGGCGCGCACGGCCGCTCGAACGCGCGCGACGGTCTCAGGGGTTTGCACCACTCGACCCATCGCCGAGTCGAGGGCTGGGCTTCGCGCGGTCGGGTTCTCGAGGAGCTCGCGCCGCCGTTCGTGGAGCTCCTCCGGCGCGACGAGCCCGAGCTCGGCTCCTAGCTCGAGGGTCTCGAGCGGGCTCGGGGCGACGAGCGCCGTCACGTAGGGGCGTCGATCGCCGTGGGCGTGCACCTGGCTCACGAGAGGGCTCTGGTGCTTGATCGCGTTCTCGATGTTCGCGGGCGAGAGGTTCTTGCCGCCGGCCGTGATGATCAGGTGCTTCTTGCGGTCGGTCAAGGTCAGGTACCCATCGGCGTCGAGGGTCCCGATGTCGCCCGTGTGGAGCCAGCCGTCGCGCACCGCCTCGCGCGTCGCGTCTTCGTTGTGGAGGTAGCCCTTGAACACGAAGGGGCCGCGGACGAGCACCTCGCCATCTGCAGCGAGCCGGCACTCGAGGCATTTCGCGGTGCGCCCCACCGTCCCGAGCTTGGTGTGCCCGGGTAGGTTCATGTGCGTGACCACGGTCGACTCGGTCATGCCGTAGGCCTCGTAGATCGGGAGCCCCGCCATCCAGAAGAGCTCGAGGATCTCGCGCGCGATGGGCGCCGCGCCGGTGATGAACCATCGGACGCGACCTCCGAACGCCGCGCGGATGGGAGCGAACACCACCCGGTGCGCGAGGGCGTACGGGGCTCGGAGCCCGAGGGGCAGCGGCTGGTTCGCGAGGAGGTACGGCAGGGCTCGTCGCCCGATCACGACGGCGGCGTCGAAGGCTCGTCGAGCGGCGAGCGGACGTCGCGAGAGCTCCGCTTTCAGCTTGGCGTAGGCCTTCTCGAAGATGCGCGGCACCGAGCCGAACAGCGTCGGGCGTACCTCGCGCAGCTCCTCGAGCACCGCGCCCATGCTCGAGGCATACGCGGTCGGCACGCCATTCGAAAGGCGCCCGTAGAAGCCGAACACGCGCTCCGCGACGTGCGCCATGGGCAGGAAGTTGAACGAGAGGTCGTCTTCGTAGAGCTCGAGGTCCGAGGTCTGCGCGCCGAGCACCGCGAGGATGTTTGCGTGCGTGATCATCGCGCCCTTCGGCGGACCCGTCGTGCCCGAGGTGTAGACGAGGATCGCCGTGTCGTCGGTGGCGATGACCTCCTGCCGCGCCCGGACTTCCGCGTCCCCAAGCGGCTCGCCGTCGAGCGCCTCCGGCGAGGTGACGCGGGCGTCGCGCGCCGCGAAACCCTCGAAGAGCTCGCTCGCCCACGGGATGACGTGGGTGACGCCGAGCGGCTCGCGGCAAGCTGCGAGCACCGTCTCGAGCTCGTCCGCTCCGTCGACGTAGACGACCCTGGCGCCCGAGTGCTCGAGCAGGTAGCGCACGGCGTCGACCGGCTGCTTCGGGTAGATGCCCAGGCTCACGGCGCCGAGCAGCTGCGCCGCGAGGTCCATCGTCGCCCAGCGCGACTGGGTTGGGCCGAGAATTGCGACGCGATCACCGCGGCTCACGCCGAGGCGCGCGAGCCCGGCCGCGGCTCGACGCACGCGCACGTACCACTCGCCCCAGGAGGTCGCGTGCCAGCGCCCGTCACGCTTCTCGAGCAGGGCGGCCTTGTGAGGGGACAGCTCGGCACGGCGGCGAAACAGGTCGCCGACCGTGCGCGAGCTCGCGGAGAGGCGCCGAACCGGGACGTGGGGTCCGGTCGGCAGCATGCTCACGCGCCTTCGATCGTGACGCGGTTCACGCGCACCGGCGTGAGCGGGCGGTCGCTCGGGTTCGTGGGCGTGTTCTCGATTTTCGCGACCACGTCCATGCCCTCGATGATCCGGCCGAACACCGGGTGCCTCGAGCGGCCAGGCGTGAAGAAGTCGAGGTACGAGTTGTGGACGGTGTTGATGAAGAACTGCGCGCCACCCGAGTTCGGCGAGCCGGAGTTCGCCATCGAGAGGGTGCCGGGCTCGTTCGAGAGCTTGTACGCCTCCGGGTGCTCGTCCTCGACGTTGCCGAACGGCGACTTTCCGGTGCCCGCGCGCGGGCTCGCCGGATCGACGCTGTACTCACAGCCGAACTGGATCATGAAGCCGCGGATGATGCGGTGGAAATGAAGGCCGTCGTAGAAGTTCCGTCCGCTCGAGTCCGCGTGGCGCGCGACGCGGATGAAGTTGTTGACGGTGATCGGCATCTTGTCGAGGTAGAGCTCCGCCTTGAAGGTGCCGAGCGAGGTGTCGAAGGTCGCAACGGGGTTCGCCATGGGCCCCGTCCTACAGCCCGCGAGCCGTCGGAGCAACTGCGACCGCCCGGCCCGATGGAACACCGGTTGCTCTGCTCTCCCCCGGAGCACGTCGACCCCCGGAGGCACATGCGAAAAGGTTCCGGTATCTACGCCAAAGCGATCGCCAAATTTCATGAAATTCCTGGAGATTTTTTCTCGGGTCGAGGGGGCATCCCCGCCGACGTTCGCTCCTACGTCGAGGAGCTCGAGGCGACCTGCCAAGCCCTGAGACAAGAAGTTGACCGATTGTCAATTTTTCGACACCTCGCCTTCCGCGACGACCTGACCGGGCTCTACAACCGCCGGGCCTTCGAGGCCCGCCTGGTCGAGGAGTGGAGCCGGGCGGCGCGCTTCGAAGCCGACTTGACGTTTGTCACGATCGACCTGGACGGCTTCAAGCTCGTCAACGACCTCGCGGGCCACGCGACGGGGGATCTCGTCCTCGCCTTCGTCGCCCGTCACATGGTCGCGGAGTGCCGCGGCTTCGACGTCCCGTGCCGGCTCGGCGGCGATGAGTTCGCCTACCTCTTGCCCGAGACCAATGCTGCGGGGGCCGAGGCGCTCGTTCGCCGGGTCGCCGAGCGCGTCGCGACCGCGAGCGACCGCCCCGTGCTGCCCGAAGGCGTCGCGTTCGGGCTCAGCTTCGGTGTGGCCGAGCGCCGCGGCTCCTCGAGCCCGAGCGACCTCGTCGCGCGCGCCGACGCCGCGATGTACGCGCTCAAGCGCGAGCGAAAGTCCGAGGGCGCGCCGTCGAGCCGCGTCTTCGCCGCGTAGGGGCCAGGAGGTCCCTCGGGTCAGATCCAGATCGCGACGGTGCGGCCGCGGTCCCGCTGCTCAGGTCCGGTGTCGGGCAGGCGCCGCGCAGCTCCGAGCGCGACGCGCCGGGCGCTCCAGGCTGCCGCCGCCGCGTCGAGCACGTCGTCGACCCCCACGCGCCCGATCGAGAGCACGCGGGGCATCACGATCCCCGCACCCTCGAGCAGCGCGAGCCGTCGCATGACCCCGTCGTAGCTCTTCTTGCCGTCGGCGAGCGGCGCGCCGGCGAGCTCACGAAACGAGGCCTCGGGGTGCACCTCGACGACGCGCTCGACGCCGACTGCCTGCGCCTCGCGTCGTCCGTCGGGCGGCACCACGCGGGCGCGCCGGCGAGCCCTGGCGAGCGACGCATCGACCTCGACGATCTTCGCCTTCAGGTTCCAGAGCTGCTTCGAGAGCCCGAAGCCGGCGAGGCGCGCGCACGCCGCATTGGCGTCGGCGTAGCTCGCCTCCATCAGGGCCGAGCGCGGAGGTACGGCAAAGACGCTCGAGCGCCTCGGGCCGAGCTCGGCTTGAACGCGCTTGTCGCAGGTGCGGGCGCCGCGGGCCACGAGGCCGATCGGCATGTCGACGCCGACCGCATGAGCCGACTCGCCCAAGGCCATGACCTCGTCAAAGGTGTCGACGCGGCTCGCGCCCGCGAAGGCACCGTCTTCGAGCGCCACGACCACCCAGCCTTCACGGCAACCGTCCACTCCGAGCACCAGCATCGCCCTCGGTTGTAGCGCGTGCCCCCGCACGCACGCCACGCGCCTTAGCCGTTCGGACCTCGTCGCCGATCCGAGCCGTTCTCGGCGCGCAGCGTGACGCGCTGCCGATCGAGGTGCTCGAGGAGGGGGATCGCCTGCTTGCGGCTCAGGCCAAGGCGCTCCTTCACTTCGGCAATCGTGAGGACCTCGTACGTGAGGAAGTGCTCCTTCACGAGCGCGATCACCCTCGCGACGCCTGCGGCGTCGAACCACAGGCGCCCGGCGTGCACCACTGCGCCGGTCCGCTCGAGCGACGCGAGCGAGCCTCGAGCGAGCTTCGCGTCGAGCCCTGCCGTTTCGAGCTCGCCCTCGGTGAGCCCGTCGAGCCCCGCAGCGGTGACGAGCTCGGTGACCTTCGCGAGGGTCGCTGCGGCCGCGGCGTTCGAGCGCGCGCCATCGAAGGTCGCGAGCCGAACGACCGGGCCTTGGGCGAGGAGCTTCGCACGCCCGCCGCTCGTCAGCTCGCCGATCGCGGCGCCCGCCGTGCGCTCATCGCCGCGCCGCGCGAGCTCGGCACGCAGTGTCTGAAGCTCCATCCCCGCCTGCAGCGGGTGCGCCTCGTGATGCGCCGCGACGAGCTCGAGGCCCTCGGCTTTCAGCTGCTCGAGTGCCGAGCGCGTCGTCCACACGCCTTCACCGATCGCGACGAGCTCGCTGCGTGCGAGCCGCGAGGCCGCATCGCCGAGCGCTGTCGCGTCGATGGCGAACCGGGACGCAAGCTCGCGTCGGAGCAACGAGGCGGGGGCACACTCCTCGGCGAGCGCGCGCGCGGCGGCCGTCGCGTCCGCCTCGTGGAGTGCCGCTAGCAGGGCCTCCCGCTTCTGCGCGCGGATCGTGCGAGGAGGTCGCGCGTCGAGCACCGTCCCGCCCCCGATGACCGCGCCTGCCGGGCCATCGACGTTCGCACCCCGAAGCACGAAGCGGTCCCCGCCCGCCGCGACGAGCGGCTCGACGAGCCGTAGGCGCGCGAGCCCTCCCTCGAGGAGATCGCGCTCGCCGAGCGGCTGGATGCGCGCGGTACTGCGCGCGGTGCCGAGGTGCAGCGTGGCGTCCGATCCTCGGGCGAGGGGCTCGATCGGTTCGAGCCAGACGTCGAGCACGCGCGTCTCACAGACGGCCGCATCGTCGGTGAGCACCGCGCCGCGCACGACAGCCTCGCGCTCCACGCCGCCGAGGTTGACCGCGAGGCGCGTCGGGGCCTCGGCTCTGTCGCAGGCGCGCCCGTGCACATGGAGTCCGCGCACCGTGCCTCCGAGCTCTCTCGCCGCGCCGAGGACGCGCACCGAGCCGCCGACCGCGAGGGCCCCGTCGACGAGCGTCCCGGTGACGACGGTGCCTGCGCCGTGCACGGTGAAGACGCGATCGACCGCGAGGCGGGCACGCCGTCGCTCGCGCCGCGTTCGGCCTGCGCGAACCGCCTCGACGACCGCGCGGCGAAGCTCGTCCGTCCCCTCGCCGCTTCGGGCCGAACAGAGCACCACCTCGGCGGCGATGCCGTTCGCCTCGCAGAGCTCACGCGCCTCCTCGCCCGCGAGCTCGGCGAGCTCACGGTCGACGCGATCGAGCTTCGTCACCGCGACGATCGCCCGTGCGACGCCGAGCAGCCTGCAGGCCGCGACGTGCTCGCGCGTCTGGGGCATGACCCCCTCGTCGCCCGCGACGATCAAGAGGACGAGGTCGATGCCGCTCGCGCCGGCGATCATGTTGTGGACCAAGCGGCGATGGCCGGGCGCGTCGATGATGCTGACGAGGAGCTCGTCCGACACTTGCCATGGCGCGAAGCCGAGCTCGATCGTGATGCCTCGGCGCTGCTCCTCGGGGAGCCGATCGGTCATGACGCCGGTCAAGGCGTGGACGAGCGAGGTCTTCCCGTGGTCGACGTGTCCGGCCGTCCCGATCACCGCGTGCCGCACCGCCCGAGCGTAATGCGGCGCC
>VGRJ01000084.1 GCA_016875405.1 Deltaproteobacteria bacterium | reverse complement strand
AACCGCCTCCAAGCACCGCGACGGCACGCCCTTCGCTCTCACAGGGTGGTCGCTCGCCCCGCCCTGGTGCGAGCCTCGGGGCGCCCCCGAGCACGTCGCCTCCCCCGCCCCGCAGCGACGAAATCCGTAGTCCCTTCGACTGAGCCCCAGCGCCCCGCGTCGGACAGGGCTCGTTCCTGCTGGTGAGCGCAGCACGTCCAGGGCATCATGCGCCCGTGAAGGTTCGTGAGCGGCTCGCCATCACGCTCTTCCTCGCTACGCTCGGCGCAGGGCAGCGCGCGCATGCCGAGGGCCCTTCGGGTGCACCGACGACGAAGCCCGCGTCGCCTGCTGCGGCGCCCCCCGCACTCTCGATGAAGGACCGCATCGAGGCCAAGCGGCTCTTTAACCAGGCACACCTCGCGTACAAGAACGGCGACTACGAAGAGGCGATCCTGAAATGGCAGCAGTCCTACGAGCTGTCCCGCGAGGGGCTGATCTTCGAGAGCATCGCCAATGCCTACGAGCGTCTCGGTCAGAGTCGCCGCGCGCTCGACAACTTGCGGGAGTGGCGCAAGGTTGCGCCATTTCGCGAACACAAGACCCTAGACAGTCGGATCGAGCGCCTCGAACAGCGCGTGAAGGACGACGAGGCCCAGCAGCGCCGCAAGGAAGCCGAGCTGCAGCGAGCGAAGGAGCGCGACGCCGCTGCGCAGGCACAGCTCGCCGGGGCCCCGAAGGTGGACAACGCGTCGCGAACCTCGAGGTCCACGGTGGCTATGCGGATCGCTGGCTTCTCGCTCCTTGGCGTCGGCGGCACCCTGACCATCGCCGGAGTCTCCCTCGCCGCCGTCGGCAGCGGCGGTCGCCCCGACAGCGCGACCGCCTGCGCGACGAGCAGTGAAGGCCAGCTCTGCCTCGCGACGGAGCGCGACGCCATCGAGCGCTCGAACGCGATGGCGCTGGGAGGCGACGTCGGCTGGATCGTCGGCGTCGCGACGGCGGCCGCAGGGCTCACGCTGGTGATCGCGTCCCCGGCGAGCACGCCCTCGGCCGCGCGCGATGCGCTCCACGTCCGACCGTTGCTGAGCCCCGCAGGCGTTGGCATCGGACTCGGCGGCTCGTTCTAATCTCCGAAGGTCAAGGCGCTCAACCTTCCGTCGGCGCACACCTCCGCGACGGCTTCGAACGCGCGCGCGGAGACGTCGAGGGCGCGGGAGGAAATCAACTCCGCGACTCCGTGTCAACGTCTCGGCGCCGCGCTCGCGAGACGAGTCGCGCACCAGGTGACACACGAGTCAGAACGTGTAGCGTTGGGTCGTGCCGAGAGCGCGCGCCACGCGACCGGACTTCACCACACGTCGATGAGCGTCATTCACGCAAGCAGCACGAGGCTCACACTCGACCGGCTCCTCGCCGATCACGTGGTGCACGCGCTCGTCGCGAAGCAACTGCTGCGCGTCGCCGGAGCGTCGCACGACATGCTTCGTGACGAGCTCGCAAGCGCGATCGCTCCGCTGCTCTCGAGCGTGACGCCATACCTCATGGCCGCGCACGCGTTCGCCCAGATCACGGACGAGAGCTTCGGCGACGGCGATGCCGACGAGGCGATCGCCGTGATGATCGATGGGATCGGCGAGCGCGTCGCCCACTCCAATCACGTCGACGACATCTTCGTCGATGACGCCACCATTCGACGCGCCTCGCTTCGTGCGACCCGTCAGCTCCTCGTCCGCTACATGCGAGGCGAGCTCCCGATCGAAGAAGACGCTCGCAGAGAGCCCACCATAACGCTCTCGCTCGAGAGCCTCGGCTACCTCGTCGCGACCGCCACGACGAGGGTCGCTCGTCCTCGCCTCGAGCGTGTGCTGGCCGACGCCGGCGCATGCGGCGGAGCGGCGCTGCTCATGCTGGATCCCGAGGGCCGCACCGCGACCTTCACGCCGCTGCAGTCGCAGCCCGACCTCCTCGCCATCGAGGAGTCTCTGACCGCGGCGCTCGCCACGCTCGTCGCGCGAGGCGAGGTCGAACTGCCCAAGGTGGAGCAAGAGTTCGAGCTCCCCCCGATGGCTCTTGGGCGCGGCGGGCTCTTGGCAGCCCTCCGTGAAGCCGAGCGCACGTTCGATCGACGGGGTCACAGCCGCGCCCGCTGCGAGCGCCTCAAGTTACGCCGCGTCAGGCTCTCGGTCACTCCGCTCACCACCGAGTCGGCCTTGCAGGCCGATGCCCAGTTCGAAGAGCTCGTCGCGCTCGTCGAGGCTGCAATGGATGCGCAGGCGACGCCTCCCGCCAGTGCAGCCCCAGACTCCGATCCGGCGGTGAGCCGAGTTCAACGTCGCCGAGGAGATGTCGGCGATGCGCCCGCGTCGACGCAGCGCACGATCGCTGAGCCTGCCGCGACGACCCGACGACGAAGCAGCGGCCGTCGTTGAGGCGAGCTGCACCGTGGCTTCAGCACCTCGACGGGCGCAGTCGTGCGGCATCGCGATGCCCAAAGACGAGGGGCGTGCTCACTTCGGGGGCAGGGCACCGCCCGCAGGCGCGCCGATGGCCTCACGTACCTCGAGCGCGAGGGAGCACCCGTTCGCCTGCCGCTGCTGTGCAAGGCGCGTCGCGTCGCTCTGAGGCTTGGCGCCACGAAGGTCCCCCGACGCCTCCTTTCGGAGCGCGAGGACTCGCGCCGCACCGTCGAAGCGGTGCAAGCACACACGGGCCCAGTGAGGACCATCAGGGATCGAGCGGTCCTCCGTCGCCTCCTCGTTCGGCTCGGGCGTCGCCTTGGGCTCGCTCCCCTCGACCGGCTCGTCGACGACCACGAGGAAATAAGCGGCCTTGGCGAGCAGCTCGGTCGCGATCGGCAAGTCGTACTTCTCGATCGAATCGAACGATGACCAGGCCCCACGAAGCTGAAGCTCACCGCGCGTAGCCTGCAACTCGGTGAGCCACGCGTCATCGAGGACGCGGGTCGCGCGGTAGGCGAGGCGTAGGTTGTAGGGCTGCGAGGGCGTCGCGCACTGGTTGAACTCGTTGCAGAGCTCACCCGCCGCACAATCCTGGGTGTTCTCGCAGCGCGCACCGGCGACGGGGCTCCCGTTCGACGCGGTAAAGAGGCAGGCGGAGAAGCCGTCGTGGAGCGACGCCGTCGCGGCCTTGCGGATCGACTCGACCGTGTCCGCGCGCTTCTTGCCGAGGCGCAGATAAAGCCCGGGAAGCGCACGAAAGTCCCAGGTCGCCGCGAGGGTCGGGTTCGGCGTCTCCTTGAAGTCGGCCGCAGCGCACTCGCGCGTCCACGCCTCGACCTTGTCCCGCATGGGGAGCCACTGCGGAGCGAGCCGCTTGGCGACCTCCCGCTGCCGAGCCAGCAGCCCATCGCGGAGCTGTCCCGTCCGATGCGCGTCGTAGCGCCACCAGCCGAGGAGGACGACCCCGACGAGCGGGATCAACCAATTCCAGATCGCGGTGTTGCCCCCGCGGTCCTTTCGGGCGCGCTGCAGCGACGGGAGACCGCTGGTCGCCTTTGGCCTGGAGCCCGATACGGGAGGACCCGAGTCACTCATGAGAGAAGCCCATCAGCAAAAAAAAAGGCCACCCGACAACGGGCGGCCCCTTGCGAGTCGCGTGGAGCGCCCCGACTCAGTTCGAGGTCTTACCGCGCTTCTTCACCATAAAGCTCACGTTCGGATACCCCGCGTACGCCGCGGTCTGGAACACGCTCTTCACGACGAGCGACGACACGTTCTCGTCGACTTGGAGGATGCAGACGCCCGGGAAGGGCTTCTGCGGGTGGAAGCTCTTCCAGAGCTCGCGCTTGCGCTTCAGAATGTCGAAGAGCTCGTCGACCTTCTGCATGCGCCCGAGGTCTTCGATCGCGCGGGTCGACCCAGCCGCAGAGCCATCGACGAGCACCTGATTGCCGTTGACGGACACCATTGGCGCCTCGATGACGTCGTCGACGTTGTCGGCCTTCGGGAGGTTGATGTTCTTGTCGACCGTGATCTCGCCCGACGCCGAGAAGCTCATCAGGAGGAAGATGACGGTCACGATGAGGAAGTCGATGAACGCGACCAGGTTCAGGTTCGCGTTCACGTTGCGCCCACCGCCACCCGCGACCCGCTTGTGCACGAAGTGCAGCGGGACATGGTGCATCAGGCGTCGACCGGGCTTATGGATCGCGTGGGCATGCGGGTCCGGATGCCGATGATCCGGAAACATCTTGATACGTCCGCCACTCATCTCAACCTCATCGGACCGAGAAAGACATGTTGAAGGCGGGGAACGCCTTCGCCTGGTTGTCGACCATCATCTCGCGCTTGCAGTCGTAGATGGCGTCGAGCACGGCGATCACTTCCTTGAACGGAAGCCGGTTGTCGACATGCAGGATCGCCTGGTCCTGCTTCTTGTCGCTCTTGTCTTGGTGACTGCTCTGCTGCTTCCACTCGTCCGCGATCTTCTTCGCGAGGTCGTCGTAGCGGAGCTCGGTGCCAGCCTGCTTCGGGCGCTCGGCCGTGGTCTCGCTGACTACCGTCGCGCCCTGCTTCCACACGAGCTTGAACTCGGAGTCCGTCACGTGGACGTTGAGCACCTTCTCTGGGGTCTGCGGATCGATCTCCTTCGTAGGATCCGGCGGGCCAGGGATCTGGGCGTTCGCGTTCATGCGCGAGAAGTTGGCCCAGACCGCCGTAATGAGGAGGAACATGATGGTGACCATCAGGAGGTCGATGAACGGGATCATGTTGATCTCCATGTTCATCTGACGCTTGCCACCGCTTGATCCGACGTCTACGCCACCCATGGCTTCTCCCTCGTCCCTTGAGGAGTGTTCCGATTCGCTTCAGTGGAGGGCGCGGGGGGCCTTCCAGCCCCGCCGCACCGATGGAACAGGCTCACGCGAACGGCCTTAAGGCCGCTCAGGCCGCCGCCTGGACGTTCACCTTCTCGCGGTTCGCCACGACGAGGTTCACGACCCGAACGGAGAGCGCGTTGATGTCGTCCTCGAGCTTCTGCGTGCGACCGTTGAGGATCGCGAAGCCGATGAGGCCGATGATGGCCGCGAGGAGTCCGAACTGCGTGCAGTTCATCGCCTCGGAGATACCGGCCGCGAGGATGGTCGCCTTCTGGCTCGGATCGACCGACTTGCCGGAGACCGCGCCGAACGCCTCGATGAGGCCCGACACGGTGCCGAGCAGGCCCGCGAGCATGCACAGGTTGGCGAGCAGGGCGAGGTAGCCGGTGCGCTGATTGATGCGCGGCATCTCGGTGAGCGCCGCCTCGTCCATCGCCGCCTGAACCTCTTCGTCGGGGCGGTTCACCTTCACGAGGCCAGCCTGGACGATGCGCGCGACGGGCGCGTTCTGCGCCGAGCACACCTTGATCGCCTTGGCGACGTCGCCCGAGAGGATGCACTTCTGCATCGTCTCACCGAAAGCACCGCGGTCAACGCCAGCTCCGAAAAGGTAGATGGCTCGTTCGATGATGAACCCGATCTCGAGCACCATGAACAGCAGGATCACCCACATCATCTTCCCGCCGTGCTGAAAATTCGTCCACAACTCGTGCATCGCTTTTCCTCTCTCCGTTTAGGGCCGCGTGGGCCTCTCGGAGCCTCCAATCGTCTCGCGTGAATGCCTTTCCGCAGAGCTCTGCGGCGAGGCCTGTTCGACAATGGGCGCCATCCTGCCGAGTCGTCGAACCCCTCGTCAAGCTTAGAGTCGCAAGACGTCCGCGTTCGGGTTCGATTCCGATCCCAATCACGCAGCCACGCTGAAATGTTCTAGCTTCGCAGTAAACCAGAAGCGAACTCGAGGCGCACGACGACGGGAAAGCTCGGTCGGCGCGCGGCGCGTGACCATCGAGCCGACTCGCCCGCCCCCTCCGACGAACGTCGCCCAAGCACCTCTCGTCGCTTGCCTATCGAAACTCGCCGCGGCTATAGTCGGCCGCGATTGGCTCGGGGCGCACCAACGCGCGCCGTGGGTCACGGATGGCTCGAACCAAGACGAGAGGCGACAGAGAGCGATGCAGCACTTGTTGATGTTGGCGGCCGAGGGTGAGTCCGGCATGTTGGCTGCGATCAAGCACAACCCTACGTTCCTGCTTTTGAACGTCGTCACCTCGGTCATCGTCGTGACCATCGTGATCGAACGGTTCGCCTTCCAGTCGAGCAAGTACCGCGTGAACTCGAGGGAGTTCTTCGCGCAGGTGAAGAAGCTCGTCGTCAACGGGAACATCGACCGCGCCATCAAGCTCTGCGAAGCGAGCGACTACCCGATGCTGCAGCTCGTGAAGGCAGGACTGACGCACTCGAACAAGGGCGCCGACGAGATCGACGCAGCCCTCAGCGAGAAGCTCGGCGAGCTCCGCCCTGCCGTCGAGGCTCGTATCCCCGCGCTCTGGTCGCTCGCGAACATCGCGACGCTGATCGGCCTCGTCGGCACGGTGTTCGGTCTCATCGGCGCGTTCGGCGCCATCTCGGGCTCGAACCTCTCGGCCGCGGAGAAGCAGGCCCTCCTCACCGGCGGTATCGCAGAGGCCATGTACAACACCTTCTTCGGCCTCTCGATCGCGGTGTTCTGCATGATCACGCACGTGATCATCCACAGCAAGGCCAAGCATATCGTCCACGACCTCGAGTCAACCAGCGAGCGCGTCTTCAACCTCCTCACCCTGAACGCCAAGGGCTGAGCGCTCGCCCGCGAGAGGGACCACCAGCGTGGCCAACCCGAAGGACATCCCGCTGAGCGCATCGCAGCGCTCGCGCATCCGGCGCCTCGCGCAGCCGAGAGAGGCGCCGCCCGGCGAAGAGGCCGGCGAGCTCAACGTCGTGCCTTACCTCGACATCATCATGAACATCATCGTGTTCGTGACGGCGACGCTCTCGGTCGTGTTCATGGCCACCATCGACACCGTCCCACCGTCGCTGCCGAGCCCCGGCCAGGGGCGCGCGACGCAGGAGATGAAGTCGAAGGCGCTCAACTTGACCGCGCTGATCACCTCGGAGGGCGTCTCGCTGAAGACGTCCGACGGAAACGTCGCGACGGGCTGCAACACTTTCGGCCAAGGGATCACGGTCCCGAAGGTCGACGGGAAGTACGACTCGAAAGAGCTCACCCGCTGCGCGCGAGAGTTGAAGAAGAAGAACGAGCGAGCCGCGTCCGAAACTCAAGTCACCATCACGGCGAACCCTGACGTCGATTACCAATCGGTGATCGACGCCATCGACGCGCTTCGTCTCGATGCAGAGGGCGACCTCTTCACCGACGTGGCGTTTGGTGTGGCACGATGAGTGATAACGATCAGCATTCGGACTCCGAGCCCGGCGAGGGCAGCGGACCCCGCGGTGGCGGCACGTTCATGCCGAAGGCGGTAGCGCCGAAGGCGAGCACTGTGAAGTTCAAGGCGGCGCTGCGCCGCGAGATCCGGAGGAAGAAGAAAGATCCGGAGGTCGACTACCTGAACATCACGGCGATGCTCGATCTCATGACGATCATCCTCGTGTTTCTCCTGCAGAGCATGGCCTCGTCGGCCACCGCGATTCAGGAAAACGACGACATGAAGCTCGCCCGCTCGGTCATCGTCGGCGAGCCGAGCGATCAGGGCGTCATTCTCACCATTTCCAAGTCGGCAATCCTGCTCGGCGAGGACGCCGACCCGGTGGTGAAGCTCCCGGCGCGCGAGCAGCTCGCGACGTCCGGCCTCGACGCTCAGTTCAAGCGCAGCGGGCCGAGCGACCTGTACATCGTGCCCCTCGCCCGCCGGCTCGAGAACGCCCGAAAGCTCGACAAGGCAGTGCGCGCGGCGAAGGGCCAGCCGACGGCGACGTCAGAGGCGATCATCATCGCCGACGCGACGACGCCCTACCGACTCTTGATTGAGGTGCTCTACACGCTCGGTCAAAGCGAGTTCGGCAAGTATCATCTCCTCGTGATGAAGAAGAAGGGCTGAGCCGTGCCCGCCGTCGCGGTGGGCGCGTCTCAGTCGATGGCTGCGTCTCGACGCGCAAGCTTCATTGGCGTGCTTCGCCACGTCGAGCGGTGAGGCATGCACGCGGGCTGCCCTCTCCAGGCCGGAGACCTCATCGCGGGGTGGTACGTCGTCGAGAGAGTCCTCGGCGCAGGGGGCATGGCGTATGTCGCCCTCGCGGCGCACACCGAGCAGCGGCATCGCGTCGCGATCAAGGTGCTGCGCCCCGAGAACTCGCGCCGCACCGAGGTCGTCAAGCGCTTCGAGCGCGAGCAGCGGACGCTGACGATGCTCCACAGCGAGCACACCCTGCGGATCTATGGGTTCGGACAGCACGACGGCTTGCCGTACATGCTGCTCGAGTACCTTCAGGGCAGGGATCTCGACGAGCACTTGAAGGCTGATGGGCCGCTGCCCGTCGAGCGAGCGGTCGAGTACATCCTGCAGGCGTGTCACGCGCTCGCCGAGGCGCACCTCCTCGGGGTCGTGCATCGGGATCTGAAACCCGGGAACCTCTTTCTCACCCGCCGCACCGACGGGTCACCGTGCATCAAGGTGCTGGACTTCGGCATCTCGAAGGTAAGCCATGAGGTCGACTCACTCGCCGAGCCCTCCCTCGTGACCAAAGCCCACGCGGTGATGGGCTCGCCGTTCTACATGTCACCGGAGCAGATGCTCTCGTCGACGAACGTCGACTCGCGGAGCGACATCTGGGCGCTCGGCGTCACGCTCTACGAGCTGCTCACGAAATCCCTACCTTTTGCGGCCGACTCTGCGACGGCCGTCTGCCGACGGATCATGGGCGACGAGCCCACGCCGCTCCGAAAACTACGACCGAGCTATCCCGTCGGGCTCGAGGAAATCCTCACGCGGTGCCTCCAGAAGCGACCCGAGCGCCGGTTCGGGAACGTCGCGGATCTCGCCGTGCGACTCGGGGAGTTTGGCCCGCCTCACGCGCGCTACGCGATCCAGGCGATCTGCGACCTCATCCCACCAACCGACCCGTTCGACCCGGACGAGAGCACGATGCGGACCCGCACGGTAGCCTTGCCCACCGGTGCTCCGGAGGGTGACGGCGCGACGACCGGCGAGGCGTCCTCCTCGGCCGAGACGGTCTATTTACCGCATGGCACCGAGGTCGGCAGGAGCGCGCGCGTCGCGACCCTGGTCGGTGCGTCGCTGCTGTCGTTCGGCCTTGGCCTCGGAGTTGGCTGGCTCCTGAACCTCGACACCGACCCGACCAAGGGACAGCCCGCGGGACAGCCGACGGCGCGACCGTCGCTCCCTCCGCCGCCGCAGGATCCTCAGCCAACCTCCCCCACGGCCAGCGCCAACACGGCCGCAGATCCTGCGATCGCGGCCGCCTCCTCGGAGGCCTCGCCGATCGATCTCGATGGTGGCTCGAAGGTTTCCAAGGCCGACGCCGCAGAGGACGCGACGATCGCCACGGCATCGAAGCCTCGGCCTTCCAAGGGCGCGTCGAGCGTCGCAGAGGCCAGCGCGCCTCCGTCCCCTCCCCCGCCTCCTCCAGCTCCGCAAGCGCCCCCTGCAGCAAGCGTGAAGGGCCCCAACGTCCCGAACGTGACCTTCTGAGAGAGCGCGCCGCCGACTCTTCGCGGTCGCCTACGTGGTGTTCTCGCGCGCAGGTTGGTACGCTCCGGTCATGGGTTTCTTCAAGGGGAACGAGACGGACAGCGGCGCCAAGACGCAGATCTACCTCGGTGGGTCGAAGACCGTTCTCGGCTTCGCCAACCAGGCGCAGCAGCGCAAGCGCGTGGTGTTCATCGGCCTCGGGATCGGCTCCGTCGTCATCGCTGTCGCCGCCCTCGGCGTCATGAAGTACCGCGAGGCGCAGGCCGCGCGTCGCGTCGTCGAGAGCTATGCCTCGCTGACCCAATGCCTCCTCGGGGACGCACCTCAACCCGGCGAGGCTCCTAGCCTGCGGGTGCGCAGAATGCAGCTCACCGCGCTCACCCAGTTCGAGGTCGCGCGCGCCGCTGACAAGGCTGGGCCATGGCCGGATCGCTGCGCGAAGTACGGGTACGGGCTCCACGAGTCGATCGGAGACAGCTCGATCGCGGAGACCAAAGGCAAGCCGCTCGCCGATGCGGCCAAGGCCCTCGCGAGCGCGCTCGATCAAAAGGATGGCTTTTGGCGCGATGCTTCGGCCGTGGTCGACGCCGCCTTCGCCGAGGCCGCGAAGGCGGGGATCCTCCTCGAGCCGCGCAGCGACGTGCCGCCACCACCTGAGCGCGCGAGGCCACTCGACGTCGACGCCCTCGCGAAATCCGGAGCGCTGACCGAGAAGCCCATCTCGCTCACGGACCTCCATGTCCAGAGCGCCTCGCGAGGAGAGGTGCGCTTCGTGATCGACGACGCCAAGGGCGACACGCGACGTGTCTGCACCATCACCGCCGACGCAGCGCGGTGCGCTCCCGTCGCGGGCGCGCTGGCAGCGGCAAAGCCAGGCCTTCGGCCCCTAGGAACGCACGACGACGGAGCCGAGCCACTCGTGGCGAGCGGCGAGTCAGCGTACGCTTCGACCGGCGCGAAGCTCCTGGACGGTAGCCCCCTCGGCGCTCAGTCCACGACCGGCGGGCGCGCCACCCTGCTCTTCGAGGGCGCGCGCGGCCTCGAGCTACGCCAGGTGACGAGCGGCACGGTGACGACCACGACGGTAGGGCTCGGAGCCCTCAAGGTCGCCGAGCCGAAGAGAGACGCGCGCATCCTCTGGGACCAGCTCGTCGCCATCGTCCAGAATGGCAAGGAGACGTCGCTCGCCGCGAGTTCGCTCGTCGGTCCGTCCCCGAAGCTAGAGGTGGTCGGGGCCTTGCCGAAGGCTGGCAGCGAGCGTAGCGGCTCGAGCGAAGCGCGAATTGACGGATGTCAAAGCAATGGCATCACCGTCGCGCGCGCGCGTCTCGGGCGTGACGAGTACCTGAGCTTCTTCACGAAGGGCAGCTGGACCGCGCCGTTGAAGCTCTCCCGGTACGGCGCTGCGCTGCATTGCCACGCGGGCCAGGCGGTCCTCCTTCAGGTCGAGGGCGGCACAGGCGAGGCTTCTCTCGACGCGACGCTGTCGCGGCAGCAATGCAGCCCGACGGAGTGTCGCGTCACGACCCTGGCGACACGCGAGCTCTACGTGGGCGAGGTTGGCCTCGCCTCGTCGACGCCCATCGCGCTTGGCAACGTCGACGGGAAAGCTCTCGTCGCCTGGCAGTCAGGTCAGCGGGGCGGGCTTCGCATGCGCCTCGGGGCGCTCGACAAGCTCGCCGGCGTCCCCGACGTGATCGTGTTCGATGACCTGGTGCAACATGGGAAGGTGGTGGACGGCAGCACCATCCTCGACCTGCGAATGCTCTCGGCGGAGCGCTTCGCGGTGCTGCTCGTCGTGACTCCCGCTGGGCTGCGAGGCCTGCGCGTCGGTGGAGACGGCAAGGCCCTACCCGTCACGCTCTGACCCGACGAGACCGAGAGCCGCGCGACGCTCAGTCGACGCTGAACAGGTCCTCGAGATCTTCACGCGAGAGCTTCTTCGACCCGCCCGCATCTTCGGTGAGGACGCTCGAGACGAGCTCACGCTTCTTCTCCTTGAGCTGAAGGATCTTCTCCTCGATCGTACCGCCTGCGATGAGGCGATAGACGGTCACTGGGCGCTCCTGACCAATGCGGTGCGCGCGGTCCGTCGCCTGCGCCTCGACGGCCGGGTTCCACCAAGGGTCGAAGTGGACGACGGTGTCGGCCGCGGTCAGGTTGAGGCCCGTGCCACCCGCCTTGAGGCTGATGAGGAAGACCGAAACGGTCGGGTCCTCCTGAAAGCGCTCGATGCGCTCCGCGCGATCCTTCGTCGAGCCGTCGAGGTACTCGTACTTGATCCGGTCCTCCCTCAGCGCGCTCTCGATGAGGCGGAGCATCGAAGTGAACTGGCTGAACACCAGCACCTTGTGCCCACCATCGACGGCGTTTTCAAGGAGCTCACGGAGGGCTACGAGCTTGCCGGAGTCGTCGTTGCCGAACTCGCGCGGCAAGCCGAGGAGACGCGGATCGCACGCGGCCTGACGGAGCTTGGTCAGGCCTGCGAGGATGTGGATGTGGCTCTTCGACAGGCCGACCCGCTCGACCTCACCGAGGACCTGCGCGCGGACCTCGGCCGCGACCTGCGCGTAGATCGTCGGCTGGTCGCCAGAGAGCTCGCAGAGGGTATCCATCTCGATCTTCTCGGGGAGGTCCTTCGCGACCTCGAGCTTCGTGCGGCGCAAGATGAAAGGGTGGATGACCGCGCGCAGGCGCTGCGCCGCCTTGTAGTCGCCCTGCTCGATTGGCCTCGCGAAACGCTGCTCGAACTTGTCGAGCGGCCCGAGGAGCCCAGGAGAGACGAAGTCGAAGATCGACCAGATCTCGGAGAGCCGATTCTCGATGGGCGTTCCAGTGAGCGTGAGCCGGCGCTCCGCACCGAGCTTCTTCGCCGCCTGCGACGTCGCGCTCATCGGGTTCTTGATGTGCTGCGCCTCATCGAGCACGGCGTACTCGAACCGGAGCGAGCGCAGGTAGTCGATGTCGCGCCGCAACAGCGCGTAGCTCGTGATCATGATGTCCGAAGCCTCGACGGACTCCTTGCGGTCTTGCCGATCGCTGCCGTGCCAGAGTCCGACCGAGAGCGACGGCGCGAACTTCTCGACCTCGCGCTCCCAGTTTCGAACGACGCTCGTCGGCGCAACGATTAGCGCGCGGAACGGCTCGTCCTTCGTCTTGACGCTCAGCATGAGGGCCAGCGTCTGAAGCGTCTTCCCGAGGCCCATGTCGTCGGCGAGCACGCCGCCGGAGCGCATGTCGTGCACGAACCGAAGCCAGGAGAGGCCAGCCTCCTGATACGGGCGGAGCTTCGCCTTGAGCAGGCGAGGCTTCTTCGTGACCTCGATCGCGTCGATGTTCCCCAGCTTCTCGAAGAGCTTCTTCGCCTTCGACGCGACGTTCGTCTCCTCGACGTGCGAGAGCAGCTCCTGCACGCGACCAGCTTGGTTGAGCGGGATGCGACCGGTCTTGTCCGCCGCGGCAAGCAACTCCCACTCGCGATCGAGCATCGCCTTGATCTTGTCGGGGTCGAAGCCAGCGAAGGAGCCGTCGTCGAGGCGAACGTACTTCTTGCCCTCGGCGAGGCAGCGGCGAAGCTCCTCGCGATCGACCCCAATGCCGTCGCAACCGAACGACAGCTTCATGTCGAGCCAGTCGACCCCGCTCGAGACCTTCGCGAACACGCCGAGCGGCGTCGCACGGATCTGCGTGTCGACGAGGTCCTCCGGAACGAACAGGTCCCACGTCTCGGGAAGCTCACCGAGGCCATCGGTCCAGAATTTCATGGCGCGGTCACCGCGCGCGATGAACTGCTGCCCCATCTCGTCGGCAGCGAGCCCCAACGCGAGCAGCTTCGCGACCGCAGTCTGCTGAGCGGCGATGTCGACTCGGATGCAGCGCGCGCGCTTCTGCCCTTCGGCAGGAGGCTTCACGATGACGGGCGGCGTGATGCCGTCGGCGCGAACCTGCAGCTCCTCGTCACCGTAGGCCGCAACCAGCGACAGCACCGCCTCGGTGAGCGTCCCGCCCGCGCGCAGGCGGAACGTGGGCTCCATGTCGACGACATCGACGATCTGCGCGAGATCGGGAAGCTCGGCGCCGACCTCGAGAGCGATGCGCGGCAGCCCTTGCATGATCACGTGCGCGAGTTCGCGCATCGGCTCCGCGATCGTTGGGGATTTGAGGAGGCGCCTCAGGGCCGCAGGCGACACGCGCCGGTCAACCTCGCGGGCAATGCCCTCCTGAGTGTCGATCTGCCAGCATGGCCACCCCTCGAACCAGCCGCCCTGAAGCAGCGTGAATCGACGCTCGTCCCCCTGTCGAATGAAGACGGCCTTGACCACGATCGAGTCGCCACCGACGGTCTCGAGCTCGAAGCGGGGGCGCAACACGTCGTCCGAGAAGCGCAGCTGCTTCAACGCAGGCTCGAGCAGTACGCGCCGACCGCGGAGGAGCGGCATGAGCTCGGCGACGTCCTCACCGCGAATGTCGACCGCGGGATGCCGAGGGTTCCCGCTCTCGAAGCGCGCGAGGAGTCGAAGCGCGGCGCGGTCCTCGGTCGGAGCGACGCTCTGCCACGCGAGCGCCACGCTCGGGAGCACGGCCACGCGAGCGTCGGCGTCGAACACCGTGACGGTGAGCGCGCCCTGACGCACGTGGACGCGCAGCTCGATGGCGTGAGGCGCTTGGACCCCGTCGTGCGGGAGCCAGGTCGCGATGCCCGTGTGGCCGGCCGGGGTCTCGGGCTCGACGGAGAACGACGGATTCGCTCCCGCGGGGGCCACGGCCGTCAGCCGTTGCCGGCGGCGCCGCGCGCGCTTCGACTCGCCGCCAGCGTGCGCCGTGAGCGGCGGAGTCGGACCGCCAAGCCCAGAGGGGCGAGCCGGAGCCGCAGCCGCCGGCGCCGTCGAGTGGCTCGCGACGACCGCGCGCCCTTCCGCCGGGCGCGGCGCGAACGCCGGGTGGACGGCGACGGGCGGTTGCGGTGTCCCGGGGACACGACCCTGCTCGGCGCGAGCGCGATCGCGCACCGAGATGAGCACCGCGGCGACGTGCTTGCAGTGCTGCAAGGTCTTTGCGAACACCGGGCAGCTGCACGACGACTGGATTCCGTCGGAAGACAGATCGATCTTTACCGCAAAAGGAACCGGCTCACTCCCACGCACCGAGGCGCTCGCGGAGTTGCCCTCGATCAAGACGTCGTCGACGACACGTCGGCGGAAGTACTCGAGCCCTCGAAGAAAGGTGCGAGCGCCGAGCAATCGGCGAAGTCCGCGGTCGCTGAGCGTCGTGAGTGCGTCGGAGATCGGTTCGGCCATCGGAGCGCTACGAAATCGCCCCGCGGACGCGAGGCATCAGAAGAAGAGTGGGTGGAGCGCCAGTGCGTACAAGGCGAGGGTCTCGAGGATCGCCAAAATCGCGGGGGCGACCGCTCCCCGAAGGGGATCCCCCAACGCATCGCCGACGATCGCGGCGGCGTAGGCTGGATTCAGCGCGGTCTGGCTCGACGCACTCGCTTCGACTTGATCGAGCGGTGCGACGAACTCCTGCGAGCCGGCGTGCCAGTAAGCTCGAAGACGTTCAACCCGTCCACCGCGCGTACCGGCCTCGATGTACCTCTTGGCAGTGTCCCAGGCGCTTCCCGCATTGGCGAGGAGAAGCGAGCCGAGTCCCCCGGCGATGGTGGCGACGCTGACGAACGCCACGAACGCCTCGGCTGACGAGCGGACACTATCCCCGGTCGCGCACAGACGCAAGACGAGTCCGAAGGCGAGCGGCGAAAGCAACCCGACGGCGGCGGGGGCGAGCGTGCGGCGGAGCGCGCTCCTCGAGACGGTCTCGACGCAAGCGTCATGGACCGCGGAGAACTCGCCGCCGGTAAGCGCCCCGCCCCCTCTGTCGCCGCGCTCGCCTCCCCAATCTTCGCGAAGCATGTACCCTAGCTCATCGACGAGCTCGCGACACGAGGTCACGAGCCCGCCGAGGACGACCCGGCCGAAGACGAGCACGAGGCCGCAACCGGCGAGCGAGCCGAGCACCCACGCGAGCCACGCATCGCCGCTCGGTGGTGTAGGACTCGAAGCGGCGCCGCCATGCACCAAAACGACCACCAATCCCGCAACGAGTACGGCGGTCACCGCATCCGACGCACGCAGACACGTCCTGGCGATGGCGCCCGCGCCGGCGAGCGTGCGCGCTCGCGCCTGCACGTCGGGGCGCTCCCCGGCGAGGGTCACCGCGAGCAGCCCGGAAGCGCCGTCGGAGGCCGTACCGAGCGCCGCCATCGCACGCAGCATCCCCGCGCTGGCGCGCATGCCGGACATGAAGAGCGCGAGCGCCAGGAGAGGACCACCCCGAAGACCAGTCGCGACACCGAGGCGATGGGCAGCGAGCGACCCGAGCGCGACGATGAGCAGCGTCGCGAGGGACTGATCGACACCGTGAAGATAGCCGCGCAACACGAAGAGCGACGGTCCACGACGAGCAGACTCGACCATCGAGCCGACGCGCTCGGTGCGGGCCTCGCCGAAGCGCTCCGCGACGAGGAACATCGCGACGCTACTCACGACGCCGAGCGCCACGCACCCGCCGAACGCGCGAGCATGCCCGCCGAGCAGCCAGGTCGCCGTACCGATGCCGGCGACCGCGACGAGCAGCCCCGAGACGAAGAGACCACGACGGAGCGCCACGAGCGGGGTCTCGGTGTCATCGGTCCGGACCACGACGACCCCGACCCAACCCGCGAGCGCAGCCGTCGCGCGGAGCACGAGCGGGCAGAACACCAGCGCCGTGAAGCTTGGGAAGCTCGGCTCCTCGCGGAACACTCGCACCGCCACCAGCATCGCGACCACGACCTCGACGAGCATCGATCGGAGCGCGCCAGAACCCACGGCGACCGCGTCTCCGACTTGATCGCCGACAAGATCCGCGAGTGTCGCTGGGTTTCGAACGGAGTCTTCGGGTAGGCCGCCCTCGAGCTGCCCCGCGACGTCCGCACCGAAATCAGCCGTTCGTCCGAACATCGTGCCCGCGAGCGTCGTGAGCGCCCCGACGACCGCGCCGCCGAGGGCGACGCCGACGAATGCTCCGGGAGCCTCGACCAGCGCCGCGAGCGCACGAGACCTGTCGCCCCGCAGCCCGCCCGAGAATGCATAGAGCGCGAGCGCGCCCGCCCCGAGCGCAAAGCAGCCGAGCGCCTGGGCCACGAGCGAAGGGAGGCTCGCGATGCGCAGCCCGACCGACAGCGACTCGTCTAGAGAACGGCGCCCCGAGCTCGCGGCGCGCGAGACCGCCGCGACTCCAACAGCGCTCGCGACCCACGACACGAAAAGCGTGAGCCCCGCGCCGACCACAAAACCGAGCGCGAGCGAGAGCCCGCGGACGCGATGCGACGCCGCGGCACCAGTGCCGGCCTGGTAGGCGACCCCGTACGTGACCACGAGCGTCGCCACGACGACGGCAGCCAGCGCCGCCACGACGACATGCTGTCGCCGCACGAAGCGCGCGACCCCGCCTCCGAGCGTCCGGCCTGCGCTCACGAGGGCGTCGTCGTCCAGCGGTCGCGAGAGCAGCGCGCGCGCCCCGACAAAAGCGAGCGCGAACGCGACGACGGACACGAGGCAGACGACGGAGAGCTCGATCATGCAGCGAAGACCACGACACCTGTCAGGCCGGGGCTCCGCGACCTTGTCGAACGATGCGCCGCGAGCGTCAACAGCAGAGCGGCGTCCACCTCGGCGACGCACCACGTCGCGCGTTCGACAGGCTCGAGCAGCGAAGTAAGCTCGACGGCTTGGATGTCCAGTTCATCGGAGCGGCGCAGACGGTCGCCGGGTCGATGAACCTCGTGCGCACGGGCGCGGGCTCGGTGCTGTCCGACTGCGGCCTCTTCCAGGGCAGGCGACGCGAGGCGTGCGAACGGAATCGCGACCTCCGGCTCCTGGTGATGGACGTGGTCGCGATCGTCCTATCGCACGCTCACATCAATCACTCCGGCGCGCTGCCGATGTTGGTGCGGGCCGGAAACCGCGGCCCGATCGACGCGACCCCAGCGACGCGCGACCTCGCGACGGCGATGCTCCAGGACGCAGCGCTCATCCAGGAGCAAGATGCTCGCCACCTCAATCGCCACGCCGAGCGCGAGGGCTTCGACCTCGTCGAGCCGCTCTACGACGAGGCCGATGTGCTCCGCACGCTCGGGATGTTTCACTCCGTCCCCTACGGCTTAAAGAGCTACCTCACCCCAAAGATCGCCCTCACCTTTCGCGACGCGGGTCACGTCCTCGGGAGCGCCATCACGGTGCTCGACTTGAAGGCTGGACCCGACCCGCGTCGCCTCGCGTTCACGGGAGATCTCCGGCGGCGCGACATGCCGATCTAGGAGGCCCCCGAGGTCCCCGAGGGCGCCGACGTGCTCATCACCGAGAGCGCTTACGGCGACCGCTTGCATGACTCGATCGCCAAGATGGACGCCGACCTCGCGTCCGTGATCACGCGAACGTACGAGCGCGGCGCCAAGGTCATCATGCCCTCCTTTGCCCGCGAGCGGGCGCAAGAGCTCGTCCTCGCCATCCGCAAGCTGAAAAAAGGGGGGACTCCCCGCGAAGCTCCCCGTCTTCGTAGACTCGCCGCTCACGGCGAAGATTACCGACGTCTTCAAGTTGCACCCGGAGTGCTACGACGCCGAGACCCACAAGTTCCTGCGTGGCCGCGAGTCGCCCCTCGATTTCAACGACCTTCAATGCGTGGAGTCGCTCGAGGAATCGAAGGAAGTCTCCGCATCCGGCGCGCCGTGCGTCATCATCGCCGCAAGCGGCATGCGCAAGGCGGGACGGATCCTCCAACACCTGAGAGCCACCGTCGAAGACGCGCGCAACACCATTCTGATCGTGGGGTACCAGGCACAACACACGATCGGCTGAAGGCTTGTCGAGAAGCAGTCGCGCGTGAAGATCCTCGGCATCGAGCGCGAGCGTCGCGCCGAAGTCGTCGTCTTGAACGGCTTTTCGGCGGACGCCGACCAGTCGGATTTGCTGGATTTTGCCGCGCGCTGTCACGCTCGAGGGCCACTGTCGAAGATCGCGCTCGTGCACGGCGGTCCGCGGCCGCAACGCATCCTGAGCGAGAAGCTGGAGCACCGCGGGTTGCCGCGACCGCTCATCCCCGCACCGATGGACACGCTCGATCTCTGATGGCGCGCGTAGGCTAAGTCGTCCGAGAAAAGGCTCGTCGAAGCGCCTCGAGTACGGCGTCGTCCTCGCCCGCGAGCACTGTACGACCGTCGACGAGGACCCGGTCCTCCGCGACGCGCACGAGCACCGGGAGCGGCCCGCTCCGAAGGCGGCGCGCGACCTCATCCGCGCCCAGCTGCTCGGACCTGACGCCAAGGGCGACCGAAGGCACCGGCTCCTCGGCGAAGGTCCCTCCTCCCACTCGGCCCTCGACGTCCTCGATCGTGAGCGCCGCGCCCTCGAGCACGAGACACTCGCGCCACCGCTCGACCCGCGCGCGCACCTCGTCGACGGGGCGACGCATCATGGCGAGCGCCGGGATCGCATCGAGCTCGCCCAAGCGGTAGTGATCGAGCGTCGCCTCGAGCGCCGCGGCAGGCAGCGAGCCGAGACGCAGCGCCCGAGCGAGCGGGTCGCGGCGAATGGTGAGGAGGGCGTCCTCACGACCGACAAGCGCTCCGCCCTGTGGGCCGCCGAGCACCTTGTCGCAGCTGAAACAGACGACGTGCGCACCGGCAGCTACGCGGTCACGCACCACCGGTTCACCCGCGAGCCCTGCGAGCTCTGAAAGATCGACGAGCGCCCCGCCGCCGAGGTCATCGACCAACCAAACGCCACGCTCGTCTGCGAGCCGCGCGAGCGCATCGAGCCGCGGGTGCTCGGTAAACCCGGTGATCCGAAAGTTTCCTGGGTGAACGCTCAAGATCGCACCGACGTCGCGGTGCTCGTCGAGCGCTCGCTGATAGTCCGAGAGCCGCGTGCGGTTCGTCGTGCCGACCTCGATCATCCGCGCGCCCGAGCGCTGCAGCACCTCGGGGATCCGAAATCCGCCGCCGATTTCGACCAGCTCGCCCCGCGACACGACGACGCCCTTGCCAGCAGCGAGCGCAGTCAGCGCGAGCAGCATCGCCGCCGCGTTGTTGTTCACGACGAGGGAAGCCTCAGCACCGCACAGCTCGGCGAGCGTGCGCTCGAGGTAGCCCGCGCGTGCCCCACGCCCTCCTGTCCCCAGATCGAGCTCGAGCGCCTCGTAGCCGCGCCCCGCCTCGGCGGCCGCCGACACCGCTGCCTCGGACAGCGGAGCCCGACCGAGGTTCGTGTGCAGCACCACGCCGGTCGCGTTGATGACGCGGCGTAGCCTCGCGGTCGCGAGCGCATCGAGCACCTGCGCGACCGTTGCGACGGCCTCGGCGTGAGACGGCGCCACACCGCCCTCGAGGATTCCGTTGCGGATCCTCGCCGCGACCTCTCTCGCGGCCCGCGTCGTGGCGGCCTCGCCGAAGCGGCGCCGATGCAGAGCGAGCCCTGCGTCTTGCGCGAGCGCGTCGACCTTCGGCACCGAGCGAAGGCGCGCGCGAACCTCCTCGACGGAATCGGCCACGCCCGCATGGTAACTCGAATTTCCGTGCTAGCCTTCGCCCACTTCTCGGAGGACATCTTGCGCACCCTACGCTCTCGCACCGGCTTCACCCTGCTCGTCGCCGCTACCGGCCTCATGACCGCCACCGACTCGACCGCCGAGTGGCCGCCAAAGGAGTCGTTCACGGCGGACGACATGGCGAAGCCCGAGAACTGGCCGAACGATCCGGGCTACAGCTACCTCGACGGCGGCGACGGCCAGTGGGAGTACTACTCGTTTGTGCCCCCGCAGAAGGGCGAGCTGACCCTGCGCCCCGATGAGAAGGCGTCTGGCATGAGCATTGACCTCGCGTGGCGCTTCACACGCGGCGACGATCGCGTCGTCATCGCGGTCACTGACTCGGGAATTCGTTGGAAGGAGCGAGATCTCCTCGACCGCGCGTGGCTGAACCGCGCCGAGCTCGACAAGCATCGGCCGAGACTCGCGAACAACGAGGCCTGCGGCGGCGAGGGCGAGCTCGCGGGCTTCGACTGCAACGGCGACGGGATCTTCAGCGTCTCGGACTACGCCGATAGCCCGAACCTCAAGCCTCCTCCCACCGAGGGGCGACCGCTTGGCGATTTGAATCGCAACGGGGTGCTCGACGCCGGCGACCTCATTCTGAATTTCTCGGACCAGATCGACGACGACAATAACGGGTACGTCGACGACATCTCGGGTTGGGATTTCATGAAGGACGACAACGACCCGTACGACGACACCGACTACGGGCACGGCACCGGCGAGGCGCGCGACTCGGTGTCGACCGCCAACAACGGCATCGGAGAGGCCGGTGGGTGTCAGGAGTGTCGTTACATCCCCATGCGGGTGGGCGACAGCTTCATCGCCGACGTCAACGCCTTCGCGCAAGCCGTCGTTTACGCGACCGACAACGGCGCGCGTGTCGTGCAGTCGGCCCTCGGCACGATCAACATGAATCGCTTCGCGCAGGCGGCGCTCGACTACGCCTACGCGAACGGCGTCCTCACGATCGCGAGCATGGCCGACGAGAACGCGCGTCACCACAACATGCCGACCACGGCGAACCACACGCTGCCGGTCCACGCGATTCAGTACGCGCCCGACGACAGCATCACCAACGTCGAGACGTTCCTCGATTTCAACACCTGCACGAACTACGGCGGGCAGAACCTCCTCAGCGCGTCGAGCCGCTCTTGTTCGAGCGGTGCGGTGGGCCAGCTGAGCGGCATCAGCGGCCTCTTGATGAGCGCCTCGCTGAAGTACAACCTCGCGCCCCCGCTCACGCCGGGGGAGGCCCAGCAGCTCCTCATTACGACCGCAGACGACATCGACGTAGCCG